>JAOZPR010000002.1:0-17110 GCA_029932645.1 Candidatus Aenigmatarchaeota archaeon | reverse complement strand
TGGCGAGATAACAACATCCATAGATGCGAGAGCATTCCTATATTGATAATATGACTTGATAATATGACCCGATAAATATCACGGCGTGTAAGAGCTATGAAACCTGTTCATGAAATAATAAACAAAATAAAATGGGACAAAAACGAGAATCCTGGAGATTATATCATAGGCTATTGGGACAGGATTGAAAAAAAGACAATATTCATTAAACTCTCGGACCTTGAGAAAAGCGACATACCATACCACCGTATAAGATATATTAAGAAGAAGGGCCAGGTTGTGTGGAAAAGATAGATGGTGTGGTTAAAGGCGTGGAATATGGTATCAATGAATTATAAAAAACTTGGGCTGAAGGTCGGTATAGAAATACACCAGCAGCTGGACACGCATAAACTTTTTTGCGAGTGTCCGTCGTCACTGCGCAGCGATGCGCCTGATATAATAATCAAAAGGAAACTGCACGCTGTTGTTGGTGAAACTGGTACAAAAGACCAAGCTGCGGAATATGAGGAAGCAAGAAAAAAGACATTTATTTATGAGGCGTATTCTGACTCCACCTGCCTTGTGGAGATGGATGAAGAGCCACCACATCCTATGAATATGGAAGCGTTGAGAATAGCCATGCAAATCGCGATGTTGTTTGGCGCAAAACCGGTGGACGAAATACAGGTCATGCGAAAAACAGTAATAGACGGTTCTAACACATCTGGTTTTCAGCGCACAGCGCTCATAGCAAAAGGTGGCAGCATTGATTCTGTCAAGATACCGTTCATTAACTTGGAAGAGGATGCTGGCAGGCGCATAAGCGAAGACGAGTCATCCATAACATTCAGGCTGGACAGGCTTGGGATACCAGAGGTGGAAATAGCAACAGACGCCAGCATAAATAGTCCTGAGCAGGCCGCGAGTGTGGCAAAAAAGATAGGAATGATTCTACGCTCATGTCATGTGAAGCGTGGGATAGGAAGCATAAGGCAGGATGTTAATGTTTCAATAAAAAACGGTGAACGCGTTGAAATAAAACATGTGCAGAACCTAAGAGCAATGTCCAAGCTCATAGAAAATGAGGCTCTGCGGCAATGGAATCTCATTGAGATAAGCAACGAGTTAAAAAAACGCGGTGTTAAGAAAATACCGCGCGATTTTGTTGTGCTTTCTTCGAAGCTAGAACATACAAAATCAAACCTGCTGAAAAAATCGATGAACGACGGTATAGTGTTAGGTGTTCGGCTACCAAGTTTTAGCGGACTTATCGGTAAGGAAATACAACCAGGTAGAAGGCTTGGCTCTGAGTTTGCTGACCATGCTAAGACAGCAGGCGTGTCCGGCATAATACATTCTGACGAGCTGCCTGCCTACGGAATAACAGAGGAAGAAAAACAAATATTATCCAGGGCTCTTAACTGCGGAGAAAAGGATGCATTTGTTCTGGTTGTTGCTCGGCCAGCGGTGGCGGAAAAGGCGTTAGACAGAGTTCTTCAGCGGGCAGAACAGACCATAGATGGCGTGCCCAGAGAAGTTCGCGCTGCCGAGGGAACAAACACACGATTCCTGCGGCCAATGCCTGGTGCTGCCAGGTTGTATCCAGAAACAGACATACCTCCTATAAAAATCACAAAAGATTTTCTTGGCGATGTTAAAAGCGCGCTGCCAAAAACACTAGTAGAGCGCGAGAAAGAACTAAGCAAGGTTATGCCTGCTGAACTTGCGCGGCAGATAATACGTTCACGAAATTACGACCTGTTTGAAGAAATCATAAGCGAGATAAAAACAGACCCAAAACTAGTCGCAACAACCTTGACTTCTATTGTCAAGGACCTGAAAAGAAAAGGTATCATCATCGAAATGAGCAAAGATGATTATAAAGAGCTGTTTAGGCTTGTTGCTGATGAAAAGGTATCAAAGGATGCAATACCTCAGATAATTGAGCACGCCAAACGTGGTGAAATCCGAAATGCGGTAAAAAGGTTTGAGATGTTACCAGATAAAGAGCTTAAAAAAATAATCTCTGAAATAGTTAAAGCGAATCAGGGCAAACCCAAGAAAGAGATTATGGGTATTGTTATGAGCAGAGTCAGTGGTCGTGCTGACGGAAAGAAGGTTATGAAACTACTTGAAAAAGAGATGAGAAAATAAAGGTGAGGATATTGGATCCATCAATATTGTTCGCAGTTGTGCCAACAAGCGTGGCAGGCATTGTTGGGCTTCTTGTTTCAACGGCAGTAATTTTCATTGCCATACTGCTCTCAGATGCGATCATCGGACATGAAATGGAAATGAAACAAATCTTAGTAATGTCCTTCCTTGCATACTTTTTGACACCGCTCGCGCAGGCCTTGCTGGCACGATACATACCAGTGGTTGGTTTTGTTCTAATGCCATTATTAGTCTGGTTTGTTCTTGGCCAAATAATCCTGAAAAAAGACGCTGTCACAAATCTTAAGATAGCCGTGGTTGCATTTATCATTTACCAGATTTTGCTTTACACTAAAATAGTTAGCATAATTGTCGGGCTTGTCTTATAGCCGATTGCTGAAATTTATTCCTTTTTACCAAAAATGAAAACATCTTCTATTCGAGACTTTAGGACTTTTGCGATTTTGTGGGCTAGCCTTAGTGAAGGGTTATATCTTCCTTTCTCCAGGAAAACGATTGTCTCTCTTCTCACGCCTACTTTTTTTGCCAAATCTTCTTGTGTCAGGTTATATCTGGCTCTGAATTCTTTGATTCTTGTTTTCATTTTATACCACTAATCCAGACCTTTTCTACTGTAGTATCCACTTCACACTCTTATTCTATATCTCCTCTTCGCTTGAAATACACACGCATCCATAACATAGTTGCTAGCATCACAAAAAGTATTAGACCAAGCACTTGTGTAACACTCACTTTCAGCCGGCTGAAATGATTGAGCAATACCAAAACGCTGATGAAAATTAATGTTATAAACCAAGAGTATGTTGTTGCAAACGCACTTATTTTCTTTGTTCTCTCGTCTACCTCTGGTTGACCTTTAAGATGTCTAGAAAATCCAGTTATAATACTCGTCACTCCTCCTGCTATAAATATTGTTATAAAGATGCTATCTATGTTATTCCAGAATATCAAAAGGGCCGCTGCTATAAGTAATAATATTGACCCAAACATGAATCTAAATTTATTCAATTTTGTTATTTTCATTTTATTATCCTCCTGTTACTTATTTTAAACATTTTGTTATATTTAGTTAACTTTATGTTAGATATATATAACATAAACTATTTAAAGCTTTCGCTACTCCATCGGCTCGCCAACAAGATGTGTCTGCGCTGCGTCTTTCACTTTTACTTTAACAAATTGTCCAAGCCTGTAGCTGCCTTTCAGCGCAATAGGTTTGTACGCATAATTCCTTGCGACCCATGTCTGCTTTGCACGATTGTACTCGTCTATAAGCGCATTGCCAGCCCAGCCAACCCATTTCTTGTTTTGTTTTATGCACGCATCGTCAACTATTTTTGTCATAATCCTGCTCCTCTGCTTCTTTATTTGTGTTGACAGCTGTTTTTCTTTTGCTGCTTTTGTGTTCGGTCTTGGCGTGAATCTTGATATGTTTACATAATCTGGATGGGTTTGTTTGATTAAGGCTATTGTTTTCTGAAAGTCTTCGTCTGTCTCGCCAGGATATCCCACTATGACATCTGTCCAGATTGTTATATCTGGCAAGGCTTTTCTGAATTTATCGACAACCTGCACAAAATCCTCTGCTGTGTGGCCGCGTCGCATGCTCTTCAGAATGCTATTGGAGCCCGATTGGACAGGTATGTGCAGAAACTTGAATACCTGCTCATGTCTGTATGCATCTATGAGCTCTGGCAAAATTCGCCTTACGTGCTGTGGGTTCATCATACCGAGGCGGATAAAATACTTTCCTCTGACCTCGGCTACGACAGCGTTGATAAGCTCAGAAAGGGTTGTGCCTGCATCAAAACCATAACAGCCAATGTCCTGGCCAGTGAACCAGAACTCTTTTACGCCTGCTTTATGAGCAAGTGAGACCTCTTTAACTATATTGCCAAGTTTCTCTGAGCGCAGCGCACCACGGGCCTTTCTTGTGATGCAGAACGAACAAGCGGAAAGGCAGCCGTGCTCTATTTGAATAATATCAATAACAGGGTTTCTCCTGATTTTCGGCAGGAGTGTTTTTTCGCAATAGCCACTGATTAGTTCTGCCTGCTTGTCTTCTATTGCTGCTTTTACAATAGCGGCGATTTTCTTGATTTGATAAGGTCCGACTACAGGCGCGCTCGTGATTGCACGCAGTTGTTTGTACATTGCCTCTGGCATGCAGCCTGCGATGACAAGCTTTTTATCAGTTTCTTCAATCTTTTTTATCCTCGACGTGACTCTTCGTTCTGTCGTGCCTTTGACTATGCAGGTGTTAACTATGACTACATCAGCTATGCCTGCGTCCGCTACGATATCAAAACCTGCCTGTGTCAGCAGGCCTGCCATGATTTCGCTGTCGGCCTGATTCGCAGCGCATCCGTATGTCTCTATGCAGATATTCATAAGGATGATTTAACGCCAAAAATAATTAAAACATAATTAAAACACATGACTCTGCCTGACTCTGCCTGAAAAACTCAAAAGAGCGGATTAGAAACATTTTTATAGTTAATTAGTGATTATTTTTCCTATGCAAAAGGCAAGAATAAAGCTGGCTGGGCGTGACCCGAAACAGCTGGATAATATTTGCAATGAGATTAAGGATACGGCAGAAAAGTTAGGTGTAGCTGTATCTGGACCGATTCCCTTGCCCACAAAGCGAATAAAAATCCCTGTTATGAAAACGCCGTGCGGCGATGGCATGCACCGCGGAGGCGGCGGAAAGAACTGGGAAAAATGGGAGATGCGTATCCATAAGCGTGTTCTTGATGTTGGTGCGAACGAGCGCGTACTAAGACAGATAACCAGAATTCCAATACCGCGTGATGTTAACATAGAAATAGAACTTACTGATTGAGCTATAACCAAACTTAATAGTGTTAATAGTGTGCTGAAAAGAAAATAGAGGGACATTAAAAAATTTTAAATACCGTGGCGCCATATTATATTCTTTAACTGAAAGCATAGGATGATATGAATGGAAAACGAAAGGACCCTGGCACTGATAAAGCCAGAGGCTGTAAAGCGAAATATCATAGGCGAAGTCATAAAAAGAATGGAAGCTGCGGAGCTGAAAATAGTAGCCATTAAAATGGTAAAGGCTAATCTTGATTTAGCTACAAAGCACTATCCAGACTCAATGATAGAAAGCCTTGGAGAAAAGGGCATAAAAAACGGTTACAAAGCAGATGACCCTATAGAACAGGGGAAGAAAATTATTCAGTGGCTTAGGGAATATATAACATCTGGCCCTGTTGTGGCCATGGTTTTACAGGGCGAGAACGCTGTTAAGAAACTCAGACAGATATCTGGTTACACAGACCCGTGCAAGGCAGAACCCGGAACCATTCGCGGCGACCTGAGCAACGATTCAATAGTAGCGGCAAACGAAGAAGGCAGAACTGTTCATAATATCGTTCACGCTTCTGAAACTATAGAAGAGGCTGAAAAAGAAATTGCGCTGTGGTTCAGACCTGAAGAAATATACGATAGGTAAACAGATAGTAGATAGGCATGAGAACCAAACAATATTTACTTCTTATCTGCTGATAAAAATTACTTTTTAAATTGTTGCTTACAATAAGTTTAGTGGCAGAAATTTGGTGATTGTTATGATACGGCAGCCGATAGTAACCATAGTAGCGCACGTTGATCATGGGAAGACAACGCTGCTTGATTATATCAGACATACGACTGTCGCAGCAAAAGAAGCAGGAGCCATCACACAAAATATAGGGACAACCCAGGTTCCTGTAGAGACCATAAAAAAACTCTGCGGCCCGCTTCTTGAGAAATTTAATATTGAAATAGAAATTCCTGGCCTGCTTTTCATTGACACACCAGGGCATGCAAGCTTTGTCGGAATGCGCGAGCGTGGCGGCTCAATAGCAGATATAGCTGTTCTTCTAATAGACATAAGCGAGGGAATAAAACCGCAGACAGAAGAAAGTATAGAAATGCTCAAAAGGACAAAGACGCCGTTCGTGGTTGCTGTGAATAAGATAGACAAAATACACGGCTGGCAAAGCAAGGATGACTGCTTCTTGAAGAATTACCCCAATCAGACAGAGGATGTCCGAGCACTTTTTGAGGAGATGTTTTACAAGATTGTTGGTGCTCTTGCAAACTATGGATTTGATTCTGAAAGATTTGACAGAATAGAAAACTTCACAAAAAAGCTCGCAATTGTTCCGATATCTGCAAAAACTGGTGAAGGTGTGCCAGAACTGCTGACCGTGCTTACAGGACTGTCCCAACAGTTTCTGCAGTCCAAGCTAAGTGTTGGAGAAAAGTGCAAGGGGCTGGTACTAGAAGTCAAAGAGGTACGCGGCCTTGGAACAGCGATTGATGCTGTGATTCATGATGGTTCTGCAACAAAGAATGACTATTTGGTTATCGGTGGGAAAGAGCCTATCGTGACAAAAATAAAGGCCCTGCTTGTTCCAGAGCCATTACGAGATATAAGAGTGGAACATAAGTTTAAGCCCATAGATAAAGTGGAAGCGGCCATGGGTGTTAAGATAGTTGCTCCTGGGCTGGACAAAGTCATAGCTGGCTCAGAACTCATGATAGTGCCAACAGAAGAAGAGGCAAGAACTGTTGCTGATGATATGAAAAAAGAGTTGGGTGTGGTAAAAACAGAGGAAGAAGGTATTGTGCTCCATGCCAGTACCATCGGTGGTCTGGAAGCGTTGAACCACATATTCAGCGGCTATCCGATAAAGACCGCCAATATCGGCGACATAACCAAGAAGGATATAATAGATGCAGAAGCAAACAAAGACGAGTTTCTGCGTGTTGTCATCGGCTTCGACGTTTCCGCAACAGATGAGGCTGTTCATATGGCAAAAGATAAGAAAATAGAGATTATAGATTCTGATATTATATACCGGCTGAAAGAACGTTATGAAGAATTCAGGAAGGCAAAGAAAAAGGAAATAAAAGAAAGGGAAATAGAAGGCATAACGCGGCCGGCTAAATTCAAGATTCTTCCTGGTTGCATCTTTCGTGCGAGCAACCCGGCGATAGTAGGATGCGAGATTCTTGGCGGATTGGTCAGGGCTGGTGCAAAGGTCGTAAAGCAGGATAACGATAGCATAACAGGCGAGATTAAGCAGATACAATCAGAAGGCAAAAATGTGGACGAGGCCAAGACCAGTGACAAGGTTGCCATATCTATCCTCGGGCTGACAATCGGCAGACACACAAAAGAAGGCGATGTCTTTTTCACAGACCTCACAGGCGAGGAATATAAAACGCTCAAGAAATACAAGGACCTGCTGAGCGATTCTGAAAAAGCCACGTTGGAAGAAATCAAAAACATCAAACAGGCTAAGGACAAGTTCTGGGGCGTTTGACATGCCACCAAAAACGAAGAAATCCAAAAAACCAAAAAATCTCATCTTTGTCGTCCAGAAGCATCGTGCAACGCACCTACATTATGATTTTCGTCTCGAGATGAACGGCGTTCTAAAGAGCTGGGCCATTCCAAAGATTCCTCCAAAATCCACAGGCATCAAACGATTGGCCATACAAGTCAACGACCACGACCTCGCTTATGCAAAGTTCGAAGGAACAATACCAAAAGGCCATTATGGCGCAGGCACGGTTGAGATATGGGACACGGGCACATATGAACTCATAGAGAAGACGAAGAACAAGATGATATTCAAACTCAATGGCAAGAAGCTGAAAGGCGTTTATTGTCTTGTTATATTCAAAAAGGCTGGGGCAAAGGCGTGGCTGCTTTTTAAGAAGGCGAAAAACTAAATCTCAGAAATACCGCCAAATCCCCTTTAAAAATCTTTCTGTCCATATTTAAACATTGTTTAAAATATAAAATAATAAGAGTGGAAAAACTCGGCTTGAGTTGCTGCTTCGCAGCAGCGGCTGTGCAAAACTGAGGTGATTAGATGGCTGTATTTAAGTTTGTTGTCGGTTCAAAGAAAGGAAAATGCTATCAAATAGAGAAAGAACAGAAAGAATGTGAAGCTCTCTTTGGTAGAAAGATTGGAGATACTTTTTCTGCTGGCTTAATTGGGTTGGAAGGTTATGAACTTAAGATAACCGGCGGTTCTGACAAGGATGGTTCTCCAATGAGACCGGACCTCAACGGAACTGTCAGAAAAAGGATAGTTCTCACAAAAGGCATTGGTTTTTCAGGAAAAAAGCTCATAAGAAAAAAAGTCGTCAAGATTAAGGGTCTGAGACGAAGAAAAATGATACGCGGTAATACTATTGATAAGGACATCACACAGATAAACTGTGTGGTTGTTAAAGAAGGCGCTACTCCTCTGGATAAAATAATTGCTCCCAAGGAAAAAGAAGCAAAGCCTGCTGAGGAGAAAAAGAAAGAAGAGCCGACCAAAGAAAAGGAAGAGAAGCCGAAAGATGAAAAGCCAAAGGCCGAAAAAAAAGAAAACAAAGAAGCGGAAGAAAAGGAAGAAGGCAAAAAAGAAGAAAAAGGGAAGCCAGCAAAAGAAGACAAAGAAGAGGTAAAACATGATAAATAGATTTAATCTGGGGTGATTGTGTTCGCAAACGAAATAAAACCTGGTGAAGAAGCCGCTGATGTTAAAGATAGCAGTGGGGAAGTAGACAAAAGATTTATTCCTGAGATTAATATTGCACTGGTCGGACATGTGGACCATGGCAAAACAACGCTGACAGAGGCGTTGACTGGCAAGTGGACAGACACGCACAGCGAGGAGCAGAAGCGTGGCATCACAATCCGCCTTGGTTATGCTGATACTACTTTTTATAAATGTACAAAATGCGGCGCATTTGGCACAACGAAAAAGTGCCAGAAATGCTTTGCTGACTGCGAACCGCAGAGAACTGTTTCTTTTATTGATGCGCCCGGACATGAAACGCTTATGGCAACGGTCTTGTCTGGCGCTGCCATGACAGACGCTGCTCTCCTAATAATTGCAGCAAATGAAAAATGCCCGCAGCCGCAGACAAGGGAACATCTTCTCGTGCTGGAGGTCGCAAATATCAAAAACATAATCATAGTCCAGACCAAGATTGATTTGGTCTCGAAAGAAGAAGCAGAAAAGAATTATAAAGAGATAAAAAATTTTGTCAAGGACACTGTTGCTGAAAACGCGCCCATAATTCCTATCAGCGCACAGCACAGGACAAATATTGATATTCTGATACAAGAACTTATGAAAATACCAACTCCTCAGAGGGACATGGAAAGCGAGCTGCTAATCTACATAGCAAGAAGCTTTGATATAAACAAACCCGGGGCAAAACCAAATGACTTGGTTGGTGGTGTTCTCGGAGGGACCATAATAAGGGGTGTAATCAAAAAAGACGACGAGATAGAGATAAAGCCTGGTGTGTATGTTGACGGAACATATCAGGCGCTTAAAACAAAAGTCATTGGGATTCAGCAGGCTGGCTATAGTTTGGATGTCGGAACGCCTGGCGGACTTCTTGGAATAATGACAACGCTTGACCCAAGCCTCTGCAGAGCTGACACGCTCTCTGGAAACATTGCTGGTGTAAATCTCCCGGGTATTGAAGATGAACTTAAACTGGATGTTCATCTGTTTGAAAGCGCCATCGGCACAAAAGAAAAACCAACCATAAACACTGGTGATGCGCTAATGCTCACGATAGCCGTTGCCAAAACAGTCGCTGTTGTCACATCAGCACACCAAGAAGGAGAAAAATACGTAATAGAAACAAAACTCAAACTTCCTGTCTGCCTGATTGAATCATCCAAGGTTGCAATATCAAAACAGATAAGCGGCAGGTGGCATCTTATTGGATGGGGTTTGATACAGAACCAATGAAAATCTGGCCATATAAAATTGTGTTAAGATTGTGTTTCAAGATTGTGCTTCATCTCATTCTCTTTACTGGTTTTGTTGTTTTGCGTTGACATTGTTTTGTTAGGAATTGTTTTGTTAGGACTTCACTGCTCCCTTTCTAAGATATTCCAAATACAGGGAAATAAAATTGGCATCGCCGTAGATTACCAGAACCAACCCAGCCATCATTAGTAAACGGACTAAAAGCACTGGAATATTGACAGCCAACAGGTCATTGTTTGCTAGGTAGAATCCGATTCCCCAGATTATGTAGGAAAGATACGTACCTGCCATGCCGCGCGCCAAAAAGAAGAGCAGACCAAAAAATATTGTGGCTATCAGACCGCCAAGATATGTTATAAAAATTGCACCTGTCGGACAGTCCAACTCGGCGTGTGGCACAGACGACAAATCCAAGATTATGGCCTTTCCTCCCTCACAACCTGCAAGATGGCCAACAACGACATGCCCTATTTCATGAAATGCAAGTGAAGCTATGATGATGGTCAGGTTGACAGCAAGAATATAAGTAATAAAATAGATGATGGTAGAAGCTTTTTTCCTTTTTCCATCTATTTTCACACCGTCTATCTCGTGAGGCTTTTGACCATACATCATCTCAAACGCGAAGAAAAGTATGGATATAAATAACATCGCATTCGGAATAAACCAGTATAACATGACTCCAGGCTCAAATATAGACCAAATCGTATAAACTACAGACAATATGCTGAAGACTAATCCGAACAGGCCCGCTTTTTTCAGATGAGCGTCAGAAAATGCATACAACAAAAAGAATACGACTGAGGTTATAATATAAGAGATGAGAAGCGTGAACATCATTAACTGCCGGACACCAATATCAATAAATGCCAGAGACATAAGGTATAGAAATAATAAGAAAAGCACCTCTTTTCTTTTTGTAAGCTTGTATCCTATATATCCCAACACAAAAGCTGTTATGGCTGTCCCTATGACTTTTATCCCCAAGAATATCTGGGCGGGTTCTGGTGTGACAAACCATATAAAGTTCATCAGCGCGAGAATCAAGAATGTTGACGCGAGCAAAAAGAAGGAAGAACCGATTTTTTTCCAGTCCTTGTTCTTCCATGCAAAATAGAAGCTAATGAAAGCTGCTGCCGAAAGCCCGAAATAAACAGCAGCATTGAGGCCATAGGTCAAAAAGGTCATAACTAGATTATTATTTTTTCTACTTATATATTTTCTTAATGGCTGTTAAATGTAGCGAAACAGATTCTTTGTTTTTATGCCATCTTTGGCGAGAAGTCTTTTGATGAAAAATCTTTTGACGAGAAGTCTTCTGCAGACTTTTTCTTTACCTGATGCACCATTCCAGAGAGCTCTTCTATGTTCTTGGTCAGCGACGGCAGGAACTGCTTGAATGCCTTCTCGAGACCGCCAATGCGCGCGTCCATGTCATCAAAACGCTGAGCAAGCTCTTCGAGCTCTTTGGTCATCTTGGGCTGTGCCGCCTTTGCCAACTTTTCGTTTGTTTTTTCCTCGAAGTCCCGCATAGACTGTTTCATTGACTCAAAGTCATCGTTGACCTTTTGAAACGTCTTGTTAAGCTTTTCCCATTTTTCATTGACAACGCCCTCTATAAGCTCTTCTATTGCCAACTGAGGGGAAAATTCAATAGCTGTTTCTGTCTCTGGCAGGTCTGGCAGGGTTGGTTGTGCAGCAGCTTGCAGGGGCTCACCCTCGAATTCGGCAGGACCCATAATTTCAGGAGCAAACTCGCCTTCGGCAATGTCGCCATATTCTGCTGGTTCTTCAAACTCATTGGGTATGGCAAATTCGCCTCCAGATGGCTGAGCAGCAAAATCCCCTCCTCTTGGTAAGGCTGGCTGGCCAGGAGCAGCAGGTGCTTGTTGGTAAGGTGCTTGGGCATAAGGCTGTTGACCACCGGCTTGACCACCACCGACAGCAGTATCTTCTTTTATAACACCCTGCCTTATGGACTCTAGCATGCCTCTTTCTATGTCCTGAAAAGAATACCCTTCTGCTTTCAGCTTTCTTATAATATCCTTCTCAGGCATCCGTTGCGCGCTAAGTTCGCGTATTCTTTCAACAGAGTCTTTTTTAGTCTTGCCCTTTTTGTTGAAGAGAAACATATGATTCACCTCATAATCCTTATCTAATTCTTTGATTCTTATCTTTGGTCCTTATTTTAATTTATTTTTAATTTGTCTTAACTTATTTTTAATTTATCTTAACTTATTCAATCATCTCATTCCGAGCTTTCTTTCAAGCTCATCCCTTGTTACGAACTGCTGACCAACCGGGCTTAACAGCTCCATGGTGTGCTCCAATTCGTCTAATTGTTTTTTTGTTGCTGTCTTTTCCAGTTTGTTGAAAATCTTTTCGACACTGTTTTCTATTTTGGTCAGCCTGTCATTTAAAGATTTCATTTTTTCTTCTGCGTCACCAAACTTGTCCTTATACTGGGCATCTCGCTTAATCATAAGTTGTTCCAAAGAACCGAGTCTGGATTCTATTGTCTCGACCCGCTGCTCCACCATTCGCAGTCGCCGGTTATTTCGGTTTGCCCGCCTGACAAGTTCCTGGATAATCAAGCCTGTTTCATTTTCCCTGGCCATATAATTCATTTATGCTTAAGTAGTATTTATAAGTTTTTCTCGGATTGATAAAAAATCTTTTTATTGACGCTAATTATAATAAATAGTTAGTGGTCCAATGGTTTGTGATTATACCTATGATGATGAGACCGGAAAAATAAGGGTCAACTGTCTTGGATGCGTCTATGGCTCCAGTATAGAAGACTTTGATGTATGTATGGCCACGACCATCAATAAACTCCTTGAAGTCAAGAAGGCCACTGGTGTGGTGTTGGCAGAGACAAGGGAGTATGAATACGATTTCTCTGATGTCAAGATGCTGATGGAAATTGCGAACGTCGTGGAAAGGATAGCAAGGGATAAGATTGTAAGGATAGACAATATAACACCTGGCGGCTGCGAACGATGTGTGCCAGAGAGATATATGTTTCTCCAGAACAATGTCACGCTAATAAGATATGACCCTGTGAAGGCTTACAAAAACCTTGTAAGGGAGATGAGGCATGTTAGGATAAAGATGAAAAAAATGCCAGAGCAGTGTGTCCGCTGTTCAGAATATTATATAGCACATTCGCTGAAGCCCATCATCGAGATGTTGGAACGCTGCACATTGATAGAACTGGCGGAGAAGAGAGGGTATAAGGACAGGTCTTTTTACAGAGAGGTGTTCCATCCCAGCATAAGACCCAACTTCATGTATACAAAATATATATCACTGCCGCCGGCAAATGCAGAAGCTGTAGATAAATATGAGATTGGCGAAACAAAGGTAGAGATATATAAGCTACCCTCAAAAGTGAGATATTATTATCATGTTGTCCCGCCTGAATTCCGGTTGTCTGAAGACGAATACTCTCTGCTAGATGCTGCACGGCGATACCTCGGTGCGCACAAGCCAAAGGAAATGGAACTGGCAGAGCCTGAGAAAATCAGGGAAAACTTCTACAACATAGGAATGGACTTGCTGAGGGACATGGCTGAGAGAAGCAATCTAACACTAAGCGAAAAAAGAATAGAAAAGCTTGCAGGCATACTTGCCCGGTACACTGCAGGTTTTGGAATTCTCGAGCTGCTCCTAGCTGATGAGCATATACAGGATGTTTCTATAAACGCGCCTGTTGGCACAGTACCTATATTTGTTTTTCACTCGGATTTTGAGGAATGTGAAACAAACCTTGTGCCGAGCCGTGAAGATGCAGAATCGTGGGCAACGCGTTTCCGTTTGCAGTCGGGCAGGCCATTGGATGAGGCCAACCCTGTACTTGATACAGAAATAGACGTGCCTGGAGCACGGGCAAGGGTGGCTGCTATCACACGTACCTTGTCGCCAGACGGTCTTGGATTCGCACTGCGAAGGCACAGGGACAAACCATGGACATTTCCACTTTTCATAGACAACCGTATGATGAACTCGCTCGCTTCGGGTCTTTTATGGTTTCTGATAGACGGCGCACGAACAATGCTCATAGCTGGTACGCGTTCAAGTGGTAAGTCCAGCCTACTGGGTTCGCTAATGCTGCAAATCATGCCAAGCCTCAGAGTCATAACTGTGGAAGATACGCTAGAGTTGCCTGTGGTCAGTCTCATAAAACTTGGATATAATATTGAGCGACTCAAATCGCGTTCTGTTATTACGCGGATAGAGACAGAGATATCTGCTGATGAGGCGCTGCGTACGGCTCTAAGGCTTGGGGACTCCTGCCTTATCATAGGCGAGGTCAGGAGCCTGGAAGCCCGCGCACTTTACGAGGCAATGCGAATTGGTGCACTGGCCAATGTGGTTGCCGGTACAATACATGGTGATTCTCCATATGGTGTGTTTGACAGGGTTGTCAATGACCTGGGCGTCCCAAAAACAAGTTTCAAGGCCACTGATATCGTGGTCATAGCAAACAGGCTCAAGAGCGCTGATGGATTGCACACATTTAGGCGAGTAACAAATATAACAGAGGTCCGGAAGCACTGGAAAGATGACCCGAGCATGGAAGGCGGGTTTGTGGAACTGATGCAATATTCCTCAAAAGATGACACGCTCAAACCTAGCGAGACCCTGCTGACTGGTGAAAGCATAATACTAAACGACATAGCTACGCGTGTCAGGGAATGGAAGGGCGACTGGGACGCAGTCTGGGGCAATATCAATCTGCGTGCGAAAATCTTACAAACCATGGTTGACATATCACACAAAACAGGCAATGCCGGACTTCTTGAGGCGCCTGTCGTCCTGGACTCCAATAATCAGTTCCATATGATAAGCGAGGCTGTGAAAAGAGAAGTGGATGTGCTGGATGAAAAGATGATATTTGAAAGATGGTTTGACTGGTTCAAGGCCAGTTATATAAGAAAACCTGGCCTGGCATAAATCAAGCTTGGCATGAAATGAATGAGATATATTACTAAAGACGTGTCTAATAATTATATATTTGCATAATTGTGTGTTGAGTGAATTAAAATGTTTGAATGGCTTAAAAAGCTACTTGGCAAGCGCGTGACAAAGAAGAAGACGCTGAAAGAGAAAATTCTGGAGCAGTACCAAACAGTTGCGCTACCAAGCTCAGAAGCAAAGCGCGCAGAGATAAAGTCTCTGCAATATAAAATATTCAAAGAGGAGGAAGCTTGGAAGACTTTGCCGAGGACAACATATGAAAGACTCTGCAACAAGGCTGAATCAATACTAAAAATCGAGCCAGATGAAAAAAGCAGAACAAAGCTTCAGAAGTCCATTGACTTCTGCCACCTTAATATAACACCAGACGGCGTTGTATCACTGAGCATCCTGATAGTATTATTCTCGACCTTACTGACCTTCTTCTTCATACTGCTCGGAATGTTCACGCCTCTCCCTGGCATCAGCCCTGGTAATGCCATTCTTGTGTTTCTCATCGTATTGCCGTTTTCGTATTATATGTATCTCTATCCTGTTCACCTCGAGAAAAGGTTCAGGATAAAGGCAGGTTCCGAGATCGTGATGCTTATTTTGTACATGTCTATATACATGAGAAACTCGCCTAACATGGAATCTGCGCTGAGCTTTGCTGCAAAAAACCTTACTGGTCCGCTCGCATACGACATAAGAAAGCTTTTGTGGGACATTGAGATTGGTAAATATAGTAATATAGATGACGCATTCACGGATTACCTAGAGAAGTGGAAAGACGATAAAGACTTTATCGAGGCCATGCAAATCCTGAACACGAGCCTCACACAGACTGAGAAGAGAAGACTCGGCATGCTGGACGAATCCATTAATGTAATACTCGACGGCACGCGCGAGAAGGCAAGAGAATACAACCAGTCATTAAAAATGCCTGTGATGATGATACATGCACTCGGCGTGTTGTTGCCTGTCATGGGCATGGTCATGTTCCCTGTTATCGCGATATTCCTCTCAGATGTAATCAAGCCAATGGCGCTCTTTGTCGGCTATGACATAATATTGCCACTTTTGCTGTACTTTTTCATAATGAACACGCTCGAGATGAGGCCAGTGACATTCAGCAAGGTTAATGTTTCATCCAACCCAGACCTACCGCCAAAAGGAAAGTTTGCGCTCAATACAAAGGGTGGTGTATTTTTCGTGCCTGCATGGATACCAGCACTGATTATAGGAATTGTTGTTTGTTTCATAGGCATTGTCGGGTTCACCACATCTGGCGGTGAACTTGGCCCTTCTGTCGTTTTAATAGGGGGAGTAGCAATAGCTATAGGAGTTTATTATTATCTCGTATCTTTTCAGGCTATCAAGGTTCGCAACGAAATTAAACGAATGGAAAAGGAGTTCTCGGAAGCACTATTCCAGCTCGCTAACAGGACAGCGAGCGGCTTGCCAGCAGAAGTCGCCATAGAACGCTCTGCCAACAGCATCGGCTCGCTCAAAATACAAAAAATGTTTAAGATTGCCCTGAACAACATGAAAAAGCTGGGCATGACATTTGAGCAGGCATTTTTTGACAAGAACCATGGGGCCCTGCGATATTTCCATTCTGACATGATAAGATCCATAATCAAAGTCGTTGTAGACTCCAGCAAAAAGGGCGTGCAAATCGCCGGCCTGTCCATGCTGGCAATATCCCGTTATCTGCGCGGCATCTACAGGACAGACCGGGAAGTCTCGACAGAGCTGAACGATGTAGTAAGCTCGCTGAAATTCCAGATATTCTTCCTGACGCCGCTCATATGCGGTATAGTTGTGACCATGGCAACCATCATAATAAACATACTTGTCTTGCTCGGTGAGCAGATACAAAACATCCAGACAGGCGGTTTTGGAACCGTGCTAAATATGTGGGGCAATGTTCCCATAACACCAGGCGCATTCCAGCTCGTTGTCGGCATATATTTTGTAGAAACGGCTATACTATTGTCCCTGTTCATAAACGGCATAGAAAATGGCGAGGACGATATAAACAGGCATAACCTCACAGGGAAATCTTTATTAGTGGGTCTTCTGATATATATTATAGCCCTTTTCGGCACGCTCAGCATCTTCGGACCGCTGACGTATATGGTCATAAGCTAGTGGAGGAAATAGGCTTAGTTAAT
>JAOZPR010000038.1 GCA_029932645.1 Candidatus Aenigmatarchaeota archaeon | reverse complement strand
ACGCATGCATTACGAAAAACGATTATTTTTAATCCTTTCATTACAGTGAGACTATAATAGGAACACGCTCGTATTTTTTTCGTAATTCAAAGAAATTACGCGTGTTATGGGGTGGAGGTTGAAACATGAAAGGTTTAAAGAGTTTATTTCTTATTGCGGTTTTGCTTTCACTAGCGACTCCAGCAATGGCAACATTAACAAGGATTGACGGGACAGTCGAAACGACATGGACAAACTATGATGACGATAACCCACAGCTTCTTTCCGGGACAATCTCAGGAGACTTGGTAGGAACCATTGATATCACGGCTTATCCTGAAATGCAAAGTAATATACCATCTCCGTATATGGGCGCATCACACGGTGAATTAACAGCTAGCGTTGTATGGGAAGGCGGTAACTATGAATGCGAGGGTGTATTCACAACAACGATAATAAACCAGGCGAGAAACAAAGGACCGTTCTTTCTGATGTGTTCTCACAATGGAAGGTCTGATGTAAAGGTAGAAGGAATTCTGGTCGGTTTTGTGTATCAGAATGAGACTTCTGGAAACTGGGACATATTCCAGTTCAACTACACGGCCTATTTGAACGACCATGAAACGCAAATAAACAACATTTGGACCAGCTTGGGAGTAACACAGGGTCTCGTAAGTTCTCTGGAGGCCAGAATCACAACATTAGAGAACACCATGTTAGATGTACAGAATTCTATCCAAATGTTGAAGAATCAGTTCCAGCAGATGTTTGAATACTTGGAAACAATCAGAGACTATATTGAGTCAGGGCACGGACCACCACCAAGCTTTTGTGGAGACCATGTTTGTGACAGCGGTCTCGGAGAGACAGCAGAAACATGCCCAACAGATTGTCATAATGGAGAACCCCCAGGAGAAATATACATAACACAAGGATGGGTAGTAACATGTCCAGAAGAGTTTACAGCAAGCTCGACAACATATACGATTGACCACTGCAGGGCAGAACTTTACAAGAACACACTTCTCTTGAGAGACGACATAATATTACAACCTGGATGGACAAAGAAGGTCAACTATCACGCAGGATATACATTGAAACTCTATGGAGTGCCTGTATAGGCGTTCCTTTTTCTTTTTATTTTTATGTTCTAAAATGATTTTTATTGCCACGAAATTACCTATCAATTACGTGCTAAGCACCGGGTTTTAACTTGATTTCTTTGCTATTTTTCTATAACCAATTGGTTAATAAGATGGGGTGGTAGGTAATGAGCAAGCTTGCAAAAATAGCTTTAGTTCTAGTGGTTTTACTGACAGCTAGTATTGGATTAACAGCAGGGTTTCCACCATCAGATGCTGCGACTAAAGGAGCAGACAGATTATTCATAACACAAAACTATGACGGCACATGGGAATGGGAAAACCCTGACTTAAACCCAGGAAATGGCATTGCAGACGACCCAAGTCCGGACTATCCAAACTGCGTTGGGGTGACCGCACAGGGTTTACTGGACATCTACCAAAGGACAGGAGACGCCAAATATTCGAGTGGTGCAAAGGTTTCAGCAGACACAATAAAAACATGGACAAGATGTGGTGAGGGTGATGAACAAAAAACACAGTCGTTTGATTTTTATTTTTTGATGGACTTTGCAGACGTTTCCGGAGATTCAAGTTATTCAGACCACGCTTTGGATGAGTGGGAAAATTGCTACAAGACTGAGAAAGCAGCTTTCTACGGTGATGGTAATCAGGATGCTTTGGTCGGGTGGTATCTTAGCAAGGGAGATGGCTATACCTTATGGCAAGGCGGTAACTGGATACTTGCAACCTTGGCAATGGGCGACACAGATTGGGCAGAAGACATGGCAGATGAATTGACAACAGACACGACAGAAACAGGCGGAACATATGACGTTGTCGAGCATCTGGACACAGGCGATGACGTCGCATATGCTGGAGCAGGGCTGATGATAAGAGCCTTGAGGGAACTTGATGCAGTTGCATATGCTAGTGATATAAACACGCTGAAACAATTCCTGCTTGATAACCAGGAAACCGACGGTTCTTGGGATAGCAACAACCCGGACGGTGTTTCCCAAGACACAGCATACGCGGTAATGGGTTTGATGTCTATTGATGAAACAGAAGCAGCCGAGGATGGCGCAGAGTGGTTAAAAGACCACCAGTTTATAACCGGTGGCTGGGGAGATTCTCCAGAGAACACAGAGGTCACATCAGAGGCTGTTCAGGCCTTACTTCTGACAGATAATCTCTGGTTCGAGGACTTGGACGACAGAATAACTTATCTGGAAGGAAGAGTTGATAATTTGAGAGGAGATTTTACAACGTTCCAGACAGAGACAGAGAACAGGTTGTCTGATTTAGAAGGCTGGAGAGTAACACTGACAGACACGATTGACAACATACTATCAAGATTGTCAGCAATAGAGGAATGGATAGAGGAACATGGCGGAGAAGTCCCACCAGAGCATTACTGCGGAGACGGTGTTTGCGACGATGATGAAACACCAGAAACATGTCCTCAGGATTGTCAGGAAGCTCCACCAGGAGAAGTATTCCTAGAAGAAAACTGGGATGTCACTTGTCCTGTTAGCGGGTACGTGTACTGCCGTGTTGAGCTGTGGAAAGATGGCTGGCTATTGAACGACAACATTATCTTAGAACCAGGACAGCCAAAGAGAGTAAACCACTACGCAGGGTATAACCTGAAGATGTTCGGAATGCCCGACTAGGCGTTCCTTTTATTTTTTATTTTTCTAATTTATGTAGAAAACCAGAACTCTACTAATATCTATTAAACCGAAAGGTTCGGGCTTTCGTTGTTATCTTGTTTTCCTGGCACAATAACGAATTTAAGTTTTTCTACCTACTTATCAGTGGTTACTATGCTGGACGATAATGGTATAAAAGACGTCAATGAAATGCTAGGCAAACTTTACCATAACTATAGGACAATCCACAAGATAAATGAGCCAACTGTTGTAGAGGATTTAAAAGAATTGAAAGACGGAAAAAACCCACATTACTATAAACTTAGAGAGAAGCGTCCACCAAGTTTTAAAATTCCGCCTATTGCCGATTATTTTGAAATTATTGATGATGTGCCAAAAAAAGTTTTTGCTGACAGGGCTCTTAATAATATTTATCCGAACATCTTGGTGGTCATAAGGAATGCTGATACTAGCGGAATAAAAACCAAACAGATTCGCAGAGTTCTTAGAAAATTTTATTTTGTTGAGACCGATATTGTTAAAGAAGAGGAGCTTGGGTATAAAAAAAGTGAAATTAAAGACATAATAGAAAGAGTTCAGATAAATGAGTTAGCTCTTCTTAAAGAAATGAAATTTATTAGCTATATCCCAAAAAACCATAAAGAAGATACTTATGAGCAACCGCTGAAAAAAGATAATTATATCACAGATGATGGAAAAAAGGCCACAGATTCTTTTCTTAGGTATGTTTTATCTGATGTGAAACAATTTCCAAATATTTATGATGATAAATTTTCAATCTCACGTGCACCCCAATTCTCAGATTATCTTTCAGGAGCCAACCAGAAAAGGGTCTTGTTATTTGCAAAACGTTTGGGAAGGACTTGGAACGAGATTTTTACTTCTTACCCAAATCTTAAGGTAAAATTCCCAAAAAAGCTAGCAATTAGTGGTTACTATGCTGAAAATAAACTCTGTGGAAGAGCACATAAAAGAAATAAAAACAAAAAAAGTATATAATCGTGATCGTTCAGATGGCTTTTTAGGATTGCCATTTTCTATTAGAAGGGCAGTTCTCAATGGTGATACATCATCTTTGGAGAAGAAGATTGAAAAGCAAAAAGTATTAGATCCGACGATTCTAGATGATTTTATCTCTATTTATGCAGAAGGTAAATCAAATTTAGGTGGGCCGCATTTCTACAAATTAGACCCCAAGTCTGATACAAGATATCTTGGTATTGGTGGTTTTTCCAAATTAGATGAGATACCAGACGACAGTTCATTTATACCTTATAGCATCGAAAATATCTTTACTAATCTCTCTGTGTTGTTGTCATATACTGGAGTTGGGCTTAAACATGAGGACATAAAAAAACGACTAAAAAGAAAGCTATATTTTGATGTCAAGGCATTGGGTATAGATGTATTAAGGTCTCAACTTTCGTCTCTTAAAGACAAGGGATTCTTGAACTATTGTAGCAGCGGAGCTAAGAAACCTACAAACTATTGGAGCATAACAGACGACGGAAAAGACATTACAAAACGTTTTCTGTTTGAGTATCTTAAACCCCGCATCAAAACCGATCTTTCATACTTCTCAGAGACGTCTCTGAGAAGGTTAATAGCGATTGAAAACTTTTTAATATCAACACCCAAGTCTTATACTACTCTTCTAACAAATTCCCAAAAAATGCACCTTTAACTACAAGATTAACACGGGAAAATTACATTTACAACACCC
>JAOZPR010000037.1 GCA_029932645.1 Candidatus Aenigmatarchaeota archaeon | reverse complement strand
CCAATACGCACTTCGTTCTCAATATAGTCAAAGAGGATTTCAGGGTTTTTGTTTAGCCAGGTAAAACACGAAATCACACGCTCAGATCAAGCACTCGACAAAACTATCATTGTCCTCGTCTTGTCAACACCTGGCAACGCGCGCAGCCTGTTGATAATTAGATTATCCAGCTCCTCTATGCTGCCAACCCGCACCTTAATAACTATATCTGTCTCTCCAGTGACGATATCCACTTCTTCTATTTCCTCAAAAGACTTCAAACGCTTTGCCAAATCTTTTTGAGAATATCCTTTGCCCTTTACACGCTCAAACGTTATCAGAATATAGGCTGTTATTCCCCTGCCTATCTTCTTGTAGTCAGACAGAACAGTATAGCCACTTATAATGCCCTCTCTTTCCATCTTTTTTATCCTGTTGTACACGGTTGTTGTAGGCAGGCCTGTTTTTTTCGCCAGTTGGCTCATTCTCTGTTTCGCATCTTTTCTAAGCAACGCGAGAATGCGCTCATCCTTCTTATCGAACATAATGGAATATTATTCCAAAAACTATTTAAAATTATGTATTTTTTGTAATATTTTCCATTTTTATAGGAATATATTTATATATTGCTCTTGTCAATTATAGAACACATAAGAAAGGTGTTTTCATGAGTATAAAACATACAGACAGAAAAAAAGAGCAAGATAGTGTATCCTTGCTACTGAATCTTAATAATCTTAATTAGTTCTCACTCGGTTTTATTTCAGGTTTTATTTCATTTTGTTTTTATCTCTGATTTCATTGCCTTGAGGTGTTTGTCATGACATTAACATTTGGGTCGATAGAAGCTGTTGAAAAAAGACATCTTTCAATAAAGGACGAAAAGATGATTGCAGTCATGAAAATACAGCAGGAGATAATGCGCGCTGCACGCACATTTTTGTACAAGCAAGGCTTCACAGAATTGCTGCCACCGATCATGTCCAGTGCAACAGACCCTGGCCTGCGAAAAGCGCACCAAGCTGTAGTTGACTTTTACGGTAAGGAATACAAACTCATGGGGAGCATGCTACTGCATAAGCAAATGGCAATAACAGCAATAGACAAAATATTTGCCTTCTCTCCAAACATTAGGCTTGAAGACCCAGCAACACAAAAAACGGGCAGGCATTTGGCGGAGTTCTGGCAGCTTGATCTCGAGGCAGCACATACGAGCCGCGAGGAGATAATGCAACTAGGTGAGAAACTGCTGATATATATAATAAAATCTGTGAAAAAGGCTTGCCCAGAACAATTAGAGCAGTTTGAAAGACATCTGAAAATACCTGAAAGACCCTTCAAGATATTAACACATGCTCGGGCTGTCGAAAAGCTGAAAAAAATGGGTTTTCAGCTGGCTGCTGACGAAGAAATACCATGGGACGCCGAACAGAGGCTGTCGAAAAAATACGACAGACCATTCTGGATAACAGATTATCCGGACGGTTCGAGAGGATTTTATGACAGACCAGACCCAGAAAGGGCTGGCCTGCTGAAAGACATGGACCTCTTGTATCCTGATGGCCACGGAGAAGCAATATCCGGAGGCGAGCGCGTTCACACTTACGAACAGGCAATAGCGCAGATGAAGAAAACCAGTATAGACCCATCAGACTATGGCTGGTATTTAGAGATGCTAAAACATGGTGTGCCTCCTTCAGCTGGCTTCGGACTTGGCATCGAGAGGCTGACAAGATTTATATGCGGTCTCCAGACTGTCTGGCAGGCAGGACCATTTGTAAAAGTGCCTGCCGTATACTCGCCTTAATAAATATAAATATGAGCACAAAGTAATTATAAAAAGAAAGCAATTTTTAAAGAGGTAATCAAAATGTTCAGAAGCGTGAAAGAAGTTTTATCAGGCAAGGCAACCGGCCAAATAAAGCTGCGCGGTTGGGTTTACAATTCCCGAAGCAGCGGTGGTATAGTTTTCATACTCCTGCGGGACGGCACAGGTCTTATGCAGTGCACCGTGAAAAAAGATGATGTGCCAGAAGAAGTATTCAAAGCAGCTGAATCTTTAACGCAAGAATCATCTCTAATCATTCACGGTGAGGTAAAAAAAGATGAAAGAGCACCTGGCGGATATGAAATAGTGGCCAAGGAACTAGAGGTTGTTCATCAGGCAGAAGAATATCCAATAACAAAAAAAGAGCATGGTATTGAATTTCTCCTCGACAACAGGCACCTGCATATACGTTCTGTAAAGATGCAGGCAATAATGCGTATTAAAGACACTGCTATGTCAGCAGCGCGTGAATGGTTCCACAAAGAAGGCTTTGTAGAGGTAACACCACCTATAATATTGAAACAGGCTTGTGAAGGCGGTTCGACCCTTTTCAAGTTTGACTACTTTGGTAAAGAAGCATATCTCAGCCAGTCTGCGCAACTGCATCTGGAGGCTTTGACATTTGGACTTGAAAAAGTCTACTCTGTTACACCGTCGTTCCGTGCTGAAAAGAGCAGGACAAGGCGGCATCTTACAGAGTATTGGCACATAGAAGCAGAGATGGCGTGGGCTGATTTCGAGGAAAATCTACGAATACAGGAAGAGTTGGTATCATTCATATGCAAACGCGTTGCAGAAGAGCGACCAGAAGACTTGAAATTTTTGGGCCAGGACCCAGCATATCTGAAGGGCATGACAACACCGTTCCCGCGGATAACATATGACGAAGCTATTGAACTTCTCAAAAAAGACGGCTTCGATGTATATTGGGGTATGGACTTTGGTGCAGAAGAGGAGAGGCAATTATCAACACACTTTGACAAGCCATTCTTCATTATGTTTTTCCCGAATCAAATCAAGGCCTTCTACATGAAAAGACATGACGAAAAGACGGTTTTGGGCGCAGACCTCATTGCTCCACAAGGATTTGGAGAGCTTATTGGCGGGAGCGAACGTGAGACAGATCACAGGGCACTTGTTGAGCGCCTGAAACAAGAAGGCGAAAAAATAGAAAACTATCAGTGGTATCTTGACCTGCGAAAATATGGCTCTGTTCCGCACTCTGGTTTTGGTCTGGGCACAGAACGGCTCGTGCGCTGGATCTGCAAGGCAGAACATATAAGAGACGTCATACCGTTCCCGAGAACGCCGAACAGGTTTTACCCTTAGGTAAAAAGTGATAATAATGGAGAGAACTTATGTTAAAAATGTGAAACCCGGCCATGTTAACGTCGCTGGCTGGGTTGAAGAAATCCGCAAACTGGGCGGTCTGATTTTTCTGAAACTAAGGGACACTTCTGGTTATATTCAGATAACCACACCAAAGAAAAAGGTCTCCGACAGCGTATTGAAAACTGCCACGTCGCTGACCAAGGAATCTGTAATATCTGTCGAGGGCGAAGCTGTCACCAACAAAGAAGCTCCAGATGGGATAGAAATCATACCATCTGCCATCAAAATCATATCAGCAGCAAAGCCTTTGCCAATCGAATTCCTTGGCAAGGCTGAGACAACATTTGACAAACTTCTAGACTACCGGTCGCTAAGCCTGCGCACGCCGAGGAACCAGGCAATATTCAAGATACAGTCCGCCATAACGCACGGCTTCATAGAATATCTGGACAAGAGAGGCTTTCTGCAGATATTCACACCTTGCATTCTTGGTGCTGCGTCAGAAGGCGGCGCAGACGTTTTTGCTGTTGATTACTATAAAAAACATGCATTCCTGAGACAAGACCCGCAGCTGCATCGCCAGCTCGCAATAGCAGCAGGACTGGAAAAAATATATGAACTCGGACCGTCCTGGCGCGCTGAGCTTTCGCACACGACAAGACACTTATCAGAGCACCGTGTCCTAGCAATGGAAATGGCCTTCATCAAGGATGAGTATGACATAATCAAAATACAAGAAGAAATGATTTTACACTGCCTGAAAAAAATAAAAACCGAATGCACAAACGAACTAGAAACATTCAATACGAAAATAGACATACCAAAGAAAATACCTGTTCTCAAGTTCCCAGCGGTTTATGATATTCTCGAAGAAATGGGAATGACCGTACCTCATGGTGCAGAGTATGACACAGAAGGGGAAGAACTATTATGGAAATGGGTCAAGGAGAAACATAAGACAGACCTGTTCTTTGTCAACAGGTTTCCGTCAGCTGTGAAGCCATTCTATGTTATGAAATATGATAACGAAGAATGGGCTAGAAGCGTTGACCTGCTCTATCGTGGTGTTGAACTCTCATCAGGCGGCCAGCGTGAGCATCGCTACGATAAAATCATATCGCAGGCAAAGGAAAAAGGCATCCCAATCGAATCGATAAAATGGTTTGCTGACTTTTTCCACTATGGCGTGCCGCCGCACGGCGGGTTTGCCATAGGTATTGAACGCATGACCAAGCAGCTGCTCGGTCTAGGCAATATAAGAGAGGCTACAATGTTTCCGCGGGATGTCGACCGGCTATTGCCTTAAAAACTCTTTTTATTTCTATAGTTATATTATTCATAGAGCGAATGGGCCCGTGGCTCAGCTAACGCTTTCCGCTACGCACAAGGCGTTAACGGAAAAGTCTGGAATGGATAGAGCGTCTGGCTTCGGACCACCCTTTCCAACTTCGTCGCAAAGCGTGGACGGAAACGGGGGTGAAGAAACCAGAAGGTCGGGGGTTCGAATCCCTCCGGGCTCATACAGCAAAAGGGATATATATAAATATCTGAAATTTGGGTCTGTGAATTTTTAAAGATTTATTTCTTAATTGAATTATGAAAAATACTTTTAAGACTCGTGAAGGGAGGTTAAAAGAACTCTTGTTAAATAACAAGTCTTTTACTCTGTCTCTTGTTTTGAACTTTATTTTACTA
>JAOZPR010000036.1 GCA_029932645.1 Candidatus Aenigmatarchaeota archaeon | reverse complement strand
ATCAGTTCCTAGACGATTCATCATTTGATAGATATGTGCAAGCCTGCTTTCGTCAATCCCTTCTTGCTGCATAAAAGAGAGAATAATATCTCTTGGTACTTCATTAAATAATCTTATGTAGATATGTCCGTAACTCTCATCAAAGCGTCTGAGGATCTCTCTTAAGCTCTCTTCATCAAGATGCTGACTTTGGTCATACGACCAATTTACATAAGTCAATAACGGATGGCGGATCGATATTCTAGATATTTGAGTAAAATGTCTCTAGCTTTTTCGTCGCTTACATACTCTGGTATATCGAACTCTCCACATCTTCCAATGCCAGACGGGTCGGCCTGAGAATCCAAGTCAAAAGCAAGACCAAGACACCTACCATCTTTATCGAATACTGCTGTTCTCCATTCCCAAGGTTTTACTCTTAAATCAATCTCTCTATAAGTGATTATAGGAGCATATGTGGCGATGGCTTTCCTACATTTTAGTCTTTCTGAAAAATCTTTTTCTGTTTCTTCACATTCTATTCTACAATTTCTGTTTTTTAACTTTTCACAAGCTAAGATCTGAACTCTGGATTGTAAATTATTTTTTAAGGTTTTGGCCTCTTCACATTTTTTAATTATAATCTCCTTCTCCGTTTCACATTCATTAACACATTCATCAAAGTTGAAGCTCTCATAATAATTTATACCTTCTTTAATTTTATTTATTATATCTTCAGGATTTAGAGAAGTTTTGTTTGTAGATGGATAAATGTTATATAATAAAGTTATCGTCCTGACTTGGTTTTCTCTCAAGACTGTCCCTTCGTCAAAATAAGGTTGCTTTCCTGTGACAAAATAGAGAGTTTGTGCTTTGCTAGTGCTTGTTCTAAACAACCAGCCACTAAGACTTGGAGTAGCCTTGCCTCCTATATAGATAAAAAATATTATAAAAAATAAAATAACAATCCCAAAAATTAAGTAATATTTTCGATTCATGTTCAACCTCCTCAGTCATATTTTTTATAAAACCGCTTCGCCAGATAATTCCTGATTATTCGTTCGCTTCCGATGAAGAGCGGTTCTGGAAGCTCATCAAAAGCAAACCAGTCCCAGCGTTCGGCTTTATCAGGCTCTTTCAGTTCGACTTTACCTTTCACGACACCCGGCTTGAGCCCTATCGTAATATAATGCTTATCGTACATGATATCGTTGCTAACTGATATAACTTCTAGCTCGCCTATCTCCAGTCCTGTCTCCTCAAACACTTCTCGCTTTGCTGCGCCTTCCAGGGTCTCGCCGTAGTCAAGATGTCCGCCTGGCAGACACCACGTTCCTGCACCATGTGAACCTTTGCGCTTGCCGAGCAAAACTTTTCCACCCTTAACAACAAGAACACCTACGCCAACAAGAGGTCGCCTTTGTTTTTTCATGCCATCATCCGTCATCTTATCACCTACTGTTTCATCTCTTGTTTTAATTATCTCGTTATGCCTGCACAATCATAGTCGTCCAGATGGGCGTTGTCGAGCCAGAATGAGTCTGGCATGCCTTTGATTTGGTCATCGCCCGGCGTATCAAACCAGTATAAATAATCTACATTTGTCGCGTTGTCAAAAACAGCGACGCCAGCGCTGCTTATTTCTATCTTGTCCACAAATGACTCTATGCCATATGGCGAACTAGAGAAGTTGCCGGCCAAGCGCTGCAAAAACGATGGTGCGCTCGTGGACGCCTTGTAATGAGGCTGGTAATATTGATTTCGCAGGTTCTCTATGTCCCATATTTTCTTCTCGCCACCGTCCAGCAAGATGTTGGATGGCAGGCCAGAATAATCAGAAACTTTGATATAGGCTGTCGTTATGTTAGCAGGCAGGTCTTCTGAGACAAGCCCCAGAAATTGATTGAGCAGAGCATCAGACCAGGTGCTCACATCCTCTGCCGCCAGTATTGTCTCAGACTTGTTCGCGAGCGCGCTCGCCTCTGCCTCTGTTGCTACATATACAACATTACCATAAGCGTAGGATGAACCAGAAGAACCTGTCTTGAGAAGCGTTGTGAAATTCTGATACGGTGTCGGATTAATTGTGCGGTGGACCTTTGCATAGGTCTTAATAGCATATGTCGGGTCTTCAAACCCGTCTATGTCAACACTTGTATGTAAAGTTTTGTTATAACACCAGGATGCCATGCGCCTTTGGTCTGTCAAATTTATGACAGCATTTGTATAAACATCTATGGTCCACGGGCTTGACTGATTTATAATAATGGTACCGAAGGACACAGAAAAATCAGCCCCCACAAGCTGCGCTAAATCATCAATCTTCTGACCCCACTCTTCTAATGTTGAATTTTCCATGACTGGTTTCTGCTCTCCGTTAAGTTCTCCTGTTACCATTAGTTCTTCTATGTCAGCCACAACATCATCAGAATACGAACCTGTCTCTATTATATCATCTATGAGCGTCATGGTTGCGCGAAAGGTAGAAATGTAGACAGCCCGCTGAATGTCCTTTTCAATGTCATCCAAAAAACTGTTCAGTGCGTTAACACGAATATTAACTATGTCCTGCGTATGAGCAGGCTCGGTACTCTGCATCATATATACGATAAGGACAGACGCAAGCAGAACAGCGATAATGCTGAAAAAGACTCCTTTGTTCGCCCCCTTACCGGACATCATTTCCATATCCTCACTTCTACGAGAGACGGCCCCCATAATGTAGGCACCCTACTAACACTTGACGCACGTGTTTGTATCTCAGTTGCTGAAACATATGGACCAAGAAGTGTTTCTAATCTGTCAATCGCATCGTCTGTTGCATCGCTTTCCGTTGCAAACGTTTCGCCGTAGCCAACCTGAGAAGATATGAGAAGCGTGTAATCCACCAGGGAGTTGAACGGATTGACAGCATAATAATTACCAAAAGTTAGATTATATGTATTGGTTCCTGGAACAATTTCACCTGTTTTATTCACATAACCAAAACGCGCGAATTCAGGTATCAGCGGGTCTGGAGGATGTTGATATAGTATTATAGAATTGGCAGATACTGTCTGCGAAGGATTTTGACCACTGTAATACAACCAAGCCAGCTGGGAATCCACGGCCAGCGGTGTTGCGTCTGCCGGGGAATCAAAACGCCAACCGAGGTTCCTGTAAAAATCACCCCACTGCTTGCTGGAATATGAATCAATAGGCACGACAACAGTCAAATCTATGTTGCCGTAAAGATTTTTGCTCGTTGTAAAAGCAATGTCGACATAAGACGTGTTGAGAATCCTTCTCTCCGCGCCATAATTTTCCCTCTCATGATACGTATCAGCATCCACGACAAACCAGAAGTACTCGTTGCTGAGATTGTCATAAGTTATGTCGACACTGCTGAGCGCTGAGCTTATTTCAGCGTCAGTCCAATGAGCATTATTACCTACTACTGTCTTCTGCGATACATCATATTCTGTTCCTCTATACACAACCTTTAGCTCTGCTGTCGTCGCAATCAGGCTCATGTTGACAAACAGGGAAGTTATGTTACCCAAAACGAAAACAGGCTTTTTGTATCTTATGGAACAGTGCGAAACAACCTGAGCAAAATATTTTCGCTCCAGGTTTTCCAGCGTATTTATCTGTTCCACTGAATAGTTCAGGACAAAATGCGACGCGCCATCATCGCCTGCCTCGGGCCCATTACCGCCGAATGTTCCAACAACTGTCAGCTTGTTTTTGCCCTCCTGAAGATATGAGTTGAGACCTGTTAAAAGCTTGCTTCCTGAAGCAGCGCTACCCACGACATACTGGTCGTTTATGTAAGCCTTGAAGTTGTTGTCTGTCCAAGCAGCCTCTATAAACCAGTAAGAATCAATAAGCGTGGCGCCTGTCGGTATATTCATATCATATGTTATATTAACCTTGTTGTTATTGTTTCCTCCCCATGGCTTTTTCACACTGCTCGTTACCACGTCACCTTTCACAATCAATGTGTTGTTTTTTTGCATCCTCGTGGCCCAAGCACGGCCAAGATAGCCCTCTGTTGGCTTGGCCTTCTCTATACCAGACACAACACGCTGGTAAACTACCCTTTGTGACTGCTCTGGCTTGGTATTATTATAGATTGTATCGTTGTCCATCCAAATACCATAACCATAATCATCAGGGAGAATGTCATCCAAAAACTCCTTGGACAGGTTTCTTGCAAGATCAGAATCACCGTTTGCCCAGAACTCGCCTATTTGTTCCAGTATCGTGTTGTTCGGATTGGTTATGAGCCCGTTCGATATGAGGTCAATAACATAAGGATTACTAGAATCGCCTGCCTTGATAGACGCCATGGTATTTATTGTGTCCTTAACAAAGAACCTTGTCTGCTCGGTATATGATGGTGTTCTATGTAGCTGAAACAGAAGAACCATGGTTATGACCAGTATGCTAACGCCTATCAAAGCATCCATTGTGAAAATAAACCCTTTTCTTCGCATGATATCAGCTCCATGTCTGAACCACCAACCTCACAGGATCGCCCTTGTAGCCAACTATCCTCTGAACACTTATAAGATTTTTATAGTCTGTGGGCTCGTTGCCGATTTTAAACTCGGTGCCATCGACCTTTATAACAACACCATTCATGTCTTCGACATAAACATAAAAATATGAGGGCTGTGAAAACTCTTTTCTAAGATCAACCGGTGGTATGTACAGGGTTTGGTTGAGCTTTCTTTCATCAAGCTGCCCATCGTCCCCAAGCAGCCCAATTCTGTCATAAGAGTCTTTTGTCCAGTTTGCTGGAACCCCCTGGGTCAAAAGTGTGTCTGATATTCTGATAGCACCTGCTTCTATAACCTTCTCCTTATAAACAGTTTCGATAGAAGCTGCTGAAACCGCGCGGAACACCAAGAGGAATATCGAAAATGTTATAACCGCTATTAAAAAATCCATTGTCCAGCTCTGCGCCTTGCGCATTGGCCTTGCAAGATTATTTATTAACATATACAATACCATTATTTTTTCTTATCTGGTTTTCGCCCTTTTGAATCGTGCCGTTTATTTCTACCACCAGATTAACACTATAAG
>JAOZPR010000015.1:8014-18235 GCA_029932645.1 Candidatus Aenigmatarchaeota archaeon | reverse complement strand
ATCCCAATTGCTCCAAGATTCATCGAATCACCTCATCTTTTCATGGCATGAATAAAACATTATTCACAAGTAATTTCATCTGAGTTTCCTGGCGCTGAGACAATAAGTTTCTGTCCACTATTAATACCAACGTCTTCGCAGGTGGTTACACCACCCGGTGCCAAAGACCCACTACAGCCAGGAGATGTGTCTGGAGAACTTCCTACTATAAATGACAATTCCGTGTCTATGTTAATATTTTCGGTCCCGACGTTTCTTATTACAACATCGCCTGATGTAGCATTACACGCCTCTATCCTTATTTTTTTACCCATGCTTCCCACGGTCTGGCTGGTTTGGTTTTCTATTGTTCCACCGAGTCCTAATGCCATTCGGTTGAACCAGACATATGCGAAGCCTATCAAGGCAATAGTAATCATCAATAACAAAACTATAGCTATTACAGGTGTGATACCTTTCATTATATCACCTGAAAATAGTTATGGTTGACCCATATAAATAATTAACTACTAACTGAGTGAAGCCACGTGAAAGACAGCCAAACTATAAATATGACCCATGTGCGTAATTTTATTATATCATCTATAATCAATAATTTATCAATAATTGCATTTAATGAGGTGAAAAAAACATGGCAATGAAGGTTGAGGTCATCAAAAAAACGAAAAAAATGCTCAAGATTGAGCCGAATATGAAGAATTATGAAAAAATGGTAAAAAAGTTCAGCTGGAAAGATGCAAAAAAGGAATTAGAGTGGTTTAAAGGTGGTAAAATTAACGCTGCATATAATGCTGTTGATAGGCATCTGAAAACTTGGCGAAAAAACAAGGTTGCTCTTTATTGGGAAAGTGATGATGACAAGAAAGAGTTCAGTTTCATGGAATTGGCGAACGAGTCTAATAAGTTTGCAAATGTATTGAAAGGCTTGGGAGTAAAAAAAGCAGAACACGTTTTCCTGTTTTTACCAAGGGTACCTGAGCTGTACATAAGCTTTCTTGGTATTCTCAAGACAGGTGCTGTTGCCGGAACCATGTTCTCTGCTTTTGGTCCTTCAGGCATAAAAGACAGGCTTGGAGACAGTGGAGCAAAAATTGTCGTGACTAACAGCGAGCTCAAGAACAGGATATATAAGGTTAAAAGACAGCTGCCAGATTTGGAGCATATAATTGTGATTGATGAAGAGAAGCCAGAAAAGAAAGGGGAAATAAGCTATCAGAAGGAAATGGGAAAGGCATCTGAGAATTTTAAGATAAGAAAAATGGACCCAGAAGATTATGCGTTCATGTTATATACATCCGGAACAACAGGAAAGCCAAAAGGTGTGATGCATGCCCATGCTGCAATATTGCAGGAGCATCTTACTGCCAAGCTTGTTCTGGACATACATGAGAAAGATGTTTACTGGTGCACAGCAGATCCAGGATGGGTTACTGGTGTTGCTTATGGTATTCTTGGTTCATGGTCCAATGGCGCGTCAACTGTTGTCTACTCTGGTCGGTTTAATCCGGACAAATGGTATTCCATACTGGACAAGTATAATGTGACTGTCTGGTACAGTGCGCCAACTGCTGTCAGGTTGCTTATGGCTGCTGGAACAGACATACCAAAGAAATATGACCTCAGCAGTTTGAGGCATATGGCAAGTGTTGGCGAGCCGCTGAATCCAGAACCAATCAGATGGTCTATGAAGGTTTTCGGTATACCCTTTCACGATAACTGGTGGCAGACCGAGGCAGGCGGCATCATGATAGCGAACTATCCATGCATGGATATTAAGCTGGGCTCGATGGGCAAGCCTGTGCCTGGTGTTGAGACAGCAGTCATAGATGAAAAAGGCAAGAAGCTCGGTCCGAACAAAGAAGGTAGGCTTGTGGCAAAGCCACCGTGGCCTTCTATGATGAGAGCAATCTGGAAGAACAAGAAGAAGTACAACAGCTATTTTGAGAAAGGCTGGTACTTAAGCGGTGACCGTGCTTATGTAGACAAGGACGGTTATTTCTGGTTTGTCGCGCGCGATGATGATGTGATAAAAACAGCGGGCGAGCGTGTTGGTCCGTTCGAGGTGGAATCAGCATTGGTTGAACATCCCGCAGTGATAGAGGCAGGTGTCATAGGAAAACCAGACAAGATAAGGGGGGAAATTATCAAGGCATTTGTCAAGCTGGCTAAAGGCTACAAACCTTCACAAAAGCTTGCTGATGAGTTAAAGGTCTTTGTAAAAAAAGGGCTTGCTGGCCATGCTTATCCTAGGGAAATAGAATTCGTGAATTCGTTGCCAAAGACCAGGAGCGGAAAGATTGTGCGAAGGATACTAAAGGCAAGAGAACTCGGACTTCCTGTGGGTGATACATCAACCTTGGAAGAGTCTTGATGATTACTTTGATTATTGATTTTATTATTGATTGTCTTTTTTGTCACTTTTGTTTATTGATTGGTTTTTTAATCCTTCCCAACCAGTATTTAAGTGGCGATGAAGACACTGTCCCAGTGAGAGGCAACGATGACCGCATGGGTAGCTTCTGAGCCATTATTGCTAATTAATTTTATTTTGTGTGGTGCTCTGATGCGCAGGGGCAAGGAATTCTATTCACAGAATTATAAAAAGGCCCTGGATTTACATGAAAGAGGCATAGCTATAAAAGATATAGCCAAAACCCTTGGTCTTAGCTACTCGGCTGTTTATAGCTGGGTTTCGAAGAGTCGAAGACCTGGTAAGGGCGCTCTGATAAAATTCAAGGAAGTCTTGCGTAGCAGAGGTCCTATGCCAGCAGCTTTGATAAAGAAAGAGATAAAAAAGCACAATGATTTCTATCATATTGCTAGGCAACGCGGTCTTGGTATCAAAAGAAGGGTTATCAAAGGCCTCAAATTGGGCGAGTATGCCTATTGGTATTATTTACCTGGGCAGGAGCAGCTGTTAGAGGAGCGCATTAGCGAGCTGTTGAACGACTATAAGCAGGCGAAAGAAAAGCTCTTGTCTGTTTTGAAAAAGATGAAGTTATGATGTTGGAAGACCATGAAAATTATAAGATGTTCTTGCCACGGTATTATAAGATTTTAGATGGTAAAGCTAAGGCCAGATTCTTAGTTACTAAATTTCTTGATGAAAAAATAAAACAGGCCAGAAAAATTTTAGAGAGATGCGAACTTTGTGAGAGACGTTGTGGGGTAAACCGCAAAAAAGGCGAGAAAGGCTTTTGTGGTGTTGGAACCGAACCAGAGATATCGTCCTATTTCAGGCACATGGGAGAAGAGCCGTTTTTTGTGCCAAGTTTTACAATCTTTTTTATTGGCTGTAATTTTCATTGTCAGTATTGCCAAAACTGGAGCATATCACAGAGATATGAGAAAGGATTTTTTCTTGAGCCAAAGGAACTGGCAAGAGTAATCGAACTGCAGAGGAATATTAGGAATGTAAACTTTGTTGGTGGTGAACCAACACCAAACCTACTGTATATCTTAGAGGTCTTGAAACATCTAAACAGAAACATACCAATTGTCTGGAACTCCAATTTTTACATGACAGAGAAAAGCATGGACTTGTTGGATGGCATAGTTGATGTTTATCTTTCAGATTTCAAATACGGTAATGATAAATGCGCTGAGCGACTTTCGAAAGTTAAGAATTATTTTTCTGTGGTCTCAAGAAACCATAAACTTGCCTATAAGGACGCTGAGCTGGTGATAAGGCATCTTGTCCTGCCTAATCATTTTGATTGCTGCGCAAAACCAGTCTTGGAATGGGCTGCTGAGAACACACCAAAAGCCATTGTGAATATAATGTCACAGTACAGGCCACAATACAAAGCCAAAGAATATCAAGAGATAAATAAATTCTTGGGAGATGAGCACAAGAGGGCGACTGAGCTGGCTGACAAACTCGGTCTGAATTATGTTTGTTAATTCCATAGGCTTGATAACATGAATAATAATGTGAATGTCACAGAGCTGGATAAGCTCGTGAAAAAGCAGAAAGAATTAGCAAAAAAGGTAATTATAGAAGACAGGTTTGATATGGCTAGTATAAATTATATTGCTGGCATTGACCAGGCATTTCCTGACAAGGACACAATTATATCTGGTATTGTTGTTCTCGACTATAAAACACTACAGCCTGTTGAAAAAATACACATCAGAACAAAAGTGACATTTCCATATATTCCAGGGTTTCTTAGTTTTAGAGAAGGGCCAGCCATTATAAAAGCATACAAGAAGCTGAAGCTGAGGCCAGACATCTTGATGATAGATGCAAATGGTATTTTACACCCGCGTCGCATTGGCTTGGCAAGCCATGTTGGTGTACTGTTGAATAGACCGACTATTGGCGTGGCAAAGAGTTTGTTGTGTGGCGAGCAAAAAGGTGATCATATAGTTATGAATGATGAGAAGATAGGTTACAGGCTTGTGTCAAAAATCGGTTGCAAACCGATTTTCATATCATCAGGTCATATGGTTTCTCTTGAGAGTTCGGTTGTGATAGTAAAACATTGTCTTGCAGGGTATCGATTGCCAGAGCCAACAAGACTGGCTCACAAGTATGTTAATGAAGTAAAAAATAAACTAAGAAGCATAGAAACATTATATGAACACTAGTATTCTGCGACGTCCCAGTATTTGTTGTGAAGAAGCTGTTTCCACTCCTTTTTGATATGCTCCTGTATGCGCTCTTTTTGACCTGATTTTAGTTCTGAAAATCTTTTCTGCATGACAAAATACTGTTCCACTGGTTCAAGTCTTTGGGGGGCCACGGTCAGAGAGAATTTTTTGTTTTCTATCTCGTATAGAGGCCACACACCTGTCTGTACAGCCATTCGTCCAACTTCTATCGTGTTTGACGAGTCAAATCCCCAACCAATAGGGCATGGTGTTAGCAGGTCTATGAACTTAACACCTGGAAAAGACAGCGCCTTTTGCAATTTTTTTATAAAGTCCATCGGATAGGCGACATTGGCCGTAGCAATATAATGCAGATTATGAGAAGCCATAATCTTTGCCAAAGACTTTCTGAACACAACCGAACCAAGTGGCGTCGTTGTTGTTTTTGCCCCATATGGCGTTGCTGAGCTTCTGTGGTGTCCTGTATAACTTTGGTTGTTGTAGCAGATGTATATTATATTATCTTTTCTCGTCGCAGCAGCAGACAAAGCCTGCAAGCCAGAATCATATGTTGCCCCATCACCAACATAACATAATATATTTGCATCCTTACCAGCTGATTTCAGTGCGTGCCATATACCAGATGCGGCTGCAACAGATTCAGATGGAATATGAATGAAGGGAACCTTAAATGCGGTTTTTGGATAGGTTGTTAGTAATGTTACACAACCGAATGAACTTACGACAATAGTGTTTTTTTCTAAAACCTTCAGCGCGAGTTTCAGCCCTATCAATGCTCCGCATCCTGGGCAGGCATTACTGCCGCCTATAAAAAAATCCTTTTTTGGCAGGTCATTTAAGGATTGTATTTTTTCGCTTTGCTCGTTCTCGTTCATAACAGCCAAACCTCTTCCTCTTTTTCAGACTCTTTCAGTCGTTTGTAAATATCCAGAAAATCTTTTTTTGATATTCTTTGACCGCCGAGACCAGCTATAAAGTTGGTACAAAATATGTTTGCAGGCAGCGAGGCCCGAACCTCCTGATATAACACACCACCAGAGCCTGGCATGAAATCCTGGTCAACAACAGCTATTCTTTTTACATCTTTCAGAGACTCTCTTATATCATTTTTTGGCCAAGGCCTTATAACACGGGGCCTCAGCAAACCGACCTTCTCACCCTGTGAACGAAGTTCTGACACAGCTGACTTGGCTATTTCAGAAGCTGTGCCGGCAACTACAATAGCATAATCAGCATCTTCCATATGAAACCTTTCTATTAGGCCATATCTTCTGTGGAACTTTCTATCCCATTCTTCATCTATATTTCTTATTATCTTTTCAGCATTTTTCATTGCAATATGCTGTTGTGCTTTGAATTCCATATACTCTGATTTTACAGGTGGATTAAGAGATACTGGGTTAGAAATGTCCAGAGAGACAGACAATTTTAACTTGGGTAAGAAGCTGTCTATTGACCTCTCAGAGGGCACAAACACGTTTTCTCTTGTATGGCTTTGGAAAAACGCATCTATATTGACAATGGCAGGCAACAACACCTTATGATTCTCAGCTATCTTATATGTCTGTATAATTGTATCAAGAGCCTCTTGGTTGTTGGATGTCATAAATATTATCCAGCCCGTATCCCTACAGGACAATATGTCTGTGTGGTCATTCCAGATATTGGCTGGAGCCAGCGAACGGGAAACGTTTGCCATAACAAGGGGTATTCGCATGGCTGATGCAACATACATCAATTCTTTCATTGCTTCAAGCGACGGCCCTGTTGATGCGGTGAAGGTTCTAATGCCGGTAGCAGCTGATGCTATAGCTGCGCTGAGTTCCGCACTAGGTGATTCTGTCGTGAAGAACCCTATGGGTGTTTGTTTTTTTGTCGGTCTTGTTAGTTGCTCAGCATGTAGCTTAGATAGGTGCTCAACAATATCATCTTGTGGTATCATCGGATACATAGGTGCACACTGAACATGCGCTAGTTGGGTGGCTAATACAACAGCTTCGCTCCCACTTAATAAATCACCTTTTGTTGGCATCTTAGTCACTTACCTCTTCTATTGCCGTGTCTGGACATTCTCTCAGACAAATCAGACAGCCATTACACTTATGATAATCTATAACAGGGTATGCATCAGCGATTTTAATAGCGGCTTCTGGACAAAGGGCATAGCAGACAAGACACTTGGTGCATGCCTTTTTATTTATTTTCAGCTTTTTTATTTTTCTGCCGATATTTCGCGGTTCTGCTATTCTGGAAAAACCAATGCCAGCCTTCCCAGCATATTTTATTTTTTGTGTTTCTCGCATTGTTATCACATTATAATCTCTGGCTTTATGCTTTTATCTGACCTTTTTATATCCTTGATGCAGGGCTTCTTTATTCTCTGTTTTTAACTCCCCTATTTCTATGTCAATAGCCTTTTCAATCACCTTTAGTGAAAGCTTGTTAAATTTTTTAACAAGCGCACCAAGCATCATTGTATTTGGCAAGGTCTCACCGAGAATTTCTTTCGACAAGTCGTTAGCATCTATAACAGAAATGCTCTTTACAAACTTTTGAAATTTCTTCTTGGGCATTTTTGTATTTATTATGAGCATTGATTCAGAGCAGTCCTGTAAAATTGTTTTATATTCTAGGCTGTCGTCAAAGATTAATATAAAGTCCGGATTGATTATGAACCCTCTTTCGGTAATAGGCTTGTTGTCTATTCTGACAAAACTTTCTACAGGCGCGCCGCGGCGCTCTGGTCCATACACAACAGAGTCCTGTACATAATAACCTGATAAGAATGCCGCCCTTCCTATGATTTTTGCAGCTTTATGACATCCCTGGCCAGCCCTGCCATGAATGCGAATGGTAAACATAGTCTATCTTTATTAAGAAATAATATAAAGCTTTGCCTTGCTTTGGGTAAAAATCATCTCTCAGCTTCTTTTTTCTCCTTTGCCGCCAGGATTTCGTTTACTTTTTTAGACACAGTCTCTTCTTTCTCACCTTTTTGTTCTTTTTCCTTCTCTTCTGCTGTTTTCATGAAAGAAAACTTTATCGCGAATGTTGTATATATGACAGTTGTCAGTATAACCACGAATACCACATCTGGAAATATCTCGGCTCCGGGCAAGTTATATGCCAGAGGCAGCTGCGCAAGTACCGCAGCAGCCAGCCCTCTTGCTGCCATAACCCGCACCGTATTCATTTCTGGTCTAGCCAGATTCATTTTAATTGTGCTTATTTGAACAACCACGAATCTGATGGCGACCAGGGTGGCGGAGATGATAATAGCGTAAACAAGAAGCGCCTGGTTTATCATAACTATCGCACCCAAAAACACGAAGAAAAACGACCGAACGAAAAATGAGATTTCGCTCTGAAATCTTTTCATGAGATAGTCAAGCTTGAGCTCTTTATCTAGTTTTAGTATGCTTGAAAACACTTTTGCATTACCAAGCACAAGACCGAAGAACAGCGCCACTATCGCACCACTGCCACCAATGGTTTCTGTGAACACATACAACACGAAAAGTATAGCCAGTGTGAGCATGTAATCGAATGGTTTTTGCTTGAGAAGGTCAAGCACGAAAAGCCAAATAAGGCCTGCTAATATACCTACAACCGCTCCGATGGAAAAAGCACTGAATATATTGTGCACAATGACAGAACCGGAAATACTTGATACTATCGTTTCTATTATGACTATGGAGATAATAATACATAGCGGGTCTGTGAAAACAGATTCAAGATTTAGCAACGTCTTTACAGACTCCTTGATTTTTAAGCCCTTGGTTATGGATATAACCACAGGGCTACTTATTCCGCCGACAATTGCACCCAGGAGCAGGCCCTGCAACATGCTGAAACCAAAGAAGGTTTGGGCGAGCAAGCCCACGCAAAGCATGGAAAAACCTATTCCCAACAAAGCGAGCAGGATACTTCTTGGAAATTCCCTAACAACCTGATAAAAGTTCATGTTGAGACCCGCATCAAAAAGTATTATCACAATTGCTATGGCAGACAACAGCGGAGAAAATGCAATAAAACTCTGCCTACTTATCATACCCAGAAAAGGCCCGATTAGCACACCAAAGAGCAAAAGCCACACTGCATCAGGAATCTTGGTTTTCTCAAAAATCAGCGACCCGATATAGCCTATAATTACAGTTGTGCTGAACAGCATAAGAAGTCCAAAAGCTGTTGTGGTGTCCATATGCTATTAATTATATTGATAAAATATAAAGTTTTTCAGCCGCGACTAGCTGGTAATTTTTACCAGTACTGTTCGCTCTCTTGGTCGCGTGTCCAGTTCCATGAGCACGATTTGCTGCCACTGGCCCAGACACAGCTCACCGTGCTCAAAAGGCACAGTGAGACTTGGTCCTATGAGCGATGCCCGGATATGGCTGTAGCCGTTGCCGTCTCCCCATGTTTTGTTGTGTTCATAATCTGCTGATTTGGGCGCTATTTTGTCCAATATGCTTGGCATGTCCTTTCTCAGCCCAGGCTCATATTCTATGGTTGTTATTGCGCACGTCGAGTGTGCAACAAAAACAACGACAGCGCCTTCGTCTTTTTTTGACTTGCTCACAACGCTCTGTACTTTATCTGTTATGTCTATAATCTCGTCCGGCTTTGTTTTGAATGTTATTTTTTCTAGCATGATTATAGTTTGCTGCATAAGGATAAATTACTTTACAAAAGAACGCTGAACATTTTCTCCAATGCGAGAATGCCAAGAAATACGATTATGAAAAACACCAACAGGTCAATGATTATGGCCATGGGCGAGTGCAGCTCTTTCTTTTCTAGTTTTCTGTCAAGTCGGCATGAATATATATAGGCTAGGCCCAACATCAAAAGAGCCCGATCAGCACTTAGATTGCTCATGAACGAGATAACGATTACAAATAAGACTATACTAGAGAAAAACTTTCTCCAGTTTGGTTTCAGAAATTTTTCCGCCTTTTTCGCCCAGTCCATATCTATTTTTATTTCGGCTGAGAATAAATTACTATGCCGCATATGCTATATTACAGTTTTGCACTCATAATATTTCCTGCTCTCTACGCGCTTAGCAGGCGCGATCCGTTTGACCTGACACCGAAAGAATTCGAGGCAACGTGCGAAAAAGTTTTGAAAAAGAAAGGTTATCGCACAGAGTGGACACGGGGAAAATACACAGGACAACACCAGGTTGATATCAAGGCTGAGAAAGGTTTGCTATTCAGTTGGCTTTTCAAGAGAAAATATTTTGTCGAGTGCAAAAACTGGTCTCGGCCCGTAGGAATCAAAGAACTCAGAAATTTTTATGCAAAGCTCGAAGATGCTGGCGTGCGCAGAGGCATATTCATAACTAGCAGTACGTTCACAAGAAACGCCAGACAATATGCGAGAAAGAAAAGCATCGAACTCATGGACGGCCCCACTTTTAGATGGTTATGTTTCAGATACAACCTGATAAAGCCGCGCTGGTGGTTCTTTCTGAAGGCATTAATCATAATGCTTGTCCTAACATATCCAATTTACTGGTTTGTTTTTGTTAGGTAAAGACCGAACAAAATCCGAAGTTTTTTATATGATTCCGAACAAAAGTAATAATTATAAATTAAGGTG
>JAOZPR010000015.1:3304-7914 GCA_029932645.1 Candidatus Aenigmatarchaeota archaeon | reverse complement strand
GTGGCTGTTCCAGAACCTTTACAAGGAAGTTTGCATAAAGTCTTGTTATTGCGAGGATTATTCTCAATATGTTCCGAGAGGTCATTATACATTAACGGACGAACTAAAACAATATTTCAAATCAATGATGTGGCTCGGTCGCATGACCTTCAAGGCAACGGGCGATAACTGGACCAAGCAGGCAATCCTGCTTACAGATGCTGTTAAATCTTCAGGCAAGATTGACTTATGGAATAAGATATACACTGTGACAGGATTTTTCGCAGGCGCTTCTGATGATTTAACATTTTACGAATATGATACCGCTGTTTTTAATCTCTTTAATTATGAGTTTGATGAAAATGATCGACTCAAGGAACAAATAACTGAAAAGATGCAGGAAGAAATAAGAAAGATGCGCGGGCCTGAAATTCTCGGCGGGTTTGAGTTTGATTTGGCAGGAAATTTAAAAGACACTACACAGGGCTTGCGTTTGATTGGCCAAAGATATGCTATCGATTCCCATGCTTTATCTGATTTGACGTATGATAGTGTTGGACCAAATCCGAATTCAGAATATTATGACGATGTTATTGATTATTGCGTGGCCACAAGCTGTTATGGTCCGTCTGTTTGTTCACAGCCAAAAGAATTTTATTATTCGTGTGGAAACATGGAACAAAATAAAACCAAATATTGGAATGAAGTCTGCGATGCTGCTATTGAGGTTTATTGCGGTTGCGCAGGATGTTCTGAAGCAACGCCTTTAGAAAATATAAAAAAGATTTATTCTGTTTGCAGGTTTATGCCAACTGGGTTGGACATAGCATCTGTCTTGGGTTCAGAAAGGGCTGACGAAATTTTAGCTGATAAAAAAATGTCTGACTATTGTGATTACACTAAAAAGAACAGAGAGATGAAAGATTTGGTTAGCAGTTATGACCAAGACAAGTGGACACAGAATTTATATAACACATGGCTTTGGATGTTGCAGCCTGTAATAAAAGAAAAACCAACAGGATATCCAAACTGGATGCGATCAGAATTATGGAAAAATAAAGAATTGATAACTGCTTTATCTTCGTGGGCAGAATTGAGGCACGATACAATACTTTATATTAAGCAGAGCTATACGTCTGCTGTTATGGAAGTGATGGGGATTGCTCCTGGTCCAATGGCTTCGAAATATTACGGATATGTTGAGCCAAATCCCGAATTGTATGCGCGCGCAAAATTCATAACAGAATATCTTATTAAAGGGCTGGAAGAACAGGGAGTAATGACAGAAGATGTTAAAAATGCACTTGAGAAATCAAAAGATATGATGGCACGGCTTCAGGCAATTTCAGAAAAAGAGCTAGAAGGAAAGGTGTTGAGCGAAGATGATTATGATTATATAGAAAATATTGACACAACTTTCAAGGATATTATTGAAAACTTGGCTTCAGCATTGACAATTACAAGCGGCAGAAATATTCCGATAATCTCTAAAGAAGAAACCTCTTTAGCAGGTGCTTATAATGCGTTCAAAACAACTTTAATAGCTGATGTACACACAGAAACAAATTCTAAAAGGGTCTTGGAGGTTGGGACAGGAAAAATAGACTGGGTCATAGTTGCGCATGAGTCGAAAGATGGCCGAACCGGTCTTGCTGTGGGCCCAGTATTTAGTTACTACGAATTCCCATGGAAAATGAGTGATAGGCTGACCGATGAAAAATGGAGAGAAATGGTAGATTCGGCAGAAAGGCCAGATTGGATTAAGGAATTTATCTCTTAAGGTAATTAGATGAAAAAAATACTTTTGTTGTCGTTGTTGATTCTGTTAGTTGTAGTGAATTCACATATGGCCGCGGCAGACGGCATGCCGATACCGCCTGACTACAGGCGATGGGAGTCGCTCATAGAAACGCACCAATTGGTTTATTTCGAGATTGACCCGACCACAGACCGGACCAAAGTAGATATGTTCATCTCGATAAAAGACATATCTGATTCCAATGCAGAGATAAAATGGGTCATGCCTTTCAAGGAGAAGCCGCTTGGTTTTGACCTTTACGAAGAGAACTATAGCAAATTTAATGAGACATTTCTTGTAGACATAGAAGATAATTTTAAGATGGTGTCTGATGCCAGACAAGCACCATATACATTTAGAAGCACACTCAACAAGTTTTACGAATATTTATTATTCGGACCGTTTGAAAGACGTGGCTGGTATGGAGCAACCAGAGCGCTCAGTCAGTCCATAGGAGCAGCAGAATCTACCAAAGGCGAGGGCTGGATTTGGGAAGAAACATACTATACTGGTCACAGCATGGTTGCTGTTTACCATGCATTTTCTGAGCAGGGTCTTAAGGATTTGTTGAAACATTTGTCTCTTCCGGAAAATCTACTCAAAGGCTATGAGAAGTATTCTGACATGTACCTGTATGTCGCACGCATACAGCCACAGGGCATTGTTGAAGAGAAGACAACCTCTTATCTGGAAGAAAACTGCCCGAACACATACAAGAGGATGGTACAGAGTCTGAAGCAGCAGACATATCCTATATATCGGAAAATAGAAATAGAGCCCTATCGTCCTTACTATGATGAGGACTACTGGACAAGAGAGTGTGTAAGAGAGTGCGAAGATTGCAGCACAGCCAAGGTTGCCGTTGCTATACAAGAACTAATAAGTGCACTGAAAGAGGCCAAAGAAGAGGGATATGATGAACTTGGTTTACACTTATCTTATATTCTCCCGCTTGATGACGGACAGTTCTGGTATCCGCTTGGAACAGGTGAAACCTGGAAAGAGGTTGCTGATACAAGAATATATGGTGTAGTTCCGTTTGATTATGATATTACAGCAGTTTATCCAAAACCGACAGATACGCTTAGTATAGACAAGAACGTGCTCAAGTGGTCCTATCAGAGATATGTTCCTGCTGATGACATAGCGGTAGCTGTTAAAAGGCAGAGCGAGGCAGAGAAGAATGAACTGCTCGCTACTGGCCAAAAAACCATGGCGCAGATAAGAAACGTTGCATTCTTTGACGAAAGCGGCGACATGTTTTTATTTTCTATATATTTTTTAATTGGCTGGTTTGTCTCTGCTTTTGTGCTGTGGAAAAAATTCTTGGGCAAGAAAACGGACAAATATTTTGTGAAGGAGGCTATTATTCTTCTCCTAATATTTGTTCTTGTCAACTGGGCTGTTAATTTTGTTTTCCCGGTATATTTTTTGGGCCTAATCGTGAGCTTTGGTGTCATGGTTTACAGAGTCAAAAAGTCATTGAGGCTTGATTATCCAAAGGCAATTGGTTTTGCTGCTTTATTACTGTTCGGTTCATTCCTTGTGTTCAAGATACTAAACACACTCACGCAGAACTATATAGAGGCGTTGGCGCCAAAAAGCATTACAGGTATAAGCTATCCAGTACCTGAGAAGGTTTATTAGATTTATTAAACAGAACGAGCTGGCTGGTTCTGAAAAAGAAAGGACGAGTCAACGGTTTACTCGAGTTCAGCCTCAGGCGGCTGTTCTTTAGGAATAGACATCGGCGAGATGTGTTTCATTATCACGATGTCTCCTATGGATTCTATCATAGAGAATGGTATTACAACGCCCTTCTTATTACCGACAAGCCCTTCCAAGAAAGAGTCTCGGACAGCATCCACCACCAAGGAAGATATTCTGAACTTATCCAGATCAATATACACATCACTTGTCCGTCCGCAATAAACACCTTTTGTGGTAAATACATCTTTATCAATCATTTCAGAAAAATCCTTAACAGTTATAGCCATAAACCCCACACCTCTTGTTTTTGATATTTATAATTTGACTGAAAACATTTAAATCTTTAATACCGTTCTATTCTATTGAATATTAGACGTGCTGGGATAGCGAAGTCTGGCTTAACGCGCAGGCCTGCTAAGTCTGTGGCCCTTGTATGATCATGTGTTATATACCATATCAGAGGAATGGCCTCGTGGGTTCAAATCCCACTCCCAGCGCTTGTCAGTCGGGCCGGTAGTCTAGTGGTTATCTGCAAAGACTAAAGATGACGCCACGCTTACAACCAACCTTTAGAAAAGGTTGGATCCAAAAAAGTTCGATCAAATAAATAAGAAACGTGGAGATCGCAAGTTCGATTCTTGCTCGGCCCATGAAAGATAAGATGATGATTGGATAGGACAGGTGTATAGATGGCGAAGATAGAAGAAGAGGCAAAAAACCTAAATATTCGTGGAGTTTTTTTGGCTGCAATAGTCTCAGCACTGTCTTTTGTTGCTGCGCTGTTTTGGAGAGACGCGGTATCTGCAACAATAGATAAGATAATACCAGCTGGTGAGGGGCTATATTATAAGTATATGGCCGCGGTCATCGTGACAATCATAGCAGCCGGGTCTATATATTTAATCTACCGTGCAGAGAAGTTAAGGGAAGAAGAGCTTTTGAAAAAGCTCCACGCACTTGGAAAAAGAAGGCTCAGCAAGATAATTAAAAAGTGATATTATAATATTGATAATATTGCTCCAGTAGTCTAGTCCGGTCAAGGATATCGGCCTTTCGAGCCGACGTGGTAATTAGATGCGCTCGGTTATCTCGGAAACACGGGTTCGAATCCCGTCTGGAGCAT
>JAOZPR010000015.1:0-3204 GCA_029932645.1 Candidatus Aenigmatarchaeota archaeon | reverse complement strand
CCACAAAATTACCCACGTAATGTCAGATAGCTTGAAAAAAGTTCTTTTGACAAAATATATATGAAACATTGGGTTGTGTTCACACTCTTGCTCTTTGCTAGCTTAGCTGTTGCGTCAGAGCCAGAACTAGTCTATAGAGCATACACAAACTACCCTGCTTTTCTTTGTCCTGCTGACGGGCTGAGATGCGAGCTTTACCAGACTACGAATAGATGGAATAATAATATAACGCCTGTTCTGAAGGCGACTTGCCAGCCCGACGAAGTTTGCAAGTTCGCAAACCATGACAGGAACAGGCTTGTTCGCTGGTTGCCTGGAGACATTTGGACAGTCACCGCAACATTCGAAGGTTATAAAATAACAGAAGACGGCACAACACCTTTTGTTGGCGAAGAAGACGCCAAGGAAGAACAACCAGAAAAGCCCAAAGAGCCATCGCATCAGGTATGTCAGCGTATTTGTCATCGCTGGAGCATTCATATGTTGTGTTTGTCTTATCGGCTGATTTGCAGCTAGGCGAATAAAATGACCACAACAGCACTGGAAGAAATATACATAAGCGGACTTGAATCGGTTTTCTCTGGATTATCTAAAATAGGAAAACTTGGAGACAAACCAGAAGACGGTTATGACAGGCCAGCTTGGTCTCATGAGGAAACCAAAGCAATTGATTATATATTAGACTATGCAAAAAGAAACGGCATAGATGTTTGGTATGACGGGCTTGGTAATGGAATTCTTTGGATTCAGGGAAAGACAAACAAAATAGTAGCAGGCGGGTCACATCTTGATACTGTTCCTGAAGGAGGTCTTTACGATGGTGGACTTGGTGTGGCTGCAACCCTACTGACAGGAATAGAACTAAAAAAGATATCCGAAGAAAAACCGCTTGAAAGGTCTTTTTGTGGTTTTATATTTAGAGGGGAAGAGGGAAGTTCTTTTGGTTCGCCTTATAAAGGTAGTAGAGGGGCTTTTGGACCGCCCTTTGAAAAAGAAATTCTTGAAAGAGAATATAATGGAATAAAACTTAGAGACGCCGTGGGCCTGCAAAGTTTCAATTATGAATATCTAGTAAATGGCGTTTCTTCGCTTTCTGAAAAAAGAAGGTTATATGAAGGTTTAGCTAAATATGAACCTCCAGAAGACGTCCAGCTAGATATAAACAATATTTATTCCTTTTTAGAGCTTCATATTGAACAAGCAAAATTACTCGAGCAGATGAAACTTGATAGTGAAAAAAAGAAAATTTTTTTGGGTTTGGGTACAAGTATAAGGGGGGCTAGAAGACTTCGTTTTATAGTGAGGGGTCATTGGGATCATTCGGGCGGTACGCCAAACGATAGAATAAGCGGCGAGTGGGATAATTCTGATAAAAAACAGAAGCGAGCCAAATACAGAAGCGATGCTAATTTAGCAATTTCTTATCTTAATGTTGCAATTAATGAAATAAAAAATAAATATACGGATCAAGGTAAAGATTTGGTTGCTACCCCATCTGGAATTAACTCAGATAAAGAACTGAATGAAGCTCTTGGTGTTTATAAAAGTGCGCTTAATAAAGTCTGTGCGATAGGTTATACTAGTTGGGATATCAGAAGTAATTCTAAATCTATCAGAGAGAAGTTTGTTGAAGAAGTTAAAGATAAAATTAGTGAATTGCAAAAGGAACATAATGTTTCAATTGAAATTGAAAATTTAGGTTCTTCCGAACCTGTCGAAAAACTTAATTATGATCTCATAAACTTAAATAAAAAAACATGTGAAAAACTTGGATATGTTCCTGTAGAGATGCCTGTTGGAGCGGGACACGATACAGCAGTTGTTGCCAAAAGTGGCATTCCTTCTGGTATGATACTAACGTCTTGTGTCGGAGGTAAAAGTCATCGTAAAGATGAAAAGATATATCTAGAAGATGCTCTTGCGGGTGTTAATGTTTACGCAAATTCTATGCTTAGATTAGTTATGGCCGAAACAGCAGTAACGAGATAGTTCTCTCTACACCTATTTTTATTTCTTTCCTATTAATTATATTCATCAAGTCAAGCAGGGGTGGCCGAGCCTGGTCTGACCGGCCTTTTCAAGAGGGTTGGGTCACGGAAAAAGGTGCGAGGTTGAGGGCCTCGTCGGTTAGAGATGGGCGCTTTGGCGTCTGTTGACAAATCCGTTCGCGAGTTCAAATCTCGTCCCCTGCATTCAAAACATGATGATAAAAATGAAAACCAAAATTATGCCACCAACATACTTTATGATACTTTTAGTATTGTCCATAGGGCTGCACTTTGTTTTTCCTATTGAGAAAGTAGTATACCAGCCTTATACTTATCTAGGAATTGTGCTTATTATATTTGGTGCAGTCTTGAATATTTGGGCCGATGCTTTGTTCAAGAAAAGTAAAACACCAGTAAAGCCACACGAAACTCCCATATCACTGGAGACAACAGGCCCGTTCCGTATTAGTCGCCATCCTATGTATTTAGGCATGACAGCAGTATTGTTGGGCGTAGCGATTTTTTTAGGCTCTTTGGTTACGTTCATGTTTCCAATAATTTTTGTGGTTTTGATGGAAGCGGTTTTCATACCTCTTGAAGAAAAGAACCTTGAAAAAGCGTTTGGAAGGAAATATCTTGACTATAAAAAGAAAGTTAGGAGCTGGATATAATATCAGTTCTAATCTTGTGGTAAAATGTCTAGGATTAAAGTTCTCGTGTCTGGTCGCGTTCAGGGAGTTTTCTACCGGGCGTTTGTAAAGCAGAATGCTGAACAGCTTGGCCTGTCCGGATGGGTAAAGAATCGCAGAGATGGTCGGGTTGCGGCAGAGATAGAAGGAAATAAAGAAGCAATAAAAAAGATGCTTGGCTTAATGCGACATGGGCCTTCGGCTGCCCGAGTTGATAATATACAAACAGCCGATATGGAGGAAAAGGGCTCTGAAGGGTTCGAGATAATTTATTAAATTTAAATGTTTTCATGCCTATTTCTTTTTACTTATGGCCGCAATGGTGTAGCTAAGCCCCTTTTCTTTGTAAAGAAAAGGCCCTTGGGTTCAAAAAAAAAAACAAGTGGCTGTCGCATATTAGAAAAGGGCTCTATAATGGTTAGCACAAGGGACTGTGGAGAAACTTTTCAAAAAAGTTTCATCAAAAATTCGCAGACATCCCTTAGGCTGGGTTCAAATCCCAGTTGCGGCCCTTCTGTTTTGTGTAG
>JAOZPR010000014.1:12522-18369 GCA_029932645.1 Candidatus Aenigmatarchaeota archaeon | reverse complement strand
ACTCTCACGATTTGTATGCCGCAAGTTCTAGTTAGCTACGCAGATGTAGGAAGCTTTAAAAGACTTCATGGCTTTAATATTAAAGTTTTTAAGCTACATAAACTTAGTTAAATATTCAAAAAATATTCAAATAAGTGCAAGTGTAAAGAAGTACAAGCGTGATATAAATGCCTAAACATAGTCAACCAAGAGCAGGTTCAAAGGCCTTTTGGCCAAGGAAAAGAGCTAGACGTATCTATCCTACTGCTTATATGCCCGAAGAGGTGGCAAAGACAAAAAACATTGCTCCGTTGGCGTTTGCCGGATGGAAGGTTGGCATGACACATGTCATCATGGTTGATCAGAGCAACTCACCAACAAAGGGCATGAAAATCCAAAAGCCGGTGACGGTTATTGAATCTCCTTCTCTTTCTGTTTGCGGTCTTCGATTCTATCAAAAAACCACTGACGGTCTCGTTGCTGTCGGTGAAATCTGGTCTCCTTCTAAAGATTCTAAAAAACTCTTGGAGCGAAAGCTCGGCAAACACGAGGTTAAAAATAATTTTGATGTTGATGCTAAAGGCGCTGATATTGGTAAAATATCTGATGTACGACTGATTGTTCACACACGGCCTGACAAGTCAGGTGTGGGTAAGAAAAAACCAGAACTGTTCGAGTTGCCTATTGGTGGCACAGATGTGAAAAAGAAGATAGAGTATGCGAAAGCCTTGCTCGGGAAAGAGATAAGCGCGAAGGATGTTTTTGAGCCAGGCGAGGCGGTTGATGTTGGTGGTGTGACAATAGGACATGGTTTTACAGGTCCTGTCAAGAGGTTTGGTATAAAGATTCAGGGCCGCAAGGATGAACAGCATCACAGACATGCCGGCACAAAGGGACAGGAAAGGCCAGGAAAGATGCGATGGCAGGTGCCTATGCCAGGACAATACGGATTCTTTAGACGCACCGAGCTCAACAAAAGGATTCTCATGATAGACAATGACCCTACAAAGGTCGTACCAAAAGGCGGCTTTCTGAATTACGGTGTGGTTAAGGGCGACTATATTATAGTTGAAGGCTCAGTTGTCGGGCCGGCTAAGAGGCTTGTCATGATACGCAAAGCAATCAGGTCAAAGGAAAAGCCGTGGCCGGTCGAAATAAAATACATATCGCAGGAGAGCAAGCAGGGTGTTTAAGATGAAAGTTTCAGTCTTGGATACGAGCGGAAACAAGGTGGAAGAGATAGACCTGCCTGGGGTTTTTGCTACGCCGCTTCGCGAGGACGTCATCAAGAAGGCTGTGCTCGCTGAGCAATCGTGGCGCAGACAGGCATATGGTGCTGACCCAATGGCAGGCATGCGCAGTTCTGCTCACTATCACGGCAAGAGAGATTATAGGTATAGCATGATGAATAAGGAGATGGCAAGGATGGCACGTATTCATGGCACCGGATATCTGTCATGGCGCGCCAGGGTTGTGCCGCAGGCTGTCAAAGGTCGAAAGGCTCACCCGCCTAAGGCCAGCAAGAACTGGGCACATAAAATAAATAAGAAAGAATTTTTACTTGCGTTGAAATCTGCGCTCGCTGCCACTACTAAGCTTGATTTGGTTAGGGGTAGGGGACATCGGCTGTCTGACAGGGAAATGCCGATAATACTTGATGATTCTTTCAAGTCTTTGAAGAAAACAAAAGAAGTGAAAGAACTTTTGGTTAAGCTGGGGCTTGCTGATGAGCTTAAGAGGAACGCCAAGAAAAAAATCAGGGCAGGTCGCGGCAAGACACGCGGGAGGAAATATAAAAAGAAAAAAGGAATACTGATAGTTGTTGCTGAAGAATTCAAGGCAGTAAAGAACATACCGGGTGCTGATGTCTGCCTAGTTGAAAATTTAACCCCGGAAATATTAGCACCGGGAACAGTTCCGGGCAGGCTTACTATTTTCACAAAGTCTGCTATTCAGAAAATAGGTGAACTCTATGGCTGAAGAAGAAAAACAAGCCAAAGAAAAGCCAGCGGAGAAGAAAGGTCTTTTAGCTAGACTTGGTTCCAAGGTCATGAAACCTGAGGAAAAGGCCAAGCATATGGAAGAAGCTGCGCAGAAAAAGGAACCAAAGACTAAGGAGAAGCCTATAAAAGACCCGTGGAAATATTTGCGCTTTGCGCACATGACTGAAAAGTCTATAAATCTCATCGAGCGCGAGAACAAGCTTGTGTTTATGGCAGACACAAAGGCAACCAAACACGAGATCAAGGCAGCACTTGAAAAAACCTTTGATGTTAAGATAGATGAAGTTAAGACGATGATTGACCAGAAGCATAGAAAAAAAGTATTTGTTCGGCTTGCAAAAGAATATTCCGCAGCCGACATTGCGGTACGATTAGGAATGATATAATTATAATTAATTATAATTAAAGGTGTCTGCATGAAATACACGTTCAATCCGAAAGAGCCAAATGCCAAGGCGTATGGGAGCAATCTAGACATATCTACAAAGGACGCTCAAAAGCTCTGTCGGGTTATTAATAGAAAGAGGCTCGAAACAGCCAAAAAGATACTGAGTGATCTGATTCATGAAAAGAGGTCGCTTGATGGAAAGTATTATACGAAAGCTGCAAAGAGGTTGTTGTTGCTTTTAGGCAGCGCTGAAAAGAACGCAGAGTTCAGTGGGTTGGAAACTGAGAAATTACGTGTTCATGCAGCTGCATGCCGTGGTCTTATTCAATACAGGTCCAGAAGAAAATCTGATTTCGGAAGAAGGATGAAGCTCACAAATGTCGAAATTATATTGATTGAAGACGCAAGTATAGAGAAGGTTTCAAAAAAACAAAAAGCTAAGAAAAAAGAAGAAAAAACAAAAGAAGAGCCAAAAAAGAAGGCAGAAGAAAAGAAAGAAAAAGGCGAGGCAGGCAAAACAGAAGCGAAGGAAGAAAAAATAGGCGAAGATAAAAAAGAGCAAGCCGAAAAAGAAAAGCCCGCAGAAAAAGAAGAGAAGGATAAAGAGGAAAAGACCGAACAGGTAAAACCAGAACTGGCTGAACAGAAAAAGGAAGTCGAACAAAAAAAAGAAGAGCATGCGGACAAGCCAGAAGATGGAAAAAAGGAAGAGCAGAACAAGGAACCGAGAGAAAAGGAAGAAAAGGGTGATAATGCGTGAAGGAAAGAATATTTGTTGGAGAAGCAATACAGCACCTTGAAGCAGAGGAATTTATCCGAAAAAAATTCTCGAATGTAAACATCAGCAATATTGAGATTCATCGGACACCGGTTGGCACAAGAATAGTGATACACACCATCAGGCCAGGTATGGTCATTGGCCGTGCTGGAGTAAATATAGAGCTTATTACCAAAGAGCTTGAAAAAAGGTTTCAGATAAAAAATCCACAGATTGATGTTCAAAGGGTTGAAAACATGGACCTTGACCCAAGTGTTATTGCACAAAGGATTGTTGACGCCATTGAGAAGGGTGTAAATTACAAAAAGGTAGGTAATTTTTATACTTCCAAAATTATGCAGGCTGGCGCTATTGGATGTGAGATTGTATTGAGTGGAAAGTTTTCTGGTGAGAGAGGGCGCTTGGCAAGATTTTCCAACGGTTATATGAAGAAATGCGGAGACAGTGCAGCTAAGCTGGTTAGTAAGGCATTTGTTGTGGCTACACCAAGGCTGGGTAGTGTCGGTATTACTGTTTCAATTATGTTGAAAGCTGTTAGCCCTATATTGAACATTAAGAAGAAAGAAGTCATAGAACAACCTGCTGTTCCTGCAGCGGAAGAGAAACAGGGAGTGACTGAAGAGAAAGAGGTAGCAGGTGAAGAAGAGAAAGTAAAAGAAGAACCTAAGGAGGAAAAAGGCGAGACAAAAAAGGTTAGTATAAAAAAGGAAAAGAAAACGCCTAAAAAGACAGCCAAGAAAACTATAGGTGAAAAAAAGAAAAAGAAGATAAAAAATAAGAAAAAAAACAAAGGTTTGAAAAAAATAAGAAAATAATCGAAAAATAATCTTATGGTGAAATATCATGGCTATCATCAGGAAAAGAGACCTAAAGAACATGACATCCGGGGACGTAGATAAAAAATTAGCAGAGCTTAAGATGGAGTTGTCAAAGCAGCTGGGTTCAGTGGAGATAGGCGGAACTGTGAAGAGCCCGGGAAAAATCAAGGAGATACGAAAGACGATAGCCAGACTCTTGACAATTAAGAGTCAGATGATAAAAAAAGAAAAAATTAAAGAGGTTAAAAAGAAAGAGGAAAAGAATGAGTGAAATTTGTAAACAATGCGGACTACCTAAGGAACTCTGTGTTTGCGAGACAATAGCAAAAGAGAAGCAGAATATAAGTATCTATACAGAGAGGAAACGGTTCGGAAAGTATATGACCATAATTAAAGGCATTGACGCGGGCGAGATAGACTGTAAGAAGCTGGTAAAAAAACTCAAGTCTAAACTTGCCTGTGGCGGTACCTATAAGGATGGTAAAATAGAGCTTCAGGGCAACCATAAGCAAAGGGTCCTCGAGGCGCTTAAGAAAGAAGGCTTTTCGGAAGACGTAATAGAAGTCAGATGAAACATTTGTGTCATATGCGCAAACCCGGAAAATGATACTCGTAGTAGGAAGCCCCAGAGTCTCGGGAAAGAATGCAAAGCAGGTGTCTAGATGGGAAAAAGATTGATTCAACAGAGAAGAGGAAGAGGAGCGAGATACAAAGCACCTAGCCATAAATATCTTGCTAAGGTCAGTTACATAAGAGAGCGTGAGCCTGCGAAGGGCCGAGTTGTAGACATAAAACATGATCCAGGAAGATCGGTGCCCATTGCTGTTATTGCCTTGGAGACAACCAATGCAAAACCTGAGAAAAAAGGCGAAAACAAAATATTTTTAACAGCTGCCGAAGGCCTGAAGGTTGGCCAGGAGATATTGTTCAATCAGGGCAATCCAGATATTGGTAATGTTTTGCCTTTGGAAAAAATACCAGAGGGTGCTCAAATTCATAATATTGAAATAAATCCATCAGATGGTGGCAAGCTTTGTAGGTCAAGCGGCGGATTTGCTATTGTTGTTAGTCATGAAAGAGGCAAGACTACAATAAGATTGCCATCAAGAAAGTTCAAAGTTTTGAAATCTAGTTGCAGAGCAACCATAGGAAAGGCTGCTGGTTCAGGTCGTGTTGAACAGCCTTTTGTCAAGGCAGGTAAAAAGTTTTATGCCACCAGAGCTCGCAACAAGCTCTATCCACGGGTTAGTGGCGTTGCCATGAATCCTGTTGACCATCCGTTTGGTGGAAGCGCAACACCAGGAAAGCATAAAACTATTAAGAGAGGGGCAGCACCTGGAAAGAAGGTTGGTTCAATAGCAGCCAGGCGCATGGGAAAGAAGAAGTAATCGTTAAAATTGTTAAAAAAATTGTTAAAATAATGGTGATATGATGGCTATTAAGTTTGTGTATCGCGGTAAGACACTTGAAGAGCTGAGAAAGATGTCTCTAGAGGAGCTTGCCGATTTGATGCCGGCAAGGCAGAGAAGGTCTCTGAAAAGAGGCCTAACCCCGCTGCAGAAAAAGCTCTTAGAGAAGGTGCGGAAATTCAAAGGCAAAGACAAGTTAATACGTACGCACGCTCGTGATATGATAATACTTCCTGAAATGATAGGCGCCAAGGTGGCTGTCTACACTGGAAAGGAATTCAAGACCATAGAGATAATTCCAGAGATGACTGGTCATTATCTTGGCGAGTTCGCGCAGACGAGAAAACCTGTCAAACACAGCGCACCAGGGTTTGGTGCAACGCGATCAAGTAAATTCGTGCCATTGAAATAGGATGGTATGATGACATTCCAGCAAAGGCATCTTAAATATAGTAGGAAGCCCCAGAGTCTC
>JAOZPR010000014.1:6068-12422 GCA_029932645.1 Candidatus Aenigmatarchaeota archaeon | reverse complement strand
GAAAGAATGCAAAGCAGGTGTCTAGATGAGAACAAAGGAGAATATAGTCAGGCATGAGCTCATCGGGCTCAATGCGATGGTCTCCGAGAGCAGAAACAAGGCACAGATCGGCCTGAAAGGAAGGATAATCGACGAGACAGAAAAGATGGTGACACTCGCTACGAAGGGCGATGCATCTGTTAGGAAGACGATACCAAAAAAAGGAACCATATTCAGAGTCGCATTGAATCACGAGAAGATTGATATTGACGGTGATGTGCTTCTGGGAAGACCAGAGGACCGGATAAAGAAGAAAATAAAAAGATGGTAAAACTGAAGTGAAAAATGAAAACAATGAGGAATGATAGCTAACAGATGATAGATGATAATTGTGGCTAAAAAAATAATAAAAATAATTAATGAGTTGATATGAATGAGAGATATTGGTCTTGGAATAAAGGGGCCTGAAAAGGAGTGTAATAGCATTAGGTGTCCGTGGCACGGCTCTTTGAAAGTCAGAGGAAGGGCATTCATAGGTAAAATTGTCAGTGACAGAGGCAGCCAGACTGTTGTAGTTGAGCGTAACTATAATAAGTTTATACGCAAGTATGAAAGATTCGAGAGAAGAAAAACCAAGATAGCTGCGCACAATCCCGAGTGCATAGATGCAAAGGTTGGCGACATTGTTCGCATTGCGGAGTGTCGGCCAATTACAAAAACAAAACATTTTGTTGTTGTAGAAAAAATCAAAAAAGAGAATAAGAAGAGTGATACGAAATGAAACCAATAGCAGCAAAAATAACAAAGCCAATCACGTTGAAGACTAGGCTGAGATGCATAGACAACACAGGAGCCAAGGAGCTAGAGGTTATTAGTGTTAGATTATATAAGGGCAGACGAAGACGACTTCCAAGAGCAGGCGTTGGAGATATTGTCATCTGCTCTGTAAAAGTCGGCACAGAGAAGATAAGAAAAAAGGTTGTCCATGCCGTGGTTGTGCGACAGAAAAAGGAGTATAGAAGAGCAGATGGCTTGCGGGTTAAGTTCGAGGACAATGCTGCAATTGTCATCAACCCGAAGACAAAAGAACCACAGGGCACTGAGATTAGAGGCGTTGTAGCAAAGGAAGCCATACAAAGGTTTTCAGCTATAGGTAAGATAAGCTCGCAGGTTATGTAGATTATGTGATAGGTTGTATGATGTTGATATGGTAAAGATTATGTGATGGATTGTATGATGCTTAATATGATAAATAATGAACGATATGATGAATAATGAATTATGACACAAGTAACGGATGTATGGATAATTATAGATTAGGTGATACGATTGAAGCAAAGATGGTCCAAATCATGGGCACGAAGTAAGCAGCCAAGAAAGCAGCGCAAATATAGATATAATGCTCCGCTTCATGTTAGGCAGGGCTTTGTTAAGGCGCTCCTCAGCAAGGAACTCCGCAAAGATTTCGGCTGTAGGTCGCTCGCATTGAAAAAAGGGGACGAAATCAAGGTAATGCGCGGAGGCTTCAAGAATAAGACAGGAAAAGTCATGAGAGTAGATTTGAAGAGGTCCAAGATTTTTATAGAGGGCTTTAAAAGAAAAAAATCAACTGGTGAGGAGAAGCACGCCCCATTTGAGCCGAGCAATCTCATGATCATATCGATTAACAAGGAGGATAAGAAAAGACAGAAGATAATCGAGCGAAAGAAACTAAAAAAGCACAAATCTTCACAGAAATCTTCAGAAGGTGAGAAATGATGACTATACTAAAGCGCTATGTTGCGCCAAAGTTTTGGCGAATTAAGACAAAAGAGAAGAAATTCGTAGTTTCACTTAGTCCAGGCCCGCATAATAAAAAGTCTTCGATGCCGCTGCTCGTTGTTATCAGAGATATTTTTGCCCATGCGCAAACAGCAAAAGAGGCCAAAGAGATAATAAACAAGGGTCTTGTGAAGATAAATGGTGTTATAAAAAAAGATTATAGATTTCCTGTTGGCCTGATGGATACGGTTTCAATAGGAAAAGAAAATTATTTGATGCTACCAAGCAGAAAGGGGCTCACGCTTCAGCCAGTTGGCAAACAGCATACCGAAAAAAGACTGTTGAAAATTGTCGGAAAAACCGTCATTAAAAAGGGGAAAATACAGTTGAGGCTGCATACAGGAGAGACCATGCTTGTAGACGACAATAGTCTCAAGACAGGATCTGTTATAATTCTCGGCGCAGGCGATAAAAAGATACATGATGTTTTGAAGTCTGAGCCAGACAACGTGGCCATTATTACAACAGGCCGCAATATAGGGATGATAGGAAAAATAAAGAAGATAATTATCACAAAGGGCTCTGGACCGAATAAGGCCATACTTGAGATAGATGGCAAGGAGATAGACGTGCCAAGAGATTATCTTTTTGTTGTCGGAAAGGAGAAACCCATTATACCCATAGCAAAAGAACTGTGATGTGATTCAGGTGACTAGCGCAGAAGAGAACCCGATGAGAAAGATTGGAATAGAAAAGATAGTCCTGAATATCGGTTGTGGAAAAACTGGTAATATCGATAACGCAAAGAAAATTTTAGAATTGCTTACAGGCAAAAAAGCAGTTATAACCAAGACACAGAAGCGAACAACCTTTGGCGTTGGAAAGCACAAACCAATAGGCGTCATGGTTACCGTCAGGAAGAATGCAAATGAGCTGCTCATGCGGATTTTGAAGGCGCTCGACAACAAATTATTGATAAAAAATTTCGACAACTCTGGGAATTTTTCCTTCGGTATTAAAGAGTATATCGCTGTGCCTGGTATAGAGTATGACCCGAAGATAGGTATACTCGGTTTTGATGTTTGCGTTACTCTCGGGAGGCCGGGGTTCTCCATCAAAAGAAAATCGCTCCCCAGAAAAGTCGGGAAAAAACACAGAATATCAAAAGAGGAGGCAATGGCCTTTGTGCGCTCGCTTGGAGCGGAGATTGTTGAGAAGCGTGAGAAGGAATATTATTAGGGCTTATGGTTTTGAGGTTTTGAATATTGATGGTGTTGAGCAATGAGAAACAAAAAAATTAAGAGAAAGATTGGAAAAGGCTCTAGGCAGTGCAGAAGATGTGGAAGCTTTAAAGGTGTCATTAGGGTGGCTGGACTTTATTATTGCAGAAGATGCTTCAGGGAAGTCGCAAAAAAGTTAGGCTTCAAGAAATTGGGGTGAAAAAATGAGACATGATATAATTGCAGATGTGCTGTCTATAATAAAAAATGCTGAAAAAATAGGAAGGAGAAGATGCACTGTTCCAGCTAACAGTATGGTTAAGAGAATACTCACCCTCATGAAAAAATATAACTATATAGGAGATTTTGAATTCATCAACGATTCCAAATCTGGTAACTTTCAGGTAATGCTCATAGGAAAGATAAACGATTGTAATGTTATCAAGCCAAGATTTTCATTGAAGAAGGACGAGCTTGATAAATGGGAAAAGCGCTTTTTGCCTGCAAAGGATTTCGGTGTCCTTATTTTAACAACACCGAAAGGTCTTTTGACACAGCATGAAGCAAAAAAGCAGCAAACCGGCGGGAAACTTGTGGCTTATGTTTATTAATTGATGATGTTTATCAATTGCTGAACACGACGTAACAGCTGAACAGGACGTTAAACAGAGGATGAAAAAATGAAAAAAGAAATTGCGATACCAGAAAAAGTTGAAGTGAATGTAGAAGGAAAAAAGGTAGTGGTTAAAGGCGAGAAAGGCGAGCTTGTCAGGGATTTTTCCGACCCAAGATATAACAAGACAATTACAATAGAAAAGACAGACAGCTCGATTGTTATTGCGACAGATGAAAAAAAGAGGCGCATCACAACTAAAATGATAAACACGATTGCTGCCCATATCAAAAATATGATTCGGGGTGTCCAGCAGAGCTTTGAATACAAGCTCAAAATACATTATGTTCATTTCCCTATTACAGTCGAGGTAAAGGATGGAAAGGTGCTCGTAAAAAATTTTTTGGGAGAGAAGGGAGCGCGCGTTGCTAAGATTGTCGCTGATACGAGCGTTAAAATCGAGAAGGACACCATAGTCGTTTCATCTGCCAACATAGAGCACGCTGGCCAGACAGCTGCGAACATAGAGCAGGCGTGTAGGGTCGGGTCGAAAGACAGAAGGGTCTTTCAGGACGGAATATTTATAACTGAAAAGCCTCAAAGAGCATACAAAAGTCATGAAGAAAAGGTGTCATGAATAGAGTTATATGAACAAGAAACTCATATGAGCAAAATCACAAAGGTGTGTTAAATGTCAGACATAAAAAAGTCAGGGCAGGGCAAGGATAAACAAGGCCGTGACAGTAATAAAAAAAGAAAGCCGGAATTCCACAGACAGAATTATAAAAAACTCGCGAGGCTTGACACTAAGTGGAGAAAACCCAGGGGGCACCAGAGCAAGCTCCGAAAGAGTAAGAAAGGACACGCTAAGCGCCCAAGAATTGGATACAAGTCGCCGAAGGTACTGATTGGCTTAATTGACGGCTTGAAGCCGAGAAGGGTGTTTAACTTGGATGATCTCAAAGATACAGACCCGAAAAAGGAAATAATAATCATTGCTTCAGGCGTCGGTCTGAAAAAAAGGCAGACGATTGTTGAGAGAGCAAAAGAACTCGGAATCAGGGTTAGAAACCTTAGAAGGATTAAAAGAAAGCTCATCATAAGAAAGAAAAAGACGGAAAAAGAGGCAAAGAAAGAATCAGAGAAAGAGGTCAAGGAGAAAGATGCTAAGGAGAAAACCAGTGACAAAAAGTCAGAGAGGTCGTAAAAGAGCTACAGCAAGGGGTTATGAAAGAGCTTTGAAAAAGATCTTATGAAAAAAAGAGCTTATGGAAAAGAGGTTATGGATATGTTTGAAGTCTTCGGAGAAGGAAGATGTCCCATTTGTGGCGGGGTAGCCAAGAATATTAAGGGTTCATTATACTTTTGCGAAAGATGTGAGATTCATTTTGGAAAGTTTGGAATTCCAAAAACCGAATCCAACATCTTGGAGGCGCTGGAAAAGAGAAACAGAATCCTGGAGTTTAATTAAGTTCGATTGTTTAAGATTGTTTAATTAAAGTTGGTTTAAAATGGTTTATATTGGATAAGTGGTTGACATGGAGTTAAAGTCACACAAGAAGATGGCTGCAAGGGTATTGAAATGCGGAGAGACCAGAGTATGGTTTGATCCTGCTAGGCTACAAGATATTGCTGATGCTATAACAGCTGCTGATATTCGTAGACTTGTCAAGGATGGAATCATTAAAAAGATGCAGAAGAAAGGCGTGAGTAAGGTTAGAATAAGAAAGATGAATATCCAGAAAGCCAAGGGAAGAAGAAAGGGACACGGTTCCAGGAAGGGAAAAGCCACTGCGCGAAAGGGCAGAAAGGAACTCTGGATGAACCAGGTAAGAGCGCTCAGAAGAATGCTAAGGGAGCTCAAGCGCGGCGGTTATCTAGATAATGCTTCCTACCGAAGCCTTTACAGAAAGTCGAGCGGGGGATTCTTTAGAAGCAGGGCACACATGAAACTTTACATAGAACAGAATAAACTGTTCAAAAAGCCGCTACCTGAGCATGGCGTCGGGCAAAAGGAAAAGCCGTCTGCTGCCAAACCAAAGAGCAAAAAAGCAAGACCGCTAACTAGAAAAAAGAAAGTGGAGCAGCCGGAGAAGATAAAGATAGTAAAGACAAAAGAGAACATAAATAAGAGTGATGAAAATGCCGTTTAGAAGAAGAGCTGAAAAGAAGACGAACTACAGAAAGAGACTGGCACTGCTCAAGCCTGGTCTACCAAGAGTAGTTGTGAGAAAATCACTTAGTTATATGAGTATTCAAATGGTTGAGTATGAGGCAGATGGAGACAAGACTCTATTTTCATTTTTATCCAAGGTCCTGAAAAATTTTGGCTGGACAAGAAGCTGCTCAAACACACCAGCAGCGTATTTGACAGGGTTTTTATTCGGACTAGAGGCTAAAAAAAGAGGCAAGACCAAGGCGATTGTTGATTTTGGTTTGCAGCGCTCCACAAAAGGCAACAAGCTTTATGCTGCTATTGCCGGTATGAAGCATGCTGGCCTTGAAATAAATGTGGGTGCTGAGATGCTGCCAAGCGAAGAGCGCATAAAGGGCAAGCACGTATCAGACGATATTGAAAAAGAGTTTGAAGAGGTTAAAAGAAAAATACAAGATAGTTATAAGACGTAAAGGTGCAGGCGTAAAACTTAATTAAAATTTAATATTTGTGATGAAAGTGGTAAAAAAGAAACCAAAAGAAGAAAAGGCGGCGAAGCCAGACAAAGAAGAGGCGAAGCCAATGAAAAAGAAAGAAGAAAAGCCAAAAGAAGCGAAGAAAGAAGA
>JAOZPR010000014.1:0-5968 GCA_029932645.1 Candidatus Aenigmatarchaeota archaeon | reverse complement strand
GAAGCGAAGAAAGAAGAAAAGGCAGAGGAACGAACAGCGAGGCGAACACCAAGGCCGGCACGTGGGCAGAGAAGGGAAGATGCAGACATGGCTGCAGAGCCGACAATAGACTGGGTTCCGACGACTGAGCTAGGTAAAGATGTGATGAGCGGAAAGATAACATCTATAGATGAAATATTCAAGAGGGGCTTGAAAATACAGGAGCCCAACATAGTTGATAAACTTTTACCAAACCTGGAAGATGAACTGATACTAGTAGGTGGTTCTCCTGGAAAAGGGGGCGGTATTCGGAGGACACCCACCAAGAGGACAGCCAGAATGCATAAGTCTGGAAGAAGATTCAGGGTCTCTGCTGTTGTTATAGTTGGAAACAGAGATGGATATGTAGGTATTGGCAAGGCATCTGCTATAGAGCATGTACCAGCTATAGCAAAGGCGAAAGCCGAGGCAAAGCTTAATATAATTCCTATAAGGCGTGGGTGTGGCAGTTGGGAATGCACCTGTGGTGAGAACCATTCGATACCATTTGAAGTTCGCGGTAAGTGCGGGTCTGTAGAGGTTATACTGAAGCCAGCACCGAAAGGCGTTGGTCTTTGTGTGAATAACGAGATGAAAAAAATAATATCTCTGGCTGGTATAAAAGATATCTGGTCCAAATCATTTGGAAACACAAAGTCGAGGGTCAACACGGCCTTTGCATTGTTTGATGCTTTCAAGAAGCTCAATATGATGAAGGTTGCTGATGTATCTGTGGCTAAGGCTAAATCAAGTCTTAAGTCAAATAAGAAGAAAGGCATAGAAGCGGAGTGATTATAATGACAGGGATAGCTGTTGTGAGACTGAAAGGTGCAGTAAAAACGAAAGAAACTGTGAAAGATACGTTCAAACTCCTAGGTTTGAGAAGGGTAAACTCTCTTATTGTTGTGGATTCTGGAGATAAGTCAAAGATGGGTATGGTCAACAAAGTTAAAGATTTTGTGACTTGGGGGGAGATTTCAGAAGAAACCGAGAACATGCTCAAAGAAAAAAAAGGCGAGCAAAGGGCATATAGATTGTCGCCTGCCCGTGGCGGCCTGAAAAGCATCAAAAAAACCTGGCCAAAGGGTGACATAGGCTATCGCGGTGACAAAATAAATGACTTGATAAAGAAGATGATTTAATGGCAAGAAAATCTAAAAAAATAAAAAAACCCAAGGCGGTGCGAAAGAAGCGACGCACGAGAAAGAAGATTCCGGTTGATATAAAAAAGTTTCTAAGCCCGTCTGGCAGGAAGCTGAAGTTAGTTATAATTATTTTATTATTCATGTGGCTATTGCCAGGTCTGTTCAATGGTTATATTTCAACACCGATATTGCGTGGCGAGTGTCCGATATATTCATCTATCGAAGAGAGCTTTGACAGTGTGGTAACAAGTTGTGCCGGTTCTTTTGGCAAGCTCTTTATCTTGGACATAACGTTTCAGCTTTTGATGGTGTATCTGCTAGCATGCCTTTTGGTTTCATGGTTTAAATGATTTAATGGATTGTGTGATCGAGATGAAGAAGAAGGTTACCAAATTACGCGGGTCAAAGTCACACGGCTATGGCTCAAAGAAAAAGCACAGGGGCAAAGGCAGCCGTGGCGGTCGCGGATACGCAGGCTCTAGCAAGCATAGACGTAGTTATATTCTGAAATATGAAAAGGATCATTTTTACCACAAAAAGCTTAAACCCAAGAAAAGACCCAGAACCATAAATATATCTGAGTTGCTTAGGTTTCTGAAGCCCGGAGACAAAGAGATAGACCTGGGAACTCTTGGCTACGGAAAACTTCTGGGCAATGGTCCTGCGCCTAGTGGCGTAGTTGTAAAGGTAGGAAGATGTACGGCAAAGGCCAGAGAAAAGATTGAGACAGCTGGTGGGAAAGTTATCACTACGGCTAAACCTAGAGAAGAACAGCCAAAGCCCGCAGAAAAAGAAGAAAAAACAGAGGGCGAAAACAAAGAAGAAAAGAGCGAGGCAGGCGAGACAAAGGGGGATAGGGGAGAAAAGAGCGAAGCAGATGGAAAAAAAGGCGGGGCAGGTAAAACAGAAGATGAAAAAGAATAGATGGAGAATAGATGGAATAAGCTTATGAAGGGTGTGTTAGGTGTTTGCTAATCTAGTTAATTATTTGCCTGGTGTGAGAAAGCCGACAAAGAGGCTCACATTCAAGGACCGACTAAAATGGACAGGCTTGATTCTTTTAATGTTTCTTGTACTGGGCCAGATTAAGCTCTTTGGTGTTAAAGAGGAGGCTCTTGCAAGATTTGGTTTTCTGGAGCAGATTATGGCTTCAACCATGGGCTCCCTAATAACCCTGGGTATCGGGCCTATAGTTACAGCCTCTATTATTTTACAGTTGCTCGTTGGTTCTGGCATTCTTGCATGGAACCTTCAGTCTGATGAAGGCCGTGCTAAGTTTCAGGGCACACAAAAACTGCTGACGATATTATTTTGTATATTCGAGGCATACGCTTACGTTGCATTCGGCGCTATCCCTGCAACATCAGCTGGTCTGGTGCCTTTATTAATTGTTCAGATAGCATTTGGTGGATTTTTGATTCTGTTGATGGATGAGGTCGTGTCCAAGTGGGGCATAGGTTCTGGCGTTTCTTTGTTCATTGCCGCAGGTGTCACAAAAAGAATCTTCGTTTCTGCATTAAACCCACTTATTCCTGTGGGTTCTGAACTGCCGTCTGGTATCATACCACAGTTCATAGCATATCTTGGGCTTGGTCTGGTTAGAAACGCTGCATTCGCGATGTTGCCCATCCTAGCTACCATACTTGTTTTTGGAATTGTTGTTTATGTCCAGGACATAAAGGTGGAAATACCGCTCGCCTTTGGTTCGTTCAGCGGATTCGGCAGGAGATGGCCATTGAAATTTATCTATACCAGCAACATACCTGTTATCTTGACAGCTGCACTGCTCGCAAACTTGCACATGGTCGGCTCGATGATAGCAAAGACTACACAAGAGGGTGTGCGGTGTGGGCTGCTCGGCTGTGTTGGCGCGAACGGCTCTTTCACATCAGGAATTTTATATTATTTGTCAGCCCCGAGAGGCATTCCGCAGATACAGATATTCTTCCTGGTATTCGGTGCTGTCGTTTTCCTGGGTATACTGTCTGCTGTTTTTATTGTTAAAAGAAAGTATAAAGAAATGATTCTTGGTTCTATCTTAGTCGGGTTTGTTCTGGCGTTCTTGGTTGCCCTGTTTTTTGTCGGCCTGCCCGACGTGACTTCTATCTTAAGGGCTTTGATATACCTGATTTTCATGATGACAGGCGCGACGATTTTTTCCATATTTTGGGTGGAAACAAGTGGCATGGATGCACATTCTGTTGCTGAGCAAATCAAAGGTATAGGCATGCAGGTTCCTGGCTTTCGACGTGACCCGAGAATTGTTGAGCAGGTTTTATCTCGGTACATCATGCCATTAGCAGTGATGGGCGCGCTTTTTGTGGGGCTTGTTGCTGCTTTCGCAGATTTCACAGGTGCGCTTGGAACAGGAACAGGAATACTGCTTACGGTTATGATTATTTATAACCTTTACGAACAAATCAGTATGCGTTACATGGAAGACATGAACCCAATGCTCAGGAAGTTCTTTGAGAAGTAGATTTAATAATTATTACTGATACGATTAATACGATTAATTATCACTGATACTATTACTGATACGCTTTTTGCTTGGTTGGGGGTGTTGTGGTGATAGGGATAAAAAATATAAGTAGCCGCGTGTTGGAGGCAAAATATGCTGTTCGTGGCCCGATTGTGAGAAGAGCGCAAGAGCTCCAGAAACATGGCAGGGAAATTGTTTGGTGCAACATCGGAAACCCACAGGCGCTGAAACAAAAGCCACTAACATATATCAGGCAAACTCTTTCTTTGGTGGAGTATCCTGATTTATTGAATGACAGGCATGTTGATGAAATCTTTCCAAGAGACGTGATTGAAAGGGCGAGATTTATTACAACTCACAGCAAGCATGGGCTAGGCGCTTACACTGTCAGCCCGGGGTTTGAGTTTGTCAGAGATGCGGTTTCTAGGTTTATTGCTAAAAGGGATGGTATTACTGCAAGCGCTGAAGATATATATTTAACAGACGGTGCAAGCCAGGGGGTTCAATTCGTTTTGAGCATGCTAATAGCAAACCCAAACGACGGAATCATGATACCTGTTCCTCAGTATCCGCTTTATTCCGCACTCATTTCCCTGCTGGGTGGCAGACAGGTCAATTATTTTCTTGATGAAGGTAGCGACTGGCAGCTTAGCCACGCGGCTTTGGAGCAATCAATAAAAGATGCAAAAGAAAGAGGTGTAAATATAAAGGCGCTTGTTGTCATTAACCCTGGAAATCCTACTGGTGCAGTACTTGACCATGAAAATATTAAAATGATAATTGAGTTTGCAAGGGAGCACGGCCTTTCTATAATTGCTGATGAAGTTTATCAAGAAAATGTGTACTCTGATGAAAAAAGATTCATATCTTTTGCCAGGGTGATGCATGAGTTAGGTATAGAAGATGTCTCGTTGTTTAGTTTGCACAGTGCTTCTAAGGGATACCTCGGCGAATGCGGCCACAGGGCAGGTTATCTTGAGGTTAGGAACATACCCAGTGATGTTCAGGATGAACTTTTAAAATTGCGCTCGATTGGTCTCTGCTCAAACGCCGTAGGCCAAATAATAACATATCTCATGGTGTCCCCTCCTGAAAAAGGCGACGAATCTTATGAACTCTTTACAAAAGAGAGAAGTGGCATATTAAGCTCGCTAAAGAGAAAAGCGCATATGCTGAGCAAGGGCTTGAACAGCATCGACGGGATTGAGTGCAGGACCCCGTCAGGAGCAATGTATGTTTTCCCAAAGATTGACTTGCCATCTGGAAAGACAGACAGCGACTATTGTTCAGCTCTTCTGGAGGCAACTGGCATCTGTGTTGTTCCTGGAAGCGGTTTTGGTCAACTGCCGGGCACTTGGCACTTCAGGGCAACTTTTCTGCCGCCAGAAGGCCAGATTGAACACGTTGTTGAGAAAATAGGAGAGTTTCACCAGGATTATATAAACGCCTGAACAGACCAGAGGCGAACACAACCTAAAATCATCTGAATAAAATTTTATATTCTCGTCTGGACAAGTTAAATTATGTCTCTAGCTATGTATAAAGGACATCAGAAAGGCTGCAAAGGACGCAAAGGACAGATAGCTGTAGAGTACATAATTATGGTAGGATTTCTTATGGCATTGACACTGCCAATCATATCGCTTTTTCTGGAGTATTCAAGAGGCTCGCAAGATAAAATTATAACCACACAGGCATATAATGCGGCAAGAAAGATTGTTGATACAGCAGAAACCGTTTATTCATATGGTGAGCCCTCCAGGCTGCAGATAAGTGTATTTTTTCCGTCTAATATTGACAGCATAGTTTTGAGAAACAAAGAAGTCATGTTTAAGATACAGACATCAAGTGGTATAACAGATGTAGCAGTCTACACCATTGCGAATCTCACGGGTTCCTTGTCCACTGTAGAGGGCACTCATGTCATAACTGTTGAAGCTAAATCGAATTATGTAGAGATATCTGAATAAAATAATGATGATTTGGAATGATTACTATATACACGATTCATATGCACCATAAGATGCGTTCTCTAAAGGCGCAATCGACAATAGAGTTTGTTTTGCTGAGCATGGCCTTGTTTTTATTATTCGTATTTTTTTTATCATTCTCATCTAGCCAGCTCGTGCACTCAGTCAGGCAGCGCGGGCTGGATTCGCTGAAACAAAATATAGACATGATAGACAATGAGGTTGCCTTGGCAGCCTCACAAAGAGATGGTTACAAAAGGACATTTCATATAGCAGAAAGTATAGACGGCTCCCCGTATGATATAATTCTGAATGGGAAAAGTCTCATGCTCAACACAAGTGCCTATAGTTAT
>JAOZPR010000035.1 GCA_029932645.1 Candidatus Aenigmatarchaeota archaeon | reverse complement strand
CTGCAACCCAAATCTCTGACATTACCATTATTACTAAGAAGTTTTCCGAGCGCCCAATAAAATATTTTAACATCTTTTGTTTTACAAATTTTTGGTATCAATTCATCAACTTCTTCCCACTTCTCTTCTTTGGCATAGTTTTCAAGTTGATGAAGTTTTTTATAAAGCATACTACTATTAAGTAGTATATATTTAAATAATTACGTCTCGAACTCCCTCACCGTCTTCTGCTTCAGCTCCCGCAGCAGCCACGAACGGCGCTGCCACGGCATGCGGATGCGCTGCTTTATTTCTTCGATGGCGGCATCGAGCGTATTGAAGCGCAGCGGCTTGTTTGCGAAGCATCCGCGTGCTGTCTCGCGCACGACCCAGACACCGAGCGGAAGCCAGTATTTTGATGAAATCTCGCGTAAAACAAGAACAGACGCCTGTCTCCTGATTTTTGCGAGGTATTCAGCAACGCCGAGCCGCGCTGCATAATATCCGCCTGTAACGCTGCTTGCGTATGTCTTTCTGCCAAAGAATGACTCATAATCTTGTGCTATCTGTAGGCTGCCTTGAGACCAGAAAGAATTTGGGCGCCAGGCCTCTATGACCTCAAAAGACCATTGCCGCGGCATTAGCAAGATAACAAAATGATTGCCAAGATACTCGTTTTCGAATAAAAGATAATTATTGACAAATGGCTGTCTCTTGACATCTTTTATTAGACCTTTGAAAACCATGTCGTCTGTCGCTGTTATGGACCATCTTGTCGGAACAATCTTTTTTTGCGACTTCATGCCAAGCAGGCCAACAGAAAGTATGCGCTGTATCTGGTTCACGTCTATTATATTATGGAGTTTATTGATTTGTTCTTCGGCCTTCAAATCGTCGCTGACGATGTAATCGACCTTGCCCTTTATCTTCACGTTTTCTGTTATACGCACGCGCCTGACATCTGCTGTCGTGCCAATCGGCGCGTTTCGCGTGTCCAGGTGCACAGCGACGCGTGGCTTTTTCTTTAACACGAACTCCGAGTCTACTGGCCGACGGGCCATGGCTATTTCCTGCGCAGCATCCAAAAGCTTGTTTCGCGTTGATTTTACTTTTGTCGGTCTGCGCGAATTAATCAGCTGGTATCTGTTCTGCAAAACGCGCTCCACCGGATATTTTTTATCATACCAAAAGCCGGGCGCGTCAAGCATCCACGCACGTTCATCAACAAACGCTGGTGAAAGTATGCCTAGATTCAGTTTTGGATAGCCATAATGACCCACAAAAACACCAGGCGCAGAACCAGAAAAACGCTCTTTAACGCTCTTAACACCAGCAACAGATGCCCGTGCAGCTGCAAGAATCTTGCAGGGCTTTCCACAAAGCCCCTTGCCTTTACAGCGTATACATAAACTGTCCATGATAAAGAACTAGTAAAGAAAAAATAAAAAGCAAGTGAAAAAATAAGTAAATCCAAAGGCTCGGCTTTCAGCTGCACGTTGTCGAGAACAGGCTTCGTGCTCTGGTTTACTTCTTTTTCTTTCTGCGCTTTGTCCTTTTTTCCTCTCTTTCCCATTTCCAGTCTTCATATTCAATCCAGGCAACAAGTATGCCAAAGAACAGCAAGCACAGGCCAAACCCACCGACAAACAATATCTTGAGAGCTTCCCAAGAAGTTATACTTAAGCCTAAAATAGTTTTTCCTAGGTATTTTCCGGCATAGTACCAGTACAAGCCTGCAAAAGCTATTAACAGACCGATAATCATCTTGACAAAAGTTTTCATTTGACCAACCTCCAGGCAATTATAAAAAACATTTAATAATTATCTTTTTATAGTTTGCTTTTATTAGTCTTTTACTAATATTTTTAGGTGCGAAGTGGTGTTATGGTAAAAGGATTGTATCAGTCTATCAGAAAGATATGGCGCAACCCAAAGAACGTGCCAAATCTTAAGCAAAAACTCATAAAATGGAGAAAAGAAACAGTAATCAAACGCGTAGAAAAGCCGACTAGGCTAGACCGAGCCAGAAGCCTTGGATACAAGGCGAAACAGGGCTTTATTGTCGCAAGAATAAAAATTAAAAAGGGCGGCCGCAAGCGAGCACGAATAAAAAAAGGCAGGGTGCCGAGAAAAAGTGGCCGAGTAAAATTCACGCCGGCAAAAAGCCTAAAGCGGATAGCAGAAGATCGCGTTGCCCGAAAATATCCTAATATGGAAGTCCTGAACAGCTATTATCTGGCAGAAGACGGCCAAAACAAATACTATGAGGTCATTCTTGTTGACAGGGCACATCCTGTGATACGCGCCGACAAAAAACTTCAGGGTATAATAAAGCATCGCGGCCGTGTGTTCCGTGGCAAGACCAGCGCAGGCCAGAAATCAAGGGCGTTGAGAAAATAGGTTGTATTCTTATTTTTCTTGCTTTTAAAAGTTTTTTCTGTTCAATAATTATTTAGGTGTAAGTTGTGAGGTTTTATGATATTCATGTCCATTCAGATGCCTCTATAGGCGAAAATAGTATAGAAGAGATAATAAAACAGGCCAAAAGGCTGGAACTGACAGGCATAGCTGTTACAGACTATTTTTCATCTTTAAATGATATCAAGCAAACGAGAGAAAAAATATCTAACATTGACACGGATTTAGACATTGCTCTTGGAGCAGTTATAAGAGCAGAAACATCTGACCAGCTTAAAAAAATGGTAAAGGATGTTCGAAAACATGTGGATCTCGTGCTCGTCCATGGCGGAGATTATAGAATAAACAGAGAAGCTGTAGAAATGCCGGAAGTTGATGTCTTATGTCATCCTGAGCTGGACAGGAGAGATAGTGGCATGGATCACATAACTGCGAAAAGTGCTGCAGAAAACAAGGTCGCTATAGAGATAAACTTCCGCGAAATACTAGAATCGTTTAAAAAACATAGGGTTTATGTCATCTCGAACATGAAAAAAAATATTTTTTTAGCAAAAAAGTATGAAGCGCCTATTGTTGCCACGTCTGGTGCAGCAAGCATTTGGGGCATGCGTGCCGGACGTGAACTGGCAGCGTTTGCCTTTTTGCTTGGTCTGCCTTTATCAGGCGCTATTAATACAGTCTCTGCGGTCCCGGAAAAAATCATCCATATTAACAGGGAAAAACTGGCCGGAAAAAGACTTCCCGGCGTGAAAGTAGCAGAAGAAGAAAATAAAGGTAAAGGTGTCTAGGAGGGAAGTCCTAGAATCTCAAGAAAGCTTCGCTTTTTTGGATCTCCCAGAAACCTCTGGTTTCTGAGGAAAACCGACAAAGGATATGAAGCAGGTGTCTAGTATGGAGGATAAGCCAAAAACATTGCCCGCAAGTCTGCGGCCGAAAAAAAGATATATAATATTCCAGGTTATTTCGGAAAAACCTATCGACTACATAGAGCTAGTCGGAGCAATATGGCGCACCTTCCTAGATTTTCTTGGTGAAATGAAAACAAGTGAAATGAACTTCTGGCTTATAAAAAACCTTTATGACCAGAAAAATCAAAGAGGTGTAATAAGATGCTCTCCTGACCAGGTAGAATATGCCAGAGCTGCCTTAGCGCTTATAGACCAAATTGGTGAAACAAAAGCGATTATAAAGATAAATACCGTGACTGGAACAATACGGTCGGCAAAGAAGAAATACCTTGGTTTTACTGATTTAACTGATTTTGAGAAATAATTATCTACCAGCCACGGTCTTTCTAAGACCGTCTTCTAACGAGATTGGATTAAAACCAAGCTCGTGGAGTTTGCTTATATCAGCAACGCTTCTCTTTATCTCTCCTGGCCGTTCTTTCTCATAGTCGATGCTGACCTTCTTGCCAATTATTTTCATCAGCATCTCGGCCAAATCTTTGATTTTGGTTTCTTTTCCTGTACCCACATTAAATATGCCACTATATGCATCTGAATTTTTCATTGCAGATAAAGAAACAGATACAATATCGTCAACAAATATGAAGTCCCTTGTCTGTTCTCCTTCACCAAATACAGTCAGCGTTTCTCCTTTATTTATTTTATCTATGAATACCGAAACAACATCATTTCCGGGTTTCTGTCTAGGGCCGTAAACATTGAAGGGCCTGATAATCGTGACATTGAAAAAATCGCTATATTCCATGCAAAGCTTTTCTGCCTCAAGCTTTGACAAGCCGTATTGGTTTATAGGCTGTGCCGAGTCGCTCTCTTTTATAGGCAAGCTCATTGCATTGCCATAAACAGCTGCAGAACTGAAGAATATGAAACCTTGAGCATTGCTCGTTTTCGCCAGCTCCAGGACATTTCCCGTTCCCTCGACGTTTATCTTTCTATTCTCATCCGGGTTTTTCTCGCCGAAGGCCACAGAAACCTGCGCAGCCAGATGAAACACGTAATCAATGCTCCCTAGCTCATCAGCAACAGAATCCAGCCGCTTTTTGTCTATTATGTCTGCGTTTATTACTATCGGTTTCTCATCAAAACGACTCGGAACATGCCTGTCCAGAACAAAAACTTCATAGCCTTCTTTTAACAGCGCTTCCACCAGATGCGAGCCTATGAACCCCATGCCGCCAGTTACGAGCACTCTTGTAGCCATATTCTTACCTTTTCAGCAACATATAAAAAGCATCACGCTTAGGACACACCATCCTAAAAACTTAAGATATAAATCAAGAAGTTATGCCAGACGATATAAATGAAGAAACACTAAGTATTATATACTTTGTATTTGACAATATACAAATACCTGAACTCTATTTTTTTAAAGAGAATTTTCGAGAGTCTCAAAAAGAGCGACAGATATCAGTTGATGATGTATTTGATACGATACATGAAATATTAAATAATTACTCAAAAATCATTTTAAAAAATTCTCTAGCTATCTTACATGAATCAATAAATTTTCTCTCTCAAAAAAATGTAAAGACTGAATTTGAAGAAAGTTATAAAGAATGGAAAGAAACGAACCCAAACAAAAGGGATTTGCGGGAAATATTCAAAAATGATTATCTGAAGGTAAAATGTCTAAGTATTACTAATTCGGTTTTGTCTAAATATATTGGCGCTATTATAGACGACTACGCATCTCAAGAAAAAAGTAGGAGAGCTTTAACATCTATGGCAGGAAAAGAAATAAGCAGATATACAGAAAATCAAATAGGCAAAAGTGTAAAAGAAATTTTAAGCGAGTATGAAAAATATCTCAAATGGCTCAGAGAAAAAGACGGTATCATGTACGTATGAGAGAAGAAAGATATTTAAACTTTAACGCACTATAAAGTAGTAAAATATTGTGATGATATGATTTATTTGACTAAAAAAGAAGAGGAACA
>JAOZPR010000013.1 GCA_029932645.1 Candidatus Aenigmatarchaeota archaeon | reverse complement strand
GATAGAAGGCAGATGCTCTGTCCAAGCTGAGCTACGGAGGCATTTGCCAGATGTCTCTATCCTTGTTATCTTTTTAAGTTTTGTATTTAATGCGAGCCACTTAATATTTTTTTATATCTTAAGCTTAAAAAATAGTTAATTGTTATTATACTTATAATAAAATAATATACTGTAATTATAATGCGTTATAATGTGGTGTGTGATAGTATGGACATAGTTGCGATAGAAAATAAATGGCAGAGAAAATGGGAAGAATCTGGAATATTTAATGTTAGTGAGCGAAACGATAAGAAAAAATATTATGTTCTAGAAATGTTTCCATATCCGTCTGGTAAGCTGCATATGGGACATGTCAGAAACTATGCTATAGGCGATGCATTTGCAAGGTTCATGATGATGCGCGGCTTTAATGTGCTGCATCCAATGGGATACGACGCACTTGGACTGCCGGCAGAAAATGCCGCTATAAAAGGAAAGATTCATCCGGCTGTATGGACAGAAGAATCGATAAAAGCAATGATAAAGCAACAGAAAATGTTTGGTCTGAGCTATGACTGGACCAGAATGCTGAAGACGTGCTCACCTGAATATTATAAATGGAATCAGTGGTTCTTCCTCAAGTTCCTTGAAAAGGGTCTTGCCTATAAAAAGAAATCTCCTATCAACTGGTGTCCTGGTTGCAAGACCGTACTGGCAAACGAGCAGGTTGAAGGTGGTAAATGCTGGCGTTGTAAATCGCCCGTCGAAATAAGAAATATAGACCAATGGTTCTTCAAGATTACGGATTATGCTGATGAGCTTTTGGATAGTCTAGACAAGCTGGACTGGCCAGAGCGCGTTAAAACAATGCAGAGAAACTGGATTGGTAAAAGCAGTGGGACCATGGTTGATTTTAAGCTAAAAGATTCTGAAGATGTCATACCTATATTCACGACCAGACCTGACACATTGTTTGGTGTAACCTTCATGGTTTTTGCCCCGGAGCACCCAAAGGTTGTGGAACTTGTTGCTGGCACGGAATACGAAAAAAAAGTGAAAAAATTCATAAACAAGGTCGTTATAGAAGACAGGTTCACGCGAACAGCAGAAGACAAGGAAAAGGAGGGTATGTTCATTGGCAAGTACGCCATCAATCCGCTGAACGGCGAGGAGATTCCAATCTACATAGCGAATTTTGTTCTGCTTGAATATGGTACCGGTGCAATAATGGCTGTACCTGCGCATGACCAAAGAGACTTTGAATTTGCAAAGAAATACAAGATACCAATAAAGGTAGTCATAAAGCCGAAAGACAGAGAACTCAAGGCAGAAGAAATGAAAGAGGCTTATGTTGATGAGGGTGTGCTAGTCAATTCTGGCGAATTCGACGGCATGAATAATATAGCTGCCATGGAAAAAATCAATGATTATATAGAACAAAAAAAATATGGAAAGCGTGATATTCAATACAAGTTAAGAGACTGGCTGGTTTCTCGCCAGAGATATTGGGGAACGCCGATACCAATAATTTACTGTGATAAATGTGGCATTGTGCCTGTCCCTGAAAAAGAACTGCCAGTAGAACTTCCCAAAGATGTTAAGTTCGGCGGGCAGGGCAACCCTCTAGAAACAAACGAAGACTTTATCAAAACCACCTGCCCGAAATGCGGTGGTCCTGCTAAAAGAGAAACAGATACGATGGATACATTTATAGATTCGTCGTGGTACTTCTTTAGATATTGTGATCCGACTAATGATAAAGCGCCTTTTGACAAAAATAAAGTAAAATATTGGTGCCCCGTTGATCAATATATTGGTGGGATAGAACACGCCATACTGCACCTACTTTACGCAAGATTCTTCACAAAAGTCATGCGCGATATAGGACTAGTTGATATTGATGAGCCGTTCTCCAGGCTACTTTGCCAGGGAATGATAACAAAGAATGGCGCAAAGATGTCAAAGTCAATAGGTAATATTGTCGAGCCAAGCGAGATAATAAAAAAGTATGGTGCAGACACGGCTCGGTTGTTTATATTGTTTACTGCGCTGCCTGAAAAAGAGTTTGAATGGAGCGACCGCGGTGTTGAGTCGTGTTTCCGATTTATTAAACGTGTTTGGAAACTTGTTACAGAGGATGCATTGCTTTCTGAGAAAATAACAAACAAAGACAAATATATACTCACCAAGCTTCAAAGAACCATCAAGGATGTGACAGAAAAGATTGCTGGCTTTCAGTTCAACCTGGCCGTCGGATCGTTGATGGGGTTTGTTAATGCTGTCCAGAAATACAAAGAGCTTCCGGTGAACAAAAAAATCTACAATGAGGTAATAGAAAATCTGATAGTTCTTTTAACGCCTTTCACGCCACATGTTTGTGAAGAGATGTGGGAGCTGCTCGGGCACAAGCCTTTTGTGTCGTTGGCTAAATGGCCAGAGCCAGACGAAAGCAAAATCGACGAAGAAGTAGAGCGCATGGAAGAGGTGGTAAGCAAGACTGTGGAAGACATTAGAGAAATTATAAAAATTACCAAGAAAAGGCCGAAAAAGATATACCTGTATGTTATACCAAAAGAGCTTGATTGTTTCAAGGAAAATGCGCTGTTGCTGGAGCAGGAATTCGGCTGTGACTTTGCAGTATACGCTGTTAATGATTCGAAAAAATATGACCCCGAAAACAAGGCGAAGAAAGCCAAGCCCGGGAAGCCGGGAATATTCGTCGAATAGTCCTCAGCTTTGGTAATCTTTAAATCGTGAGACAACTAAGATAAAAATATGAAAATAAATCTTTCTCCTTTGCGCGTTGAGATAAACCCAGACTTCACAATGCTATTCGAGGGCAGAAAAATAAAACCCAATATCAGGCACCTGTCAGAAATGAAAGACGTTGTTCTGGATAAAGAATTTTACAGGAAAGTTGACAAACGTGCAAGGCTTTACTACATGTACAGGGGTTTGCAACGGAAGGAAGATGTAAAAATATTTGCACGGGAGAAAATAAGGTTTGATATAACAGTCATACCGCCAAGGCAGCTGGGATGTGAGTTTGTTAAAACTGCTGGCCACTACCACCCATGTATCAAAGGCGGGTCATACACGGAAATATATGAAGTGCTACGCGGCAGCGGTCTTTTTCTTTTGCAAAAGCGCGTTGGAAATAAGATAAAAGATGTTGTGATTATTGAAGGTAAACGAGGTGATAAAATAATTGTCCCACCTAATTGTGGTCACATCACTATAAACAAATCGAGAGCAACACTGGTAATGAGCAATCTCGTTTCATCTGTTTTCAAATCACGTTACAAGCCAATACTTAAAAAACACGGTGGCGCTTACTTTATCTGCATAGATGGCGTGAAAAAAAACAAGGCGTATAAAAACCTGCCGAAACTGAGAAAAATCAGGGCTAAGAAAATTAAAAACATGAGAGGAAACATGTATCGGCTTTTTATTAAGAACCCTAAAATGTTTGGGTTCCTGAACAACCCTGCAAAATATAAGAAACTGGTTAGAGCTGGCTTGCTGCCAAAAATAACAAAATAAACCAAAAGAAAATAAACCCTTAACTAAAACTTTCTAAGGCTGTCTATGAGCTTTTGCTTTTCCTGTCTTTCTTTCTCGAATAAACCGTCAAGAAGTTTTTCTATTCGTGCCAGCCGCTTGTTGAGCCGCTCCTGATATTTCATCATCTCGATTAGAGCACACCATAGCTGAGCGGTCTTAACATCTTCTGCGTTCTTGTATGCAGGCCGGTGTATGGCTGTCCTTTCTAAGACTTTGTCAAGCGCAGCCTCATCAGACAAAGACAGAAAAGCCTTCCAGTTTTTTTCATTTTTGAATAACATCCACATCCCCCTTGCTCCCTTGCCTCAAATTCATGTTATTACGCAAATTACTCACAAATTAGTTATTATATTACGAATTACTCATAAGTAATGAAACTTTATAAAATCATTGGTCTGCCACTGATCAGCGCCAGAAAATGAATGTCGGGGTTATTACTGGTTCCGAGTCTTCTTCGTGTTCTTCATGAGAAATGTTTTCGATTGCCTGAGACAGGTTTGCCCTTTCTATGTCCTTTTGTGTTATCACAGACATGGCCGGGTTGACCTGGTTTATAACTATGAATAATATGAATATGCATATGATAATTATCTGTATCGCATCTATAGTTGCTGCTTTCATGATGACTTTATGAACATAAAAAAATAAAAGAGGCTGTGATGCGAACATTTTATAAAGATTTTCTCCAAGCTATTTGTACAAGTTATTTTATTTGTACGAGTGGTGATAAAATGCAGAAAGGTGATTTTGTTCGCATATCTTATATTGGAAGGGTTGGTGACGAAATATTTGACCTGACAGAAGAAGATGTCGCCAAAAAGGAAAAGATATTCAACCCGAAAATAAAATACAAACCTGTTCCTGTGATAATCGGAGCTGGGTTTGTAATCCCTGGTTTGGATGAAGAGCTGGAAAAAATGAAGCCCGGCGAAAAGAAAAAGGTAACGATACCTGCTGACAGGGCCTTTGGCCAGCGCAAGAAGGAGCTGGTAAAGGTTGTACCAGAGAGCGCATTCAAAAAACAGAACTTCAAGCCAAGACCAGGCATAATCGTTGATTTTTCCGGTACCAAAGGCAGAATACAATCTGCGAGCGCTGGCCGTGTGCGTGTGGACTTCAACCATCCTTTAGCTGGCAAGGACTTAGAATATGAAATAGAAATAAAAAAACAGATAACAGACGAGAAAGAACAGGTGGAGGCTGTTATAGAATTTTTTGGCTTTCCAGCTAAAAGTGTCTCACTTAAGGAAAACGCTGTTAATATAGATGTGGACTTTAGTAAGGGCTTTCCAAGGCCAGAACTCAAGGCGCGTGTCGCTGACGTTATTAAAAAACACGTGAGAAATGTCAAAAAAATCGTGTTTGTTGAAACATTTGAAAAGAAAAAGACAGATTCGGGTAAAGCTTAAGAGGGGTATAACAGCCTTAGTCGGCTTTATAGATTTAAATATTTTAAAAAGATTAATTATTTGATATTTGTTGTCTGTATTCAATATTATTGGGCGTGGTGATTAATTATGGCTGGAGCAATTTCAAAAAGTAAGAAAGACAGTGTCGTAGATGAGGACTTGAAAAAGATATTGGAAAATAGAAGAGCAGAAATAAGGGTTGTTGGTACTGGCGGTGCCGGAAATAATACAATATCAAGGCTTATGCAGGTCGGTATTGTTGGTGCTGAGGCTGTTGCCATAAACACTGATGCTCAAGATTTGCTTTACACAGATGCTGATCTCAAGGTTTTAATAGGAAAGGAGATTACATCTGGTCTTGGCGCTGGTGCTGATCCAAGAATAGGTGAAGAAGCTGCCAAAGAAAGCAGGAATGAACTTAAAAAATCTTTACAGGGTTCTGACATGGTCTTTATCACATGCGGGCTTGGTGGTGGTACAGGAACTGGTTCTGCTCCGATAATTGCTGACATAGCCAAGAAACTTGGCTCCTTAACAGTTGGTATAGTTACTTTGCCATTTGCAATGGAAGGAAAACAAAGGCTGAAAAACGCTCAAGAGGGGCTTGAGAAACTTGAAACCATCGTCGATACATTGATTGTTATACCTAATGACAAGCTGCTTGAGATTGTGCCGGATGTTTCTCTCACAACTGCTTTTAAGGTTGCAGACGAGGTTCTGGTAAATGCTGTTAAAGGAATAGCAGAACTGGTAACAAGACCTGGTCTGGTCAACCTGGACTTTGCAGATATACGTGCTGTTATGGATGGCGGCGGCCTGGCTATGATTGGTCTGGGTGATTCTGACACTGAAAATAGAGCAATAGAAGCGGTTGAACGCGCGTTGAACAACCCACTGCTTGATGTGGACATAGACGGTGCAAGAGGTGCGCTGATAAACATATCTGGCGGTGCAGACATAACAATAAAAGAATGCCAAGAAATCGTTGAGGCGGTCTCATCACGGCTGAACCCAGATGCAAAGATAATCTGGGGTGCACAGGTGATGAAAGAACTCGGCGACACAATTAGAGCCATGTTAATAGTCACTGGTGTTTCGTCTCCTCAGATATATGGTCCAGAGAAAAAGTTCTCGAAGGAAAAGAAGAGGGAAATAGAAAAGGTTCTCGGAATAGATTTTGTGGACTGATTCCTTCGTTTTTCCATTTTTACTCTTTTTTAGCTATTGAAATGGTGTCGGAAAAGCGTTTTTAAGTCTTTCTGGTGAATAAAAAAGTATGAATATCAAAAACTTTATTAAGCAGTGCAAACGGGTTCTGCTCGTTGCCAGCAAGCCTGACAAAGACGTGTTCAGGGCCTCGTTAAAAGTAACAGCCATAGGTATGATTATCATCGGGCTTGTTGGGTTTATCATCTTTATGCTTTTCCAGCTTGTTGGAGGCTTTTAAATGATTCTGACTGTCAGAACAACAACAGGACGAGAAAATATAGTCATAGAATCTCTCAGAACCAAGATAAAGAATGAAAACATCCCAGTGAAGTCACTTGTGCACCCAGAAGAACTGCGGGGATATATATTCATAGAAGGAGAACTGGCTGCTATAGAACATGCTATAAAAAGTGTGCCGCATGTCAGGGGAATTATCAACCAAGAGGTTGCTATGAAAGATATAGAAAAGTTCATAGTTCCGGAAAAGCAGGAAATTGGAGTAGATGTCGGTGATGTTGTAGAAATAATAATCGGTCCTTTTAGGGGTGAAAAAGGCAAGGTTACCCGCGTAGAGACTGCCAAAAGCGAAATCACGATAGAACTTTTGGAAGCTGCCATACCTATACCAGTTACCATATCTCTGAATTCTGTCAGAATACATGAAAAAAAGAAGGAGGAAAAAGAACCAGAATTATAATCAATACTGCGTTGTATCAATAATATCTTGTGATATGTTGTAAATATTTTTTATGAAGGCAGTAGGTGAATAAAACAGGTGGAATAATAATGGGAAGACAAACAATAGAAGCATTGGTAGAAGGTGGTAAAGCAAGTGCTGGTCCGCCGCTTGGCCCTGCACTGGGACCCATGAAAGTTAATATTGCCGATGTCATTAAAAAAATCAATGAAAAGACAAAATCGTTTGAAGGCATGCAAGTGCCTGTTAAGGTTATAGTCGACCCGGAAACCAAAGAATTTGATGTCGTTGTCGGGACACCGCCTGTTTCTGCCATGCTTAAGAAGGAACTGGGTGTGACAAAGCTCGCAACAGTTGATGAAGACAAAAACCTGACTAAGCCGGGCAGCCTAGCTTTTGATGCTGTAGTTAAAATCGCAAAAGCCAAGGAGGACGTTCTTGGTAGTAATATAAAGTCACAGGTCAAACAGGTCCTTGGCACGTGCGTTAGTGCCGGAGTAACAGTAGATGGTAAGGATCCGAAAGAGGTAATAAAAGAGGTTGACCAAGGTAAATATGATGATAAACTGAAATAAAAGATATAATCTATAGTCAAATCAATAAATCAAATTTGGGGTGTGCATATGACAAAGGAAACCATAAAAATAAAGAAATCGACGGTAAAAATCATAGCCTTAGTAGCGATTGTTTTTTTTGCTGGTTTTTTGCTTGGCAGGGAATATTCTCCTGGCTCTGGTGCTTTGGGGACCTCTGGCCAGCTTGAGATGACTGTGGTCACAAGCAAGAACTGTGACACTTGTGACACAACAAGAATAGTAGAGATTACAGAAAAACTCTTTTCTGGTATAAAAATAAAAGAACTGGAATATGAAAGCGCGCAAGGTAAAAAACTGGTTGATGATTTGGGCATTGGTCTTTTGCCTGCTTACATCTTTAACACAGCTGTTGAGAACGAGAGCAACTTCACGAATATTAAAGGTGCGTTGAAAGAGGAAGAAAATTATTATTATATAATTCCGGCAGCAGCCGGCGCTTTTTATGACCCGACAAAAGAAAGTGAGTGTGCTGATGGCAAGGATGATGACGGTGACAAACTGATAGACTGCGATGATGAAGATTGTGCTAATTCGTTGGAATGCAGAGAAGAGATACCAAAGAAACTGGACTTGTTTGTGATGAGCATGTGCCCTTATGGTACCATGGCTGATAATGCCATGGAAGAGGTTCTGGACGCATTTGGTAAAGACATGGTGTTTGAACTGCATTTCATTGCTGATGACCAGGGAGACGGTACGTTCAGAAGTCTTCACGGCCAAAAAGAGGTTGACGAAGATATCAGGCAAGCCTGTGTAATGAAGTATTACCCAGACACATACATGGATTATGTCTGGTGTATAAACAAAGATTATACAAAAGCTGCTGATATCTGGGAAAGCTGTACAAAAAACGTTAGCATGGACACAGAAAAAATCAAGACCTGTTTTGAGGGTGATGAAGGAAAGGAATTGCTCAGGGGTAGAATCAAACTTTCCAATGAACTGGGTATAAGCGCAAGCCCGTCGTGGCTTGTAAACAACAGGTTCAAGTTCAGCGGACTAGATCCGACAACGATACAGAAGAACTTTTGCCAGCACAATCCAGGATTGGCTGGATGCGACAAGAAACTATCAGAGGCACGTGGCGGTAGTGGTCAGTGTTAAACTGACCTCTTGTTTTTTTATTTTATTATTTATTTCTCATTTTCTTGCTTGCCTTCTTTGATTTTGTTCAATTCTTCCAACAGCTTATCAATATCTATACCATAAACGCTGCAGACCTCACCAAGTTTCAAAGCGCCGACTTCCAGCTGCGCCATCGGACAATGCAGACACGGTAGGTTGTACCGTTCGAGTATCTTGACCGCTTCGGGGTCGTCGAAAAGATTTGCTAATACGGTATCTTTTGTAATTTTTTCTGCCATGTCATCACCTTGATTTTATTGAATTTTTTTAACCAAATCTATAACCTTGTCAAACACCGAGCCCCTTCTCAGACTTTTGATTATCTCAGGCATGACTTTAATGACATAATCAATCTCTTCTTCTGTGTTGAATCTGCTTAGCGTTAATCTTACGCTTCCATTAATGTAATCGGCAGGCACGCCTATTGCTTTCAATACATAACTCGGTCCCGTGTCTTTTTCAGAACAGGCAGAGCCTGTTGATGAGCAGACGCCTTTTTGGTCGAGATAACCGCCAATTCCCTCTGCCTCAACTTTTTTGAAGGAGAAGTTTGCATTGTTGCACAGTCTCTTGTCGCCACGCGGGCCATTGAGGCGCGAATCAGGTATTTGAAGCACACCTTCAATTAATTTGTCTCTTAATTTCGTCATATGCTCAACGTGCCTCTTATCCATACCAATCTTTACAGCCTCTGCAAAACCGACGATTCCATGGATATTTTCTGTGCCGCTTCTCATGCCATGTTCATGTCCTCCACCATGTTGCCAGGCCTTTATCTCGGTGCCCTCTCTTATATACAAGGCGCCGACCCCCTTTGGCCCATGTATTTTATGCGAGTTTAATGTCACCAGATCAAGCTTTTGCTTATTTACATCAAGCTCTGTTTTCGTATAACTTTGACACGCATCTGTATGGAAATACACGCCACGGCTCTTGCAAATCTTGCCAATAGCAGCGAGGTCTTGTATAGTTCCAATCTCGTTGTTTCCATGTATTATTGAAACTAAAATGGTTCGGTCTGTGATGGCTTTTTCTAAGTCTTCCGCGCTAACAAAACCTTCTTCATCAACATCAAGATGCGTGACCTCAAAGCCTTGCGACGCGAGCCACTTGCAACTGTTTAGAATGCATTTGTGTTCTATTTTTGTCGTTATAATATGATTGCCTTTCTCCCTATTGGTAAAGGCAACTGACTTTATGGCGAAATTGTTCGATTCTGTGCCTCCAGAAGTAAATACAATCTCACTGGGCTTTGCGCCTATTGATTTGGCTATGTCTGCTCTTGCTCTTTCCAAGGCTTCCTTTGCATCCCGGCCAAAGCCATGCGTGGAAGACGCATTACCGTATTTTTCGAGAAAATACGGTTTCATGAGCTCAAATACCTTTGGATCAATCCTAGTCGAAGCTCCGCTATCTAGATATATTTCGCTTGCATTCATAAATTACACCCCCGTGGACAATTCTTTCTGACGTGTTTCTCAACTGTTTCTAGTATCGGGACAACGGTTTTCTTGTTTAGTGAATATATCCTCTGTTTTCCCTTCTGTTTAACATGCAAAATGTGGCACCTGCTCAGCCTTCTTAAATCGTGAGAAACTGTGCTCTGCTCCCTGCCAACTTTTCTAACAATCTCTGTCACGCTCATCGGCCTGCTACGCAGAGACATGATTATGTCCATCTTCGTCTTGTTGGCAAAATGCATAAAAAATCTATTATATGATTTATATGAATATTCCTTATATGTCTTGGTTTTCATATGAATTATAATTCATGAAAGCTTTATAAACATATATGACAGAACTGACAGAACCATACAATTACGAGAACATTACGGCAAAACCGCTGAAAATCCTTTTAAAGATTAATATCTTTATAACTATGAGGTGACATCAGATAAAAAGTGATTTGATAAGTGGTTTTTATGGAAACATATGAAAGAATTACCATTATATTGAATATTATTGTACTGGCCTTGGTGCTTCTAGCAAGGTCTGCGTGGCTTCTTTCCATAGCTATACTGATGGTACTGATAATCATAATAGTACAAAAGCTGTGGCTTGGCTCAAAACTGGATGAAACCAGAAAAAACCAGAAAGACCTTATAGAGATAATGAGCAACCGATTATCAAACTTTTCAAACCGTCTTGCTGACATAAAAGGTGACTTCGAAAAACAGGTTTTCGTTCTTAACACCAAGCTAGATTTCGAGAAGCGCGACTGGGAAAGATACATGGACACAAACTACAGGGACCTCGCAAGAAAAATACTGGACGTAGAAAATAATCTCAACAAGGTTAAACGCACACTGGGCGCTGGTCTGGGAACCGCAGAAGAGCGACTAAATCGCATAGAAACAGAACTCGGTATCTTTGCCGGCCTTCGCGAGCACGAAGAAGAGGCTGGGTAAAATGAACAGGAATACCTCACCTAATGGTATTTCTACATTAATTAGAAAAGGTATTGAAAAAGGGAGGAAAAATGCTTTTAAACTGCTTAACTCATACTCTGAAAGTGAACACGTATTAGATCTTCCAGAATACTTAGCTACTAAAGAAGACATTTCTATTCTTTTAATTAATTGTTATTTGCGTTTAGCGAAAAATGATATAATAAAATTAAAAGAAAAAAAATACAATGGCCTATTTTCAAATAGATTTTTTCAATATTTAAATAATCGATCAATTAAAAAATGTCTTAAAGATATAGAATTAGATTTTAATAAGATATCTGAAATGTTAGGTGCACTTAGTGTTTACTCTCAAAAAAGAGCTGAATTACGCGGTAAAAAAGTTGGAAAGAAAAATATCGCTTACCTAGAAAGAAAAGAGATTATGGATCTTTATGAAGAATATACATCTATAAACAAGATGCTCAAAGAAATAAAAATCTTCAAAGAAAACAATCTAGTCAAGTTTCTTCCGCCCTTAGAATAAAAACCTTTAAAAACTTTACCACACATCTAATCATACTAACTTAGCACACATCCGCTGTACTGCGTAAGCAGGAGGATTTGACATGCAAATACAAGAAGCGATAAAACATCTGAAAGAGAATTCTAAGAAGCGCGGCTTTCCGCAAACCGTGGATTTAATAATCAATTTAAAGAACATTAATCTAAAGGATCCTGCTAACAAGATTAACAAGGAATTTGTTCTGCCGCACGGCCGCGGCAAGGATATTTCTGTTTGCGTTATAGGCGAAAAAGAAGAGATAAACAAAGCAGTGCTTGAGGAACTTGTGAAGGACAAGAAAAGGGCCAAGAAATTAATCGATAATAATGATTTCTTTATATGCGAGGCCCCATTGATGCCTATTGTTGGTAAGACAATAGGCCGCTTCCTCGGACCGCGTGGGAAGATGCCCAAGCCGATTCCTCCTAATGCTGATAAGACCAAATTCATAGAGCTTGCCAAAAAGTCTATTAGGATCCGTGTCAAGGATTCTCCTGTTATTCATACAATTGTTGGTGTGGAAAATATGACTGATGAAGAGCTGAAAGACAACATAGAGTTCGTAATTAATGGTGTCCGTGCTGCGTTGCCAAAAGGAAGGGCACAGATGAAAAATGTCTTGCTGAAACTAACCATGAGCAAGCCGGTTGAAATAGAAACAAAGTGACAAATGATAATGACAATGGTCGTTGCGTGATAAAAATGTTCAAAAAAGACAAACCAGAAGAGGTAAAAAAGCTTGCCGAACTTATGCAGAAGTACCAAGTAATTGGTATCTTGAACATGCACGCCATGCCGGCAAAACAACTTCATAATATCAGGGGCGACCTGAAAGGCAGAGCCCTGATAAGGGTTGCGAAAAACAACATGATTAAACGTGCACTAGACATAGCAGACAAACCTAATATCAAGCAACTAAAAGACAAACTTGCTGGTCCGTGCGCTCTTCTGCTCACAAATGAAAATGCTTTCCGGCTTGCAAGATACTTGGATAAGATGAAGATGCCGGCAGCAGCCAAGAAGGGGGACATCGCAAAAAAGGATATCATAATACCAAAAGGACCGACTGCTCATGCTCCGGGTCCGGCCATATCCACGCTGCAAAAGGTTGGACTAAAGACGTCTGTCGTGGATGGCAAGATAAATGTGATGCAGGACAAGGTTGTGTGCAAAGCCGGGGAAGAGATAACTGATGATATGGTGAATGTTTTCAGTCTTTTGAAAATTGAACCCATGGAGATAGGGCTCGATATTGTTTGTGTGTGGGAAAACGGCACTATTTATGAGAGAGATGTTCTGACCATAGACGAAAAAGAGTATCTTAACAAACTTACAACAGCCATCCAGCAGGCATTTAACTTGTCGCTGAATATAGGATATCCTACGAAACAAAACATAGAGTTGATGTTGAAAAAATGCTTCATAGAAGCCAAGTCGCTGGCGCTAGAGGCATGCATACTAGATAAAGAAATTATTGGAGAGCTTTTGGCAAAGGCTGTTGCCGAGGCAAAGGCTCTTGAAGAGGTTTTACCAAGTTTGCCAAAAGAAGAAAAACCTAAGGAAGAGGACAAAGAAGAGAAACAAACAGAAGAAAAGAAAGATGAGAAGAAAACAGAAAAAGAAGATAAGAAAGAGAACAAAAAAGAAGTAGAAAAAGGGTCCAAGAAAGAAGAAGTTAAAAAAGAAAGCAAAGAAAAACAAAAGAAAGGAAAAACGAAAAAGGACTCAAAAAATAAGAAAGAATAATTAAAATATTCAAGAGGTGAAAAACTATGCAACTAATATATGCCGCTTTGTTGCTTCACTCGGCTGGACAAGAGGTAAATGAAGAAAATCTCAAGAAAATCGTGAAAGCTGTGGGTGAAAAAGAGAGTGATGCCCAGGTAAAGGCACTTGTGGCTGCTTTAGAAGGTGTTGATATAGCAAAGGCCATAGAAAAGGCTGCATTACCTGTAGCAGCAGCTGCCCCAGCAGCAGCGCCAGCAGAAGGAAAAAAGGAAGAAAAGAAGAAGGAAGAAGACACCGAGAAGAAAGCAGAGGAAGCAGCAGCAGGACTTGGCGCTTTGTTCGGTTAAAGCCAGCGGACACCATCCAAACGTCATGCCTTGTGTTAATCAAAACAACTAGAAAATAAAATAGCTGTAAAATAAAAGTAAGCCAGAAGTCTGGGCTTTCGGCCACCACGCTTCTATTCTTCAATGTTCCTTTCCCTTTTTAGTTATTTCTAGTTTTAATATTTTTAAATGGTTTTGAGTTTATTTTTATTTAATTAATAGCCGTGCTGTTAATAATTATTATTGGTGGCTGCGAGCATGAAAAAAACCCTTATTAAAAAGTTCCAGAAAGAGCCTGAGAAATACTGGCTCGTGGAGTTGTTTAAAGATAAAGGATTCACGAGAAAACAGTGTCCGAAATGCGGCAAATTCTTCTGGGCGCTCGGAGACCAGGAGTTCTGCGGCGACCCGCCTTGCGTCGAATACAGCTTCATAGGCGATTCGCCTGTTAATGAAAAGACAGACTATGTTCAGACGTGGAAAAAAATAGAAAAGTTCTTTGTCAAAAATGGCCACGCCTCTGTGCCACCTTATCCAACTGTGTGCAGGTGGTTCCCGGGCTTATATTTTACAATAGCCAGTATCGTGGCTTTCCAGCGAAAAACAGGTAATAAAACTGTGTTCGAGCTGTCTGCCAACCCTTTAATCATACCGCAGCCTTGCCTGCGCTTCAACGACATCCCCAATGTCGGCATTACAGGTCGTCACTACACGAGCTTTGTCATGATAGGTCAGCACAGCATAAGCAACAGCAGCGGCTACTGGAAAGACAGGTGCATTGAACTTGATTACAACCTGCTGACAAAGGTATTCGGCATCGACGAGAGTGAAATAACCTTTGTTGAAGACGCTTGGGTTGGGCCAAGTGCGTTCGGATACTCTCTTGAATACTTTGTGCGCGGACTTGAACTTGGCAATGCTGTTTTTACTGAATTTCTCGGGACGCCCGAAAAATACAGTGTAATGAAAGAAAAAGTAATAGATATGGGCGCTGGGCTCGAGCGGTTCGCATGGATGAGCCAGGGCGCGCCTACGTCTTATGATGCCACGTTTGGGCCTGTCATCGAAGAGCTGAAAAAACATATAGACTATGACGAAAAGCTCTTCCTAGAATATTCAAGAATCGCGGGCAACCTGAACTTTGACGAAGTCGGTGACATTAAAAAAGCGCGTGCTGAGATAGCAAAACGCCTCGGCTTTTCCGCAGCAGAATTGGATAAAAAGATTGCTCCCCTGGAAGCTGCCTATATAATAGCCGACCATACGAAAACACTCCTGTTAGCAATAAAGGACGGCGGCATACCGAGCAATGTTGGCGGTGGGTATAACCTGCGCGTGCTCATGCGCCGCGCATTCAGCTTCAAAGAGCGTTTTGGTTTTGATATTGACCTTACTACGATAGCTGAAAAGCATGCCCAATACCTTGGAAAGATGTATCCTGGGCTAAAAGAAAGTGTGGAAAACTTCGATAAAATCAAGGACATAGAAAGGAAGAAATTCGGCGAAACGAAAAAGCGGACAGCTATAATCATAGACAAGGTTCTCGGTAAAAAAATAGGCGAAAAAGAAATGCTCACGCTTTATGAATCACACGGCGTAACGCCCGAAATGATTGAAGAGGCCAGCTCAGAAAAAGGTGAGCAAACAGAAATACCAACCGATTTTTACTCAATGCTATCAGAAAGGCATATGAAAGAAAAGGAAGAAAAGAGGGCACCAATAGACACAACTGACATAGAAAAAACGAAAATAATGTTTTACGAAGACGTCAAGGAATTCGAGGCAATGGTGCTAAAAGTCACGAACGGCTGGGTTGTTCTCGACCAGACAGCCTTCTACCCAGAATCTGGCGGACAAGATTCTGACACGGGCTATATTGTAGCAGACGATAAAAAGATAGCGGTAACGCACGTAGAAAAGGCAGACGACGTTGTCCTACACAAAACAGACACAACCGACATAAAAGAAGGCCAAAAGATAAAAGGCGTAATCGACTGGTCTCGGCGCCAGCAGCTAGCAAAACATCACACGGCAACACACATTGTGAATTACGCGGCCCGGCTCATTCTCGGCAATCATATTAATCAGGCTGGTGCAAAAAAAGGCACTGAAAAGGCGCACCTTGATATCACGCATTATGACACGCTTTCGGCAGAAGAGGAGGAAAAGATAGAAGAAAAGGCGAACGAGCTCGTGAAAAAAGCTCTGCCTGTTAAAAAGGAAGTCATGAGCAGGCAGGACGCAGAGCAAAAATATGGCATGCGAATATATCAGGGCGGTCCTGTTCCAGACGACACGCTCCGGATAATATCCATAGACGACGACCACGAGGCGTGCGGCGGAACGCATCTTACAAACACAAAGGATGTTGGAAAGATAATCATAACGTCGACAGAGCGCATACAAGACGGTGTGATACGAATAACGTTTGTTTCCGGGCCTGCGGCAGATAAATATGAAAAGCAAACAAAGGCATTGATAAAAGAAATCTGCAATATTATGAGCTGTAAAGAAGATGAAATAATACAAAAGGCCGAAGAGCTTGTAAAGAAGTGGAAGGCGAAGCGAAAAGAGAAAGAACGCACAATCAAACGTGGTGCGAAAGAAATCGCTGTAGCGCTGGAGAAGAAAATCAGGAACAATATAATAATAGAAAAGCTTGACAAAAACTTGGAAGAGCTGCGGGAAATCAGCCGGCTGCTGACAAAGCCGAGCCGTGTTATCGTGCTGTTCGGTGTGCAGAAAAAAATCGCTGTTTTTGGCGCGTCTGCAAACAAAAACATAAATATTGGCGAGCTTGTGAGCAAAGCCTGTAAAGAGCTCGGCGGCAGTGGCGGCGGCTCAGCCAGCGTGGCTCAAGGTTTCGGAACGCAGAAAGAAAAGCTAGACAACGTCATAGAAAAGCTGAAGAGGGAACTCAAATGAAAGACAAGCTAATAATCAGGCGACTAGAGGAAATCCTCGGCGTTCAGGAAGAAAATATAGTCAAAACTCTGAAGAAAATGAAAAAGGAAATTTAGTAAGCCAGAAGGCTCGGCTTTCAGCTGCTTTTACTCTATCTTAAAACAGTACTCTATCGGCGGGTCCCAGGTTATATTACAAAGCTGTGTGACGAGTGCCTGCTCGTCCGTCGTATCTAATATAGCTTCTGAGCGCAGGCTCTTGATTTCTATTATAAGCGGCGCGGTCTCTGAAACGTTTCCTGTCGCATTCAGCTTGTCCACAAGCAATTCTTCCAGCAAGATTTGCTTATAACCGCCAGTTGTCTTGAACTCTTCCTGCAGCTCCTCGACACGCGCTATAAAATCTTCACAGTCGCAGTCCTCTGTATAAGATATTCTCAATATAGTAAACCCCGATTGCAAAATCTGCGCTTCCATTTCTTGCGGCAGCGAGAAATTGACTATAAGGCTTTCTGGTATGGTCTGGCTTTGCGGATGTTGCGTTTCTCCTGGCTTCGACAGCAAGATATAACCAAGTGTTGAGCCGGCAAACAGAAAAGCGACCAGTAAAACCCATAATGTTTTATTCTTCTTCCTCGCCATTTACTCCCCTTTATGCTTTTTTAGACTCTTGTGATTTTAAATATTCATAAGCAGCCGTGGCTGCTATTGCGCCATCGCTGCAGGCAGTGACTATTTGCCGTAGAGGCGTGTCTGAGACGTCGCCTGCGGCGTAAACGCCTTCTACATTAGTTTCTTTATTTTTATTTGTCTTAAAAAAGCCTCTTTCATCGGTTTCAACACCAATGGCCTTGCCGATTTGCGTCGATGGTGTAGAACCGATTTCTATGAAAACGCCATCAACATCCAGTTCTGTTGTTTTTTTGGTTTTGACATTCACCATAACGATTTTTTTCACGAATTTGTCGCCCTTTATCTCTTTGGGTATTGTATCCCATAATATTTCTATACCAGACTTTTTTATTTTTTCAGCCCAGAACCTTTCAGCGCGCAGCTCATCCCGCCTGTGCGCAAGTTTTACGTCAGCAACGCCCATCTTCTGGAGCGAAAGCGCTCCTTTTACAGCAGAGTTTCCGCCTCCTATAACAATAGTTCGCTTTCCCTTGAATAACGGGCCGTCGCATACGACGCAGTAGGAGACGCCTCGCCCAACAAACTCTTCCTCGCCAGGTATGCCGGCCTTTCTGTGTGTAGCACCGGTTGCGAGAATAATTGCCTTTGCATTATATTCGCCATCATCAGTCTTGACCAGAAACTTGGTCGGGCCGCCATTTTTGGTAATAGAAATAACCTTCTCTGATTTAATCGGCGATTTGACCTGGTCACGCATGGTCTCGAGCAGGCCCATACCTGTCGCACTCTTGACGCCAGGATAATTGTCAACAATATCTGCCTCAGCCAGCAGGGACTGCTCTTCTATATTATCCAATACTACTACGTGCAGGCCCTGGCGCTCTGCATACAGCGCTGCTGTCAGGCCTGCTGGGCCAGCGCCGATTATCACGACATCGTATATGTCCATTCACATCAACTCGATGAAAATCAATTAAGGCGGAAGCCGGGCTTTCAGCTGCGCTCTGGGCGTGCAGCTTAAAGCAAGCGCTTCGTCTTCGACGGCAGAATGCCATTGTTGCCGTTGTATTAGCATATTATCAGACGAAATATTTAAAAATGCGTTTTAACGACGGCAAGTTCGTTAGGTGTCGAGTATGTTGGTGGCCTTAAAGATTAATAATTTCGGCATTTTTAGAGATTCATATTCAAAGCAAAAAAACATTTTAAACATTGTCAACATCTTATATATTTGGTGCTTCCATGACCGCAGGAGAAGAATTCGCAAAACAGAAGAGAAGAGCCTCAGTTAAAAAACACTTTGGTCAGGACCTCTCTTCTCTCATCGACAGTAAAGACTATCCATCCTGCCCCGGGACATTCAAGGACTGCCCTTCGGAAATAAAAGATCCGAAAGACCCGCCCCGACAATGTAAAACGTGTCCGAAGTATGTGAATAGCGAGTTCTACACGCCGCCGAAGCGGGAGCTGCCTGAGTTTATCAGGAAGATGTATGAGGAGAAAGGATAAAATTTAATTTTTCTTAATCCAATAAACATATGCCCGTTTGTGTTTTTCCGATTTCACCTTTCCTTCTTTAATTAATTTTTCCAATGCTCTTCTTTGCAAATTAGGGTATAAAGTTGGTAGCAAAATAGTTCATAA
>JAOZPR010000034.1 GCA_029932645.1 Candidatus Aenigmatarchaeota archaeon | reverse complement strand
AAGCGACGAAAAAGCTAGAGACATTTTACTCAAATATCTAGAAGAAAGAAACATTAACGCAAATATTACTCAAAGTTTCTATATATATTATAGACCCAAGTCATTAGGTTGGTTTTTATTTAACAAATTATTTATATAGGGTTCTTGTAATATATTATCATGGCTGTTATTCAGACCGCTGTGGACAAACTAGTCAAACTTGTCAAAGAAAGAGGGAAAATAAGCATACCTGAGGCTGCCAAGATACTTGGCGTGTCAGAATCTGTGATAGAAGAGTGGGCGTCTTTCTTACAGGATCAAGGAGTAATTGGAATTGACTATAGACTTGCTACTGGCTATCTTGTTGGTAGAAAACTTTCAAAACAAGAAAAAGTTCAGCGATTGAAGCAGTTCAAAGAGACACAGGATTTGTTTACTGTGCGGGCAGAGACCATGCTCGAGAAACTTGAGAAACACTCCAAAGGCATAGAAGAGCTGGAATCAGAGTTTTCAAAACTGAAGAAGGGCGTGAATGTAGCGGAGATATCAAGGGACTTGGAGGTTCTGCACGAGGCAGAAAAAGAGCGGGCTGAGATACAGAAAAGAGCCCAGGATATTGACAGATCGATAAAAAATAATATCAAGAGCCTGCATGAAAAACTTCTTGAAGAGCACCGCAGATATGAAGAGATTCTGAGCAAAAGGAAAGAAGCGGACAAGTACATCAAGCTGAAGAAAAACAAAATGGAGCTTATGAGAAGTAAGGAGATGGAACTTGAGGCCAGAGTTAAAAAACTGGCACAGAGCCTGATAAATATAAAGTCTGGCATGGAAAAAGAGAGCCAGAAAGTCCATGAAATAAAAGAAAGTTATCAGCATCTGGCTGAAATAGAGAATGAACTCACTTCCAAGATTAAGGAGCACAAAAAAACTGTAGTCGAACTGGAAAAGCTGACTGGCGAGAAAGACAGAGAGATAGAACAGGCCCAGAAGGCTATAGTTGAAAAGGTCAAAAAGGCAGAGAAAAATCTTGAAAGGGAAATCACAAAGGGAGAGGCAAAATATAAGAAGTTTGAGAAACTCTTCAAGGCCAGGGCTAAGATAGAAGTCATGCTAAAAGAACTCGACAAGGAAAAGAAGGAAATGGACAGAGAGCTGCGGCAGATAATAAAAACAGCCAAGGCGTTCAGGTCTTCATTCAAGGTTCCTGAACAGAAAAAAATCCAGGACCTGAACAAGAAAATGAAAAAGGTCGAGAAGAGCAAGTCAATATTTGAGAAAAAAGCAAGAAAGTTATTCAAGTTAATAAGGGGTTTGAAATGATTCTCGCTTCGTACCAGTTCAAGGCTGGTGAAATTCCTGTAAAAATTGAAATCAAGACCATCAAAGGAGAGTATGTGCCTCTTTACGAGGTTACTGTGACAGGTGTAGAGAAAACAACAGAACTGATACTTGAAAAAATAAAATCTGAGCTTGTGAAAGAGGTTTCTATAGACATAAAAGAACTCCGTGATATAAAGAGGTCTTCTGAGCTGAGAAAAAAATTCGAGGACAAAATATCTTTCCTTGTGAAAAAATATTTTCCAGACCTGAGCGAAAAGAGTACAAAATATCTTGCATCGTATCTGGTCCAGAAGAGTATTGGTCTGGGCGAACTCGACTTACTAATAGCTGATGATAATCTGGAAGAGGTAGCAATAAACAGTTCCGGCGAGGCTGTCTGGGTCTATCATAAAAAATTTGGCTGGCTGAAGACGAATATTCGTATACAACCTGAAGATAAAATATATTATTACGCCTCTTCCATAGGCAGGCGTGTTGGCAGACAGATTACACTTCTTGAACCGCTTATGGACGCAACACTGGAAACAGGCGACCGTGTTAATGCTACACTGGAGCCGATATCGTCCCTGGGAAACACGATTACGATAAGAAAATTTGCCAGAAAGCCCTGGACTATTACGGATTTCATCGAAGGCAATACTATATCTGTTGATGCATCTGCACTGCTCTGGCTAGCTGTGCAGTACGAATTATCCACACTTATATCAGGAGGCACGGCATCTGGTAAGACTTCCATGCTTAACGTGATATCAAACTTCTTCCCGCCGAATCAGAGAATAATTTCTATAGAAGACACAAGGGAAATCACATTGCCAAAGTTCTTGCACTGGCTGCCGATGACGACAAGGCTGCCCAACCCAGAGGGAAAGGGCGGCATTTCCATGTTGGATTTGATTGTAAACTCTCTGAGAATGCGACCAGACCGTATAATAGTCGGTGAAATCCGGCGACAGCGAGAGGCAGAGGTCATGTTCGAGGCCATGCATACTGGTCATTCTGTCTACGCTACTGTGCACGCAAACAATACACAGGAGACTATAGTAAGGTTAACCAATCCGCCAATCAACGTACCAAAGACCATGCTACCTGCAATATCATTGATAGTTGTTCAGTATAGGAACAGGAGGCTGGGTTACAGAAGAACATTTCAGGTGGCAGAAATTGTCCCTGATGGTGATGCTAGGGTACTCATGCAGTGGAATGCAAAAAAGGATAGGCTATTCACGGTCGCAAGGTCAACAAATCTTATGAAGACACTTGAGACATACACAGGATATACAAGAAATGAGATTAAGAGAGACCTTCTTGAAAAGCAAAAAGTGCTGAAATGGCTTGTTAAGCACAAGGTTAATGATGTTCATCATGTAGGATATGTAATGGCAGAGTATTATACTGATAAGAAAAAAATTATGGAGTATGTCAACAAAAACAGGCCCATGAAGTTTGCGCTTGCTGGTGAAAAGGCAGCGGAGACGACAAAAAAGAAAAAACCTGCTAAGAAGATAGCTAAAGAGACAAGGAAGATATCTAAGAAGATGAAGGAGATAGCTAAGAGGGCAAAGAAGAAACACGTAAGTATTTGCTTTATGTCTTGTAAATTTTTTTATCTGGGTGGGAGAGCGTGAAATTTTTTGAATTGTTAGCTGGTAAATTTCCAGACTTAGGATTTAAACTTAGGCAGGCAAATATAGAGAAAACGCCAAAAGAATTTATGAAAATGGTCACGCTTTTTTCTCTATATCTTTCTATAGGTCTTGTTTCGTTTCTCTTTTTCATATTTATAAAGATGAATAAAGGCATTCTGGTTTTGGTTGTTATGGCGCCGATATTGTTCATACTCTCGTTTTTTTATATGCTCAAATATCCGGATGTGAAAAGACTGAGGCGTGCAAAGAATATAGAAAAAGATTTGATATCTGCAGGCCGTCATATATTGATAGAACTTCAATCCGGCATAACCATATTCGATGCTCTTGTTTCGGTGTCTGACGGATACGGAGAAACGAGCAAGGAGTTCAAGAAAATCGTTAATGAGGTTAACATGGGCAGCGGCCTTGAAGAGGCGTTTGACAAGGTCCTGGAACTTAATCCTTCCGGAGGCTTCAAAAGGATTTGCTGGCAGATAATCAACTCACTGAGAACAGGTTCTGATATATCCTCGTCCATGAAGGTTGCTCTTGACCAGCTGACAGAAGAGCAGATAATTGAAATAAGAAATTATGGCAAGAAGCTGAATCCTTTGGCAATGTTCTATATGATACTTGCCGTGATTATACCTTCTCTTGGGGTCTCAATGATGTTGATATTCTCCAGTTTCTTTCCTATTCCTCTCTCCTTTTCCATACTCTTGTTCGTGGTCTTTTTGCTCGGTTTTGTTCAGTTCATGTTTGTTTCCATTGCCAAATCAACCAGGCCGATTGTGTCGACATAGGTGTTTAAATGAGACCGGACTATAAAGCCATAGGAAGAATAATACCAAAGTTCATTATAAAAATTTATGATGACCTCTTGAAAGGGACAGACTCGAATATTGATGGCTATGAATTTGTCGGTTTCTTGCTGTTGTCTTCTGTGCTTTTTGCTGTTTTGATATACTTTCTACAGCCTCTTGGTTATTATAGCCTGATAGCAAGCGAGCTCGCGTTTTTTGCGCCATGGCTTCTATCTTATATTCTCCTTGATTTTATAATATACAGAAAGACGCGTGAGATAGAAAGGGTTCTACCAGACTTTCTGCAACTGACATCTGCCAACATACGGGCAGGAATGGGCATTGATAAGGCACTCTGGTTTGCCATCAGGCCAGATTTTGGCGCGCTCTCCAGAGAGATAGAAAATATCGCAAAAGAGACCATGAGTGGAAAAGAGCTTGGACAGTGTCTGAAGGAGTTGGCTGAAAAGTTCGATTCGCTCGTTATCAAAAGGTCAATGAAATTGGTTGTCGCCGGCATAAAATCCGGTGGTGAAATGGCTTACCTGCTCGAGAGAATATCCCACAATATAAGAAAAACGCAAACCATTCAAAAGGAGATAGCAGCTAACGTAATGACATATACAATATTTATATTCTTTGCTGTTTGTCTGGCTGCGCCATTCTTGTTTGCTCTGAGCTTCCAAGTGATATCAACCATGGAACAACTTTCTGAAACTATAGCAGTGCCGACTACAGGGGCAATGTCATTTTCCGCTCCGATAAACTTTTCTGGTCCTGGTGTAAGCCCGTCAGAATTTAAGATATTTGCCCTGGTTTCACTTTTGGTAACGTCGCTGTTTTCTTCTATGCTTTTGTCTATTATACATTCTGGCTCAACCAAGGAGGCTGTCCGCACGTTTCCTCTGCTGGCTGGCATATCCATAGTTGTGCTCTTTGGTGCCATTCGTTTACTGACCAGTGTGATGGGCTCGATAATCTAGTTCTGCACATTTGTAAAACGACTAATAATTAATTACAATAAGTAAATCAGAAGCTTGGGCTTTTAGCTGCGCCCAGGCTCTTTATTCTTTCTCATTGATGGTCATCTTCGTCTTTTGCTCTACTAATCAGCCGAAGATTGAAAAGAACCCCGAAAAATCCCAACAGAAACGTTTATATAGCAGTTTAAGGAAAAAAAATATAGTGAATATTCGAGGTGATAAAGTGAAATCCAAAAAAGCACAGGCAGCCATGGAGTTCTTAATGACATATGGCTGGATGATTTTAATCGTGCTTGTAGCAATAGGAGCTCTATACTACCTCGGTGTCTTTAGTCCAGGCAAGTATCTCCCGTCGAAATGTGAACTACCACCTGGATTCAGCTGTATGGACCACAAGGTCAATGCTACAGACATATCTCTCTATATCGGACAGGGTCTAGGAAAGTCCATTAATATAACTAATATAACCTTTAGCGGTGGTGTTACATGTACTGGCATAAGCCCAGCCACACCATTCACGATGAATTCAGGAGACGAGCAGAACATTGCTCTTTCAGGATGTTCAGGATATTCAGGAGATACGTTCAACGAGGAGATAACAATAGCCTATACAGACTTGGACACCGGATATACGCACACTGCAACAGGTTCAATCATAGCCCAAATCGAGTAAGCCTGAGCTCCCAGCTTTTTTCTTTTTTATTTTCGCGCTTTTAGCGAAGCTTTTAATTCTTTTCCTATGTAATTATTGACTAGTGGTTATAT
>JAOZPR010000033.1 GCA_029932645.1 Candidatus Aenigmatarchaeota archaeon | reverse complement strand
TCGGACCGCTGACGTATATGGTCATAAGCTAGTGGAGGAAATAGGCTTAGTTAATAAGCTAGGTGAAGGTCAGAATGCAATATGTTTGGAAGATTTTGTTTATTTTTATCTTAGGAGTGCTGGTAATGACAATTTCGGCTTGGGTAATATGGGTCCATAAAGAGCAATTTATCCCGATAATAACGTTAATGTTGAGCTGAGGCGATGATATGGATAAAATGATTTTGGTTACAACGATATTTGCAATTATTATATTTGCAATTGCTATTGCATTCTACACTAAGGGCGGCTTTTCTGAGATACTTAAGCTTATGTTTAGTCTTCCCGCCATGCTGGTGAGTACCATCGCCGGAATGTTGAATCCATTCTGATGATTATGATGAAAGGTGTGACAACCAACACAGTTTTAATGGTTTTTTCAGTGATATTTATTCTAGCTTTAGGAATTGTTCTTATGAATAATATCATGGGGAAAACAAAGGAAACACGGGCAAACCTTTTTTCTCCTGGTGCTCAAAAAAATTTTGATATTTATAACACATCTGAACCTGAATTGACCTATGAAAATGGTCAGTTCCACTTCGGTGTGGAAGCGAAGATAAGAGAAGGGAGACGAATTGACCTTATAGTTATAATAGAGGCAACAGACTATTCAAATCTAGAAAACTATGTATGCAATATCAAAAAAATAGATAATTTTCTGGAAGGTAATATCGAGATATCACTACCGGCAGAAAAAAAGGATTATGTAATAAAAGTTTCCTTTTGGGACGATAGTGATTGCCTGGAAAGAGTCTACGAATCTTTTAAGAACAATGGGTGTTCAAAAGAAACATCAGCTCTTGATATAGGGCTGACATGCGGAGAAAGCTTTTTGGGTCAAGTAAAGCATCCCTTCTCAGCAGGTGAATAATATGAACAAAGTCGCAAAAATAGTAATAACGGTGTTTTTTTTGATACTAATAATAATGTTTGGAACTCTTGTACTGAAAAAAATGCAAGGGGACATAGGACAACAACAGTCCTTGTTAACAATACTTTTCTATAACCTAACCTCAATATTCAAGAAGGGATAAAATGGAGAAAGAACTCATGATAAAACTGGTTATTGTTATAGCGGTTATAGCTATTATAATCCTGCTTCATAAAGATATATTAAGCACGGTTGATAACTTTCTAAAAGGTCTTCCTGGGTGATAAGGGTGAATAAAAAAAATAAAAAAGCAATGATAGATATACCATACAGAATGTTACTTGGGATAATTCTCCTCGCATTTATCTTGTATGTGATATATGTCGTGATTCTTGGTTATAATTATCAGGTCCAAAAGAGGCTGGCAATAGCATCTGCGCAAGACATAGCAGACGCCATGAATTTTGCATGCATGACAGGGAAGGATGTCGACGTCAAGGTCAATATGCCAGAAAAGGTTCCAGACAGGTCTTTCATGAAACAATATTTCAGCTCTGTCCAAGACCCCCAATTCATTTTATACTATGAAGCTTTTCCAGAAGGGGAGGATTTAGCATGGTCCAACTACATAGGAATATCAATGGTTATGGCTCTGGTACCAATAAAGATACCTGGAGCAGATAAGGTTGGTGGGATAGTAGCAAAAAAAGTTCTTGGTAAAAGCTTGTCAGAAGCAGCAGAATCTGTTGGAAAAAAAGCTGGAAAAAAACTAGCAAGCAAACTACCAGAGTTGGCAGCATCAAGAGTTGAAGCTGCTTTTCCTAATATAATTAAAAGCAGCGGGCATCTTGGAACTTGGGTTGGAAAAACCCTTATCTATCAGAAAGGTTTGTCAGCTGCTGACAGAGCTATGGACAAATTCAGTGTGTGCTCGCCACAATCATTGTGCCTGAAAACAAAAGATGAGAAGATAGTCTTTCCCTTGGATGAATGTAAGAAAAGGGGCATCATGTATGCAGAACTGAGTAAAGGTGCATCTATACATGATACATTTGACTGGGGCACAGTATCAGATTTCTTTTCTGTTGGTGTGGATAAATCTTTTTATTTGGCAAGTCCTTGTAAAGCACGGTTCAGAATTTACCATGCTACTTGTAAGTGTTCTGAGGTGGAGGAAGAACCAGTTTATTTCTATAATGAGGAGAACGACACACTCGAATGGATTGCTAACAGAACAGTATGTGAAAAATCCACACTGGGAAGGATAACGGGTTCAGAAGAAATTCCTTGTCTTAAAGTAAAGATATACAGAGAGGATATAATAAATGAGACTGGGGATAATTTTTGCTACACATCACCGCAAGGAGCAAAATATATAGCTGATGCACTAATAGTACTGGCAGAAATAGGTGTCGATATAGTAACCGCCGGGTCGGCTACTATCGTTACTAGAACTGCATCCAATGTTGCTATGTCGTGGTTCGAAACCAGATGGGCGTGGCCGAGGCATCCTTTTGACTGAATTTTGTGGTTGTGAATTATGAAAGGCATAATATCGCTCAAGTATTTAGTTCTCAGCATTATCATAGGGCTCGTCGTTGGCATAACTCTCACCTTGACTTTGGCAGAGTTTTCATCTATGATGGTAGACAAAAGCATACAGATGAGCGCGCATTGGCAGAGCAATACTGTCGCGAGCGTTATGAACTCTCTTGAGTCCTCAAACTATCCGATAAGTGCTAATATAAAGCTGCCGCAAGGAAAATGTTCGCTAGAACTTGGTGAGAATTATGCTACTGTGAAAACAGAAGAAAAAAAAGATAACTATTATCAAACGTATTTTATTAACAGAACTCCGGTAGAGCCTGCTAATTTCACATGCGGAGAAGATAAAGAAAAAATTATAGTTTTTGAAAAAAGAGATGATAAAATTGAGGCGCACCAAAGGCCAAATTGATGTCCCATCAGATATAATTATATTTACTTTAATCATAGCTGTCTTTTTCACTTCGATTTTTTCTGTCTTCGCGTCTTATTCAGAAATCCGGATAGAAGTATCGGAAAAAGAGATATCAAGAACGGCTATCCAACTTACTGAAAATATTTTATCGTCTAATTTAACGTATAAAAAATCTATATTTGAGAAGAACCAGCTGGACAAATATCAGAACACAAATATAGAACCAATAGAACTTTGCTCTTATGCCTACTTTGTCGAGATAACTGACCTAAAAAATAATGCTAGCTGGTCATTTGGGTACAAAGATGCTGAGGGAGAGAACGGTGCGTCTTTTCCTGTTTCGATTAAATACGAAGACCATTTTGTGCCTGCAAAGATGAAGATGTATATAAAAACAGGCAATCTGATAAAAGCGTTTTGTAAAATTAATGGTACAGAAGCGAAAATACCATGTATAAATCCAAAGGAAAATAATATATGTAGCTTCACCGTGTCTAAAGAAGGAGAAAACATATGCATATCTGGAAAATCTGAAAAAGTTTGTAGGAGATTTGGTGAGCTATGAGAAAAGGGCAGATGGAAAAACTGGTAACCGCGCTTTTTGTAATAATTATTATGATTGTGGCAGGACTGTTCTTAACATTCTTTTTAAAGGGAGCTAAAATAGTCAAATGGCTGCCAAGTAAGATAACAGGTGGAAGTGGTCAACCGATAATCATAAAGGCCCCTGTAGAAACAGAAACGTTCATAAACAGACCCTATCTTGTTGCTGACAGCATAGTAAATCTAGATTACGGCGGTCGTCGTGGAATAGATTATTTTTATGATACATGGCTCGAAAACAAAACAGATGGGAATTTCAAAGATTTCCTAAAGGATTTTTTGGATAGTTATGGCTTTCACTATATTCTTTATATAAAAGAAGGTGGCGAAGAGAAGGTAATTGTAAGTAAACTTGATACTGATATAGAAAGGCTTGAGAGCTTCACGGCAGAAACGCCACTATTATATAAAAGCAGAGTTGGAAAGCTCGTGGTAGAGGTTATTTCATGAGAAGGAAAAAAGGACTGCTTCCTTTAAGCTATATCATGCTGGGGTTTGGAGTGGTTTTTCTAAGCCTGTTTACTTATGCTGTTTATCAGCTTGGCCAAACGCATGAACATTTACTGACATTTAGAGAGGTTGAAATCTTAACTGTTAAGAACACTTTTTACCTTGCTAAGGAGTCCCTCAATAAAACATGGTCTCTTAGCACTGTCCAGAACATTTTCGACGCCTGTGAGAAGGGACTCGGTCATGAATACTGGTATATGCAGGGCAGCGAGTTCAGGCCGACAAAAGAGGTCACGGAAGAATACATAGAAAGAAATATGAAGACGTTTTTCAACATCAAAAAATATATTGTTGTCAACAGAGTTAATGTAACCATAGGTAAAATAACACTGAAAAACATGACATTTTCTGATTCTGATATGTTTGTGTCATTAGAATATGAGCTGTCTGCCCACACGTCTGGAGCAGACGTGACAGATGTTTTTGAATATAATACAACAATATACGCAAAGCCAAATGAACTCAGAAAAGCCGGTCTTTGCGTTTTAGACCATAGAGCAGACCCGGTCAGTGCAGAGTCTGCATGCGACAATAATTATGTGGATGTTGAGATAGAAGAAGCTGATGAATACTATGAAGTGAGCGTGGCTGAAAAAGAGGCTCGCTACGACTATATAGATAAAAACGGCGTTATTGAGAAGAAACCGTTCACGCTAAAGTTTAAAATAGAGAAATGATGATATATTTATTTAATAAGATAAAGAGAGGGTGATATAATGAAAAAAGGGGTATCGCTAGCGATAAATCAGTTGATTCTGCTAATAATAGCTGTTGTTGTTCTTCTTGTAGCACTAGGAATTGTTGCTGGTCAGTTTCCAATCATAAACGAAATAAAGCTCAAGCAGCAAAAAGTGAGCCTGTGCAATGCGTATACAAAAGGTGACCCAGAATGCGAAGATGTGGGCCAGGTTGAAGATGATATCGTAGAAAAATTAGGAGAGGTCTGCCAACAGCTGAAATACCCAGGCTGCAGCGGTTCGCTGAGCGTTGACTGCGTTAGAAAGTGCTGTGATTTTGCCTGCCCAGGCACTGAGTGAACGCTTTAAAAAACTTTTGCTTATAGGTATAATTACTTAGAAACAGTAAAATCAATGAAATAGGGGGTAAGTAAAATGGCAGAAGAAGAGCAGAAGATAGAAAAAGAACAAAAGAAGCCAGATAAGAGAGCCGATGACAACACTGTCTTCATTGGAAAGAAACCAAGCATGTCTTATGTCCTTGCAGCAGTGACCCAGTTTGGCGACGGACAAAAGGAAATTTATCTAAAAGCAAGGGGGAGGTCTATCAGCAAGGCAGTAGACGTTGCGGAAATCGTGAAAAACAAATTTGTTCAAGACGCAAAAATAAAGAACATTGAGACAGGAACAGACCAGATAGAAAACGAGAACAAAGAAAAAATAAACGTTTCCACAATAGCGATAACCCTTGCCAAGGAGTAGGCAAGGCTTTTACTCTTTCTTTTTTTATTTTGTTCGCTAATGTTCAATCTTCATAGCAGACATAATAAAAGTAAATAGAAGGTAAAGGA
>JAOZPR010000012.1:17927-19841 GCA_029932645.1 Candidatus Aenigmatarchaeota archaeon | reverse complement strand
GAGAATAGAATTCTTATGATGGGTCCGGCAGGATTTGAACCTGCGACCTTCGCCATTCTGCAATTTTCCGTTAACGAGAATTGACAGACGAACTTCGTTCGTCATTTTGTCTCGCGTAGCGGAAAGGGTTACGTCAAGGCGACGTCTTTGCTGAGGGACGCGCTTCGTGCGTCGGTCTATAGCCACTAGACCACGGACCCTTAGAATTAATAATCTAACAAAACAAATTTATAAAAGTTTTTAATTGTGAGTTTTATCCATGCACCAATAGTCCAGTTTGGTCAGGACCCAGGCTTCCCAAGCCTGTGACCCGGGTTCAAACTAACCCTTTTCTTTGTAAAGAAAAGGCTTAAGTTCACCTAAAAGAAACTTAGGCTTCGTTATTACAAGGATGGGTTATGAAATTCCCGGTTGGTGCATATAATTTAAAGCTAATCTGTGTTATTTATTCTCATGGTAGACTTCGACGAGATGATTGACAACTACGTTTACAGAGAGAGCAGACCACCGAGTGTGGGGCGATACTGGCCTTCACAGATTGGTTCATGTATGCGTAAGGTATGGTATGGTTACATGCATCCGAAAGAGATAGACACGGACCTTCAAAAAATATTCGAACTGGGAAACATCATGCACAACTTCGTTGTCGACGTGCTTAAAAGTGAGAAGAACCCGCATGTTGAGCTTGTGAATTGTGAGCTACCGCTAAAGCTTGAGAAAGACGGTTTCACGGTTTCTGGACGTGTCGACGACATAATCTTACTGAAAGAAGACGGAAAATACGTGATAGTCGAGGTAAAATCACATAAGAATATAAAATATGTGAATGAGCCGGTAAGAACGCATTTAGCACAGTTAATGATTTACATGCACATCTCAGGCATACACAACGGAATACTTCTCTATATAGATAAGAATAACCTAAAGACAAAGTTTTTTGAGATAGACTATGACGAGGAATTTGCCAAAAAGGTAATCGACCGTGTTAAAAAGCTTGACAAATTTTTGAAGGAAGACAAGCTGCCGCCAGCAGAGGCAAAGTATGATGAAAAACTCAGCTGGATGTGTAAATTCTGCGAATACAGCGAGCGATGTGAGAAAGACGAAAAGTAGTTGTAATTAATCAAAAAATCAAAAACCGAGAATATTTCCGAATCCTTCTGTTGCTTTATCTTCCTGTTCTTTGACAACAGCCAAAACCTTTTCTTTATCTTCATATTTTTTTCCAAGGTCTTTGAGTAGTTCGTCAGCCCTTTTTATTACTTCTTCAGTGCCTTCTATTATCAGGAAGTACCCGTCTTCTTTTATGTCCAGCGACGACGGAGCTTTTATCACGATAGATGCGCGGCTAACCATATCATCCTGTTTAACAGCCATCTCTGCCTTGTTCTTGTTTTCTGCTGATACAAGCCATACCTCTTGCACAAAACCACCTTCGCTGCCCTTTCAAAAATTATGAAATGAAGCTTTTTATTCTTTACAAAACATCTCCATGACTTTTTTGTCATGTGTGTCTATCAAATCGTCTGCAAGCCTCTGCTTGATTTCGTCGCGCGAGAACCAGCGAACATCTACTATATCTACCAAAGGTTCCTTGATTTTTTCAACAGGTTCGCATATGAAAATTATATGAATCGCATGACGGCCATCTTTTAACATCTTTTCCGCGACATCCAAGATTTTTTCTATTTTCACGACATAACCTGTTTCTTCCATGACTTCTCTGCGCAGCGCCTGTTCTACTGTTTCACCGGTCTGTATACCACCGCCTGGTGTTTCATAACAATGCTCTTTTTCTTCCTTAACGAGCAGAACCTTTCCGTCTTTTTCTATGAACGCGCGCACGCGCACAGAGAACATCTCTTCCTTGTCTTTTTCTAGCATGTCATAACATTAGAACAAAAGATTTTTATT
>JAOZPR010000012.1:0-17827 GCA_029932645.1 Candidatus Aenigmatarchaeota archaeon | reverse complement strand
ACCTTGGTCTATAATAAGTAAGTTCGAGGACTTGGTGTTCAGCTGCGCACGGCACTTTTTTGCTATTTTCTTTTGGCAGCAATTTTTGTTTTTACTATATTTATTATACGGAGATTGAATACATCTTCTCAATCCAGCGAACCAAACGTTTAAGGTTGTTTCTGTATATTAAATATATATGAAGTTCAAAGTCCAGAATATGATCCTTTCTACTTCGGTAAACAGAGAGATAAAGTTAGATGAGCTCTCTGTTAAGCTGGACAAGTCTGAATATGAGCCTGAGCAATTTCCAGGCCTAATTTACAGAACAGAGGAGCCGAAATCAGGCATCCTGCTTTTCTCTTCTGGCAGGCTGAATATCACGGGTGTAAAAAGCGTTGCACAGGCCAGAGAGGTTTTTAATCAAGTGATAAAAATTTTAAGAGGCTATGGCGTCAGGGTAAAAAAGAAATCTGTTCTCAAGATTCAAAATATAGTTGCAACAGCAAACATAGGCAAAGAGATAAATCTGGACAAAATCGGTTTCTATTTTCAGAATACAGAGTATGAGCCTGAGCAATTTCCAGGCTTGGTCTACAGAATGGATGACCCACATGTAGTTTTCTTGTTGTTCTCGTCTGGCAATGTTGTATGCGTCGGCGCAAAGAAAGTCGATGACGTCAAGAAGGGTATAAACAAACTGGTCAGGCAGCTCAGGAAGATTCCAAAGACAGGACACTGAAGCCCCGGATGGGCATCGAACCCATGACCTTTCGCTTTCTTGGCTTGAAAAATCGGATCCAAACAAACCAGCGCATACGAGGCGAACGCTCTTTGCTGCGTATCGCGTACCAGCTGAGCTACCGGGGCATTTTCCTCAATTTTAATATTTTGTTTAGTAATTAATAAATATGCATAAAGCGATGTTCTGGTCGTCAAAGGCCGATAAAAAGGTCCAGTGCCATCTCTGTCCTAGAGAATGTATTATAGATGTCGGTAAAACGGGTTTCTGTGGCGTCAGGCAAAACTCTGGCGGCAGCCTCTATTCTCTTGTTTATGCGAAACCGGTTTCCATAGCGATAGACCCCATAGAGAAGAAGCCATTGTTTCATTTCTTGCCAGGCACGCGAACCTTGTCCATAGCAACAGTTGGCTGTAATCTCGCATGCAAGCACTGCCAGAACTGGGAGATATCACAGTATCCGAGGCTTCGCGGCAAGATAGCTGGCGAAGACAAGACGCCAGAGCAAATTGTAGAGATGGCTGTCAAGCTTGGTGTGCCCAGCATCTCGTGGACATATACAGAACCCACGGTCTTCTACGAGTTTTTTTATGACACGGCAAAGCTCGCAAAGAAGCGCGGAATAAAGCAGGTCTGGGTTTCTAATGGCTTCACCAGTATCGAGCCAATAAAAAAAGCCAAAGGCCTGATAGACGCCGTTAATATAGACTGGAAAGGCAGCAATAAGTTTTATCGGGACGTGTGTTCAGCATGGCGCGAGCCAATAAAGAAGGCCCTTTTGACTTACAAAGAGATAGGCGCATGGATAGAAATTACGAATCTAATTATACCAACGCTGAATGACTCCACGAAAGATATAGAGCAGATGTGCAAATGGGTTGCGGAGAATCTTGGTAAAGGCACGCCAATACATTTCTCAGCATACTATCCTTGCTATAAGATGGACAAGCCGCCGACGCCTGTCGCAACCTTGGAGAAAGCAGCTGCCATAGCAGAAAAGCACTTGGACTTTGTCTACATAGGCAACACCTTCCACGACAAGAATCATACTTTTTGTCCGAAGTGCCACAAAATGCTTATAGAGCGGCTTGGCAACAGCGCTCAAAAGACCGAGCTCGTGGATGGCAAGTGTCCGGGCTGCGGAGAGAAGATACCAGGCGTTTTCAGGCAAAAAGTTTAAGTAGTTTATGCTGGCGTAGTAAGAGACATGGAAATAATAAGCACAGTTATTTTGATGCTCGTGATGCTCAATCCGATGGATAAGATATTTCTATTACTTTTGCTGAGAAAAAAACACAAGTTTAAAGACCTCAGCACTTTAATATTCCAGTCCAACTTTATAGCACTTTTTATTCTCTTACTGTTTGCCATTTCTGGAACGTTCGTACTGAAGGACATATTCCATATAGATATAAATGCGCTAAAGGTAGCGGGCGGTATAATTTTGCTTTTCATCGGAAAGAATCAGCTTGAGAAAGGAGAAGGGTTCACCATAGAAAAGCGTGACCACTTGTTCTCTATGGCTGCCTCGCCATTTGCCGTGCCCCTTATAGCCGGTCCTGCTGCAATAACTACAGTGATAACACTCTCGTCTATTGATATGGGCATAGTTATAATATCCACGTTCTTTGCATTATCTATAAACACTCTACTTATGCTACTGGGTTTGCATATATCAGAAAAAGCAGACCACAGAATAATAAATGCAGTTATAAGAATAATAGGTCTTTTCATAATGAGCATAGGCGTCCAAATGGTATTAACCGGAATCAAAACATTTTTCCTATTGTGATATGGATATATTTAAAATTTACCAACTAAACTTATTAGATGATATTAAATAATCTGAAATGGGCTAGGTGTTGTTTATGGCAGAGCTTGATGAGAAAATAAAACAGAAAGAAAAAGAAAAATGGATTAGATGCTGGTTTGCAATTGAAGTTATGGCCGTGCGAAAAGATGTTGTGGAGCAGGCGCTCGGCAGGCACGTTGAGAAAATGGAAAAGATACCGTCTGTTTTCATCTATAAAAAGGATTTCAAGGAAATCAAGAAAGTTGACAACCCACCAAAGGGCGTCGAAGAGGCATATTCTCAGGTCGTTGACCTGGAGCTGTTCGTAAAGGATTTGTTTTCGCTGATAAATGTTGTTATAGTATACGGCCCATCTGCCATAGAAATCCTCGGGCCAGACAAGCTGGATGTCAGCATAGAGGAGTTGCAAAACCTCACAAACCTGATTGCAGGGCTAATCCACCAGTTCGCCGCAGCTGGGCTTGGCGGAATGGTTATTTCACCGGCCGGGAAAAAATAAAATTTCTTCGAAGAGGTACGATGCTCTTCAAAAGGCGAATGATATTACTATCTTGAGCAATCGAAAAATAAATAAATTAGAAGAGCCGGTCTTCACGGCTTTTGCTAGCGTTTCTTTCTGTCATTTCGAGCTTCATAACCGAAAATTATATAAACTTATATATCTATCTATATATAGTTATATAAATAAGGTGAGTCGTGTGCAAAAGGAAATGAAAATTATCCACTACCCAAACTTGAAGACCGTGTTAATGATAGAAGAGACACTTAAAAATGCAAATGGGCTGCTTACTAGAGAAAAACTTAAAAAAAATCTACCCAAGAAGGTCATGCACCAAACATTAAACATCACCCTAAAGTATTTAGAAGAAAGTGGAAAAATAATAGACGGAAGAAAAGGCATACTATGGATTTATAACGAAAGCCCAAAAATAAAAAGGGCCATAGAAAAGGGGATAGAAATATGACTTTTAGAGGAAAACCGGTCAAGGTAATTATTACGGGAGATGCGAAGGAGGAATTTGAAAGATTGAACAAAGTTATTGGTGACGAAATTTCAAGAGGTATAACAAGTAGCGAGCATCAGACGTTGTTTAATTCAATTAAACAAAAAATTGAATTAATTCGAAATAATCCTCAGTATGGAATTAACATACCAAAGAAACTCATTCCTAAAAATACATTAAATTATATGACGTAAACAACTTGTGGAAAGTTAATCTCGCAGGCGCTTGGCGGATGATTTACACAATAAGAGGAACAGAAGTTGAGATAATCAACTTGATATTGGATATTTTTAACCACCGAAACTATGAAAGAACATTTAGATATAAGAAAAGCTAGTTTCTGCGTCCAATAATATTTTCTTTACATGTCCTTCTCAGACGCCCTTATAATTTCTTACATAATTTTTATTAGAGTTTATAGATAAATCCCAGCAATACTAAAACCCTAAGCTTTAAACATATCGTTGATTATAGATATATTTATGAAAAGGCTTTGGCCGTTGCTCTTAATTCTTTTATTTGTTCCACTAGTCAATGCTGTCCAGGTAAATGAACTGGGCATAGTTGCTGAGATAAATGAAGATTATGTTCATATGGCTGTGGATATAGAATATAATATTACTGTTGAGCGGGCAGACTATTTTGTTCTAGCGCCAGTTACCGATGTCCACGTATATGATGAGAACAACAGCGAACTTGTGTGCGAGCTAAAAGAGCGCGAGATTGGAACGTTGATATTGTGTGAAGACGTTTCTTTGCAGAAGATAAGGTTTGAGTTCAACGCTTACGAGCTTGTAAAAAAACAGGGAACAATAAATCACTTTACATATCCTTATTCTATCACAAATCCGACAGAGAAATTCTCTCTGATAGTCAAACTTCCGATAGGTGCCATGATAGTTGAGCAGGGAAAACTTAATCAGTCAGGTATGAAACCATACAGTCCGGAAGACGCAACACGCGGGTCAGACGGTCGCCGCATCTACCTCTCTTGGTCCAAAACAAAACCTAGGCTAGGAACGACCTTTGATGTTTCTATATTTTTTGAGCGCGTCGAACTCCCCACATCACCAACAACTTTGCTTGTTGTGATTGTTTTTTTGCTGCTCGCTGCAGTTCTTTTCCTCTCCAGAAAAAAGCCATATGATGTGATATTACCTGTTCTCACAAAAGAAGAACGTGAGGTTGTTAGCCTGCTACTTGCGTCAGGAAAAAGACAGGTCAATCAGAGAGAAATCGTAAAGAAAATGGACTTGTCTAAATCAAAAGTCTCGCGCATCATCCAGAACCTCGAGCAAAGAGGTCTTGTCAGCCGCACAAGAGTCGGACGAACAAACAAAATACAATTATTAGAACACAAAGCAAGAAAAAAAGAAGAATAAACTTCGCAAATCAGAGCCAAAGCAATCAACTTCATCTTAATTTGCTATAATTTGCCACAAAAGCAAAACCCCGAAATTTGACCATAAAATATGTAGCAATACTGTCCAAAAAGCAAAAATACGAGCTTAGCAACTTTTATATTCATTATTCTAATGATATAAACAATATTATTGTTGTCGACACGCGCCAAAAGCGCGCTATGCGACTTTTTCACTCAAATTTTATATATAGCCTCTATACATAGTATAATTCGAAACTTGGGCCTAGTTTGGCCTATGTTTCAGATTGTGATAACGAAAAGTTAAGCCTTTTCGTTAGTCGACTAACGCCTCCATACCGTAGGTATGGAATAAGGCATTCAAAAAACAAACATAAGGTGAAAAAATGCAACTTAAAAAGATTTTAGCTGCAGGTGCTATGGGCGCCATGATGGCGTTGTCAACCGTAGGATTTGCAACTACACTAGCAGACTTTCCAGTGCCATTTGTCGAAGACGGAGAATTCAATTCAGTAATCGTAGTGGGTGCAACAGCAGCAACATCTGACGTCGTGGGTGCTATCGACCTCGGAGCAGGATTAGCAAGTGTAGGAAAAGCAACACCAGCAGGTGAGGCAACAACAACCGTAACAGGAGGCAAAGAAGAAGAAGTCGGCATCAAAGAAGATTTGTACACCATTTTTGGCACAGTAGATGACTCGGATGTTGATGGTCTTCTTGACACAGACATAGACTTCAACGATGAGGCAATCGATGTAAAAGAAGAAGTAACCTTCACAACTGACTTGAAAATAGTTAGCACAGAGCAGGACGATGATTTTGGCGACAAGATAGCATTGATAACCAATGACGGCGCTATTAAATATCGATACATTTTTGACGACACTGTAAAGATAGCAGATATTGGTACAGGAACAGATCAGGACGAGCTAAAGATAACATTCCTAGGAAAGGACTTGACAATAACCAATGTCACAAATGGAACACCAGACACAATAACACTCGAATTGGCTACGGAGTACATGCTTGGTGTTGATGAGTCTGTTGAAACAGACGGTAAAACCGTCACAGTAAATGGGATAGGCTCTGACGCAGTCAGTGTGACAGTCAAAGGCACGACCGAGGAGACAGCAGTCATAGATAAAAGCGAAACAAAAAAAGTAAATGGTGTAAAGATAAAGGTAGATAGTATATTCTACGTGGACGAGAAGGCAGACAGAGCAGCAATCTTGAAAATAGGAGACGAGGTTAGCAAAAAATTCAGCGATGGTGATTCTTTGGAGCCGTTTGGTGAGCCCAGCAAGGAGGCCGACGCATTATGGATATGGGATTTCTCCACAGACGGAACAAAATTGGAGTATATCGGCATAGAATATAACCAGAAGTCAAACGACCCAGACGACGATCCAGCACCAGTCTATATAGGAGAATCCTTGAAATTGCCTAACGACTACTTTGAAATTAAATTAGATAAAGCAACAGTCACAGACTATCAGGACTATAAGATATCCTTCGATACAAAGGATTTGGACGACCCAGACGACGACACACATGATGTAGACGACGCGACAGTACTTATCTTCGAGGGTGAAAAGGACGATGCGTTCAAAGTAGGCTCAGAAGAGGTGGCAGCGGTTTATCTATACATGAAGAAAGGAGCTCTAAACGAGTCCGCGCTATGGTATGTTGACTCAGACGGACGAACACAATACAGTGCTGCCAAGAATTTATCTGCCGCGCAAGCTGACTTGTTCAAGTTCAGCTATGATGACACAGAATTTACCGTAGATTGGACAAATACAACTTCTGTCATAACGTTGGACATAACAGACGAAACAGAAGAAACAGGTGACATAGTGTTGAACGTCAGCACGACAACTGTTCAGCACTTCGGTGCCACAGCAGAGGACGCTGACACAGACGATATCAAGTATGGCGCTACGGATATATCAAACAAAGACAAGAACTACAGGACTGAATACGGAATTGTAATAGATGAGCCAGAAAACAACATGGACAGGGACGAAGTATTATTAGAGATTCCTGGCGATGTTGTGAAGGTGAACGTAATCCTTTCAGGAACAGGCACAACAACCACCGAGACAGAAGGCGACACAATTCAGGTAGCACAGTATATTGAAGCATCTGTCGCAAAGCTGGACACAGAAGTAAACAGTGAGGACAAGGCAGGAAACCTGATTTTGATTGGTGGACCTAGTGTCAACACATTGGTAAAGGAATTGCTTAGCGCAGAGTGGAATACCACAGACACCTATACTGCATGGCTAGACCACTTCAGCTCTGGCGAGGCAATGATAAAGCTTGTAGAGGACGCATTTGGAGACGGTTCTCTTGCTTTGATTGTTGCAGGTACAGACGCTGCAGACACAGTGGAAGCATGCCATGTGTTGCAGAACTATGGCAACTATGCAACTGAGTTCGCAGACAAGGAAGAAGTCAAGGTAACCACAGAAGCAGACACAGTAAACGTCGTGTAAGAAAAAGCTGAAGGTTAGCTCGCTTTTTGCGAGACACCTTTTTTCTTTTTATTTTATATTTGATTTTTCTAATAGAGTTATTTTGTTTTTATTGATTATCTCTAGCATTTCAGCCAATGAAAACCTTGTTGGCGAAATCTTAGGCAACGCCTTAGCCTTTGCTTTAATAGATTTTTCGATATATACTCATTCGGTTATAATCAAGTGTTGCATTCAAATCATTCGATCATAGTCGAGTTATGAGAATTGGTTTATTATCCATTCTTAACATAAATTTTATATACAGCTTATCAACAAATTCATCTTATGAGAAAGGTGCCGGCTATAATCGCAATTGTTGCAGCTCTTGCTTTGCTGGCTGGTTATGCGTATTTCTTTATTATATCACCGACCTTTGTAAGCAAGCCGTACATAGAAAAACCGGCAGTGCCGCTTCCCAACGAGTCTGTTGGCACAGAACACGTCCAATGGATTATAAATGAAATAGGCGGATACAAGTTGCATGATTCGCTGTCTGGAGAAAAAGCAGTTATAGAGATAGTTGTGGACAACCAGAGTTTTTATGCGACCGTGAATGAGCATAATGTTCTGGTATTAAAAGGCGATTCGGAAGAAGCTGATATAAGAATCAGGGCAAGCAAAGAGGTTGTTACACAGCTGCTTTCGTCTGATAATTTCACAGGGGACGCAAAAAGACTTCAAAAAGAGGGCGCGATATCTATTGAGATTTTAAAGGACGAAGCAGTGCTTGCAACGAAGGGCTATAAAGCCTTGTATGACGAACTTATGGACTGAATTGTTGCACTCTGGTGATTATAATGATAACCATGCCGAGCCCAAATGAGTATTTCATCTGGATTGTTATAGTCATACTACTGGTTTCATTTTTTCTGATTCTGAAGGCAAAAGCAAGTTTCTCATAGCAGCAGATAATTTATTTATCCTTTTTTATCGAATAATTCAGTATGACGTTGGTTTTATCAAGGGATTATATGATGAATTATAAAAAATACATCTTATGCTTTTTGGTCTTAGTGCTGGTTTTTTCATCCATGTGCACCGAGAAGCAGCAGAGTCTGCACAAAATACGCATCGGCAATCATGTTTATGCGTTTACGTCAAACATCTTGGAGTCCATAAATGTGTCGGTGAACGAACCGAAAAAGATAAAAGAGCTTATAGATAACGCCAACAGAGTAGATGTTGTGTTCAATGCGTCAGATGAGGACAACAAATATTTTGCTGTCGTTGGATTTAATATCGTTTCAAAGCTCCAGACTTATTATACATCGCTGGGCTGGGCAAAGGATTTTAAGGGCATTCCAATGGAAAACGCAACATTCCAATATACAACAATTCTGTTGAAAGGCCCGACGACAGGTGCTACTAATATGAGCGTTGAGCTGACCAACGATAAAATAATAATCGTACAGGGAACAAGCTTCGAAGAGATGGAAAAGGCCGGGGATAAGCTGGCTTTGGTTGTTCTTGGTATTAATGAGATAGCTATAAAATAAATAAAAGCTGAAAATCCATAAGAGATAGATAGCATGTTAAGGGATTTCATAAAACTCATGCGACCACACCAGTGGTATAAGAATATTGTCATATTTGTTGCGCTCATTTTCTCCCACAATTTAGCAAATCTTTCGCTTACTATGCGAACTGTGTATGGCTTTGTGCTCTTGTGTCTGATGTCATCTGTCGTCTATATTATAAACGATATCAAAGACGCTGACAACGACAGAAAGCATCCGCAAAAGAAGAAGAGACCAATACCATCCGGTGCTGTGACAAAAAAGCAGGCTGGATTATTTGGATTGTTGCTCTTTGTCCCTACAGTATATCTTTCATTCATGCTTGACAAAATGTTCTTTCTGGGCGTGGCGCTGTTTTTTATTCTGGGTCTAGGTTATAGCATGAAGCTCAAGCAGATATTCATACTAGATGTGATAGTAATCAGCACTAACTTTGTTTTGCGCGCGTTTGTGGGCGGGCTGCTTATACAAGTCCCGGTTTCATCATGGCTTATTTTATGTACGTTTCTATTAGCAATGGTCTTGGCTCTCGGCAAAAGAAAAGCAGAGCTGGATATGCTCAAAAACAGGGCAGTGTCTCATCGCGCTGCTCTGGGCTTGTACAACAGCGATGATAAGAGGCTACTGAACATCTTTATAACATTCTCTTTGAGTACCTTGTTCATTTCTTATGCGATATATTGTATAATGAAAGGAGAACATCTCATGATGACAACCATGCCTGTTGCGTTGTTCTTGCTATTCAGATATATGTATTTTGTCTCGTGTCGCAAGGAAATATGCGCGAGCCCGAGCAAGATTTTCAAGGACAGACAGATGCTAGCCGGCATGATATTGTGGATTGTCATGGTCATACTTATATATACGTGATTTGATTCTCGCTCATCGCGAGGAAGTTCTAGAATCTCAGGAATGCAAAGCAGGTGTCTAGGATAATAGGAAGTTCTAGAAACCGGGAAAGAATGCAAAGCAGGTGTCTAGATGATAAAAAAGATTGAAGGGCTGCTAACAAAGTCTATCATAGTCGGGCTTTTGCTCTATTTCCTGATTTTTGCTCTGGCTGATGCGGATCGCGTTCTCGATGCTCTGGCGCATTTTAACTTATCAATAGTTTTACTCTCACTGCTACTGGTCTTTACTGGTTATTTCATAAGGATGAAAAGATGGTCATATCTTCTGAGCATACTTAAAGTTAGGCCAAAGATGAGTAGATTAGTCTTTTTTTCAGGGCTTTCAATGACGATTACACCCGGGAAGATCGGCGAGTTCCTGAAATGCCTTTTGTTGAAAAGGGCAGAAGGCGTGGATAAGAGCAAGACAGCACCTGTGGTAGTCATGGAGAGGCTTGGCGACCTTATTGGTTTTTCTATGCTGCTCTTGCTCGCGTCACCATTTTTTATTTATAAGCCAGTACACAGTCTTACTGTAGTTTCTTTGGTTATAGTCGCGATTTTTATTTTTCTAGCAGTTCTTACAACCGAATGGTTCACCAAAAAAATAGAATCTATCACACTTAGAATAACCGGAAAAAAGGTGAGAAAAACTAGGCAATTTCAGCGCTCGATGAAAAAGTTGTTCAACAAACAGGTAATCGCCTACACAGCAATCTTGGGCGCAGCTTCATGGTTCTTGGAAGGAACGGTTTTGTGGCTTATTGTGTCTGGATTTGGCTTCAAAGTGCCGTTTATGCAGGTTATATCTATTTTTTCTTTATGCTCTCTGCTTTCTGGAATAAGCATGATACCGGGCGGGTTTGGTGTTATCGAGGGAGGTTTATATTTTTTCTTGTCTCGTATAAGAATACCAACATCATCTGCGGTCGGTATTATAGTAATTTTTAGGCTGTGCACGCTATGGTTTGCTATTCTTTTGGGCGCATTTAGCTTGCAGCTTTTTGAAAGGCATATGAAAACAAAAAACAGGCAAAAATAAATAAACCAAGGACGTATGAAGATATATTCCTTTTCGCGTTTTATCATAATCTTTTTGTGGTATCCCATGGTTGGCAAGAGGCATATAAAAGAATTCACGAAAACAGGCTGGGCAAGCTGTTCGAGAGTTATTGATTTTTCTCAGGGAGAGCATACTTATAAACTTTCACAAAGTATTCGTTTTCTCTTTTTTCAAAGATTTTCACGAGGCTCTCATTGTTCTCCAGCCAAGTTTCAGCATACGCAGGATATGTTTCTGAATTTTCATAAACCACGAACGATATGTTATATTTTTTCATAAATTTCGGTATATCCTCTTGTTTTTTTGGGTATCCGACTACCTTATGTTTTGTATAGTAGTGTAGCATAGGATATGGTTGCCCCATTATATAACAGTTTTCCGGTGCTATCGATTTTATATATTCAGCAGCGTCACGAAGCGACATTCGGGAATTCAGATTTTCATAGGAAATGCAGTAAGCCCCGTAAGCTGGCATCAACATTAATATAACAAACAGGAAAATTATAATTTTTTCATATTTTTTATTTCTGAAAATTTTGGTTAAATAGTCCAACCCATAAACAGACATAATCGTTATGGATGGCAGAGCAATGATAATGTATCTAAAATGCTTTTGCCCGACAAGAAGACTAAAAAACAGCAGCGTTATGAATGCCCATATAGCAAAAAAGATATCTTTTTTCTCCCGTCTTTTAATCACTATTAACAACCCAATAATCATTACTATTGTCAATGTTTGGAAGTGTGTCACAAATTCTGTTAAGTAGAATAATGGCATATGCCAAGGTGTCATATTGTTAATCAGATTAAAATTATAACTTGCCCCTCCTAACGGGTTTTCATAATTCTTATAGTTCATAGCTACCCATGGGGTTAACAACATAAGGAATGTAATTAGGCCAAGAAGAGCCTTCCTATTAATCAGTTTTTTCAGGTTTCTTCGATAAAGCGCATAGATAATAAAGAATGGAATTAAAAGGCCGTTCGGATATCTCAGCAAAAATGCTAATGCAGTTATTAGGCCGAGATATGGATAAAATTCCTTTCTGTTTTTTTCGAATGCCATATAGAACAAATAAAGAGAAACGATGATTAGCAACAGACTTAGCGTTTCTGTTAATATTTTCGAGCTCCAGAATATGTACTCTGTGCTGGTAGCCATGATGAAAGCTGCCAGGATACCATACCTTTTGTTATAGACCTTGCCCACAATATAGTACATTACTAATATACTAACCAGAGATATCAGTATGTTCAAAAAAATTCCTGCGCTTTCGAAAGAGCCAAACATAGGATACGCGAGTGCTAGCAATAGTGGCAACAGAGGAGGCCTGAACTGTTCCTGGTCTCCAATATTAAAATGATAACTATGCTCAAAATAGATATTCTCAGCCAGTCCTAAGTATACAGATTCATCCCACCAGAGCGCTCTTTTTTCAGGTATTTGAATTTTTGCGGCAAGCGAAATAATTAGGATTAACAACAAGATCTTTTCATAGTTACCGAGCTTTGGTATGAATTTTGGCATAATATTAAATAAGTCATAAGCTTTATTACATTTTCACACGTTGCACAAGATTATAGCCCCCTGTAGATGCTCAACATCTAAAGGCGGTAGAGAAATATCTTTAGGTGGACCTGTTCACAGTTCCAATATCTCTTCCAAGTCACCTCGGCTCTTAAGTCCTTCGTGCCTTTCCTCATTTATTATTAGGACAGGTTCAGTAACTTCTTCTATATTGTATAGCCTTTTCATTAGTTTCATTACATTCATATCAAGGTCAGCGTCCAGGGCTATCACTTTTATGACAGGATATTTTCTCTGCATATATGTAAGGACCGCTCCCTGCTGACTGCAGTCGTCGCAATACTCATTGGAATAGAAATAAAGAACTATACTCATGTTTGAGTTGCAATTTTCTTTGAATTCCTTGAAGAATAGCCAGTTTCTTATAAGTAGGGACGTATATTTTTTTTTCAGATTTTTAAATTCTGTTGTATATATTTTTCCAGATTCTTCATATTTAGCAACCTCTATCCTTGTCTGCTCTCCGGTTTCTCCGAGTCTTGTAATTTCATAGTCCAGCAAGTCACATGTATTATTCTTTCCCACCCTCTCTAAAAGCAGAAACTCCAGCTGTGTGTTGATTTGTTCTTCTTCTATTTCTTTAATATAATTTATCAGAACTTCGCTCTTTGTGTTTGTTAGCATACGATCCAGAGATATGCCCGTAAGAAATATTATCGCCGTGAATACGGCTGCCAGTACATAGGTTTTGGTATTTATTTTTCTTTTTACCATTTTACAGCATCTCCAAATAGATGTTTTTTAAGGCCCATTGTCCAGAATACGGTGATCAGGACAGGGTACAATAAGATAAACAGTAGATATGAAAGGCAGTCTTCCTTTATTTTTATTTTTTCTCCAGACACCTTTACACTCACGATGATTGTTATTATAGAGAGTACTGAAAAAATGGCGAAGAAGATAGAATAGACACTCAGATTCATAACAGTTGGAAGTTCCATTCGTGTCACCAAAGGCACTATATCATTGTTCACAAGAACAACGGTTTCAGCAGAGTTGACGAGTGTGTTCACAGTGTTGAAAAGAAAGCTAGATGTAATGAATATCATTAATAAAACCCACACATAGTTCATTGGCAGGAGGAAGAGACCAAGGTTTCCAAACTTTCTGTTGAATCTCATATGGGAATACTGTGCAACAGTCTGAAAATATCCTTTATACCACCTTAGTCTCTGTTTAAGCAGGTCCTTGAAACTTTTTGGCGTTCTTGTATAAACATATGCATTTTCGCAGTTATCTAGCTTGTAACCTTTTTCGAAAAATCTGAATGCTATTTCCATGTCTTCCACAGCGCTGTTTGTGTCGAATCCGCCCAGTTTTTTAAGGACTTCGGTCTTGTACATTGAGCCCGGACCAGGTGCGACATACTGAGAGTCGAAAAAAGTAAACGCCTTTCTCAAAAAAATTGAGAACATGTATTCTACATATTGTATTTTTTCTATCCAGTTGTCTTTTTTCATGACCTTTGGCGCGGGTGTAATAATACTAATTTTATTATCGGCATGGGCTACCATTTTTCTAAGAAACTCTCTCTCCGCGATAGAATCAGCGTCCATAGAGACAACATATTCTGTTTTTACACGTTTGAGTGCATTATTCATGGCTGCTGCCTTCCCCTGGTTTTTCTGGTTTATCAGCCGAATAAGTCCTTTTTTTGCATAGCTTTCGCATATTTTTCTCGTGCCATCTCTTGAACCGTCGTTCACGACATAAATTTTAAGCAGATTTCTTGGGTAATCCAAATTCAACAAAGATTGTACACAATTATAGATGTTCCTTTCTTCGTTGAAAGCAGGAACTATTATTGACACGCTCGGAAGTTTTAGAGGCGCGGTCTTTTTAGCACCATTTTTATAGTTCGTAAAGAATACGAGAAACCATAGGACTGAACAGTACAAAATTATGAAATAGGCAACCATGTAGATAATATCCAACGGAGACATTTCAATCACTTTATTTTCTTCTCTTATTTCTTTATCTTTCTGATAATCTCTTTTTTATAATTTGATTCTTGGTAATTTGCCCAAGTAGCACAGTTGCGTAACTTCCTTTTGGCAGCTTAAAGTTTAGCGCAAGTTTAGTATGATTGCGCGACTCTGCTAACTTATAATTAATGTCAGAAACTTTAATAAACATTTTTCTTTTTCCTCCACGTGGACATATTATCCTGATGTGCGAGTTCTTGAAATCATGACAGTCTAGGTCAATGCTCTTCATAACTTCCTTTATTATACTACTTGTTTCGTTTTTACTGAATATCGTCTTCCAGCCGACGATTGATATTTCTTTGTAGCATGCTCTGCTTCTACAATCAAGCCACTTGTTTATGGTCTCATTGAATATCCACGACTGGAGCGCATGAACATATAGCTTGAGAAGCTCTTTCGGCACTTGGCCAAGTTCCTTATAGCTCCTTCTACAGGATTTGTTTATCATTTTCAATGCCTTTTTCCTGTCTTTCAACAAGTAATAGCCAATTATATGATTTTGCTTGGAAAACCTTTGTGGTCCAAAATAGTTTGGCAAGCCAAGCTTTTTTATTATTTTTATGTTTTTTTCTATCTTCTTGATGTCTACTTTTTTCTTTAGGCAAAGCCTAATGACAAATTCATTACCAAGAAGGTCTCCAAGAAAAAGCCTTTTGTTAAATGGTCTCATCTCGAGAATATCGACGTTTTTCAGTTCTAGTTTTTTGATATTGTCCAGTTTTGCCTTTATTGAGAACCACTGCTCTGTCACAGCGTTTTTATCCTTGTTGCCGGCAAAAGTGATATGTTTTTTTGGTATGCAAAGTTTTTTGGCCATCGCCTTTTGCAGGTCTGTCGTGTTCCAGCCCTTTTTTCTTATTAATGCAAGAGTCCACGGCCCGCTTACTCTTTTCAGACCTTTCTTCGATTTTATAAATTTTCGTCTGATGTCAGGCAGTGGTATCTCTTTGACAACAAAATCTTCCTTGCGCGAAAGAAAACAGCTCACTGGTTTAACGTCATCCCAGCAGCGGTAACGAACCGGTAATCTTATCAATTTTAGCACCTCTGGCAGGTCCTATTCCAAGTGTAGTAACAGTTCCTGGTTTTATTTCTGTGAGCCCAGCATCTCTTATCAGCACGTTTGGAAGTTTCATAGAATCAGCTTTTCTTTTCAGTCGCATAATTTCTTCAAGAGACTGGACACGCAGAACAACCTTTTTCTCGCCGGTAAGCTCCCAAGCCTTTTTAGCCAATCGGCTCGCTTTTCTGTAAGCACCAACAGACGCATGGGCAACCTGTGCAGCGGCTTTCCCTTTTGACAGCTTAATATCTTTTCTTACCACAATAACCTGCTTGAACATAGTATTACCTCATAGCTATTATCCCCTATAGCTATTAACTCATAACTTTGCAACCATTATCTCCTTAAGACCTTCCAGATGAAAAAGCTCGCAATTTTTATGCTCTCCCGCAGCGGCATCCTGCTCCCCCTGTCATAATTCGCAGACACCGGAACAGAGGAAACAGTCATTTTTTTCTTAACAGCCTTTAGTATCATTTCTATCTCTATTTTATATCCATTTTCTTTTAAGTTCATTGACAGAAAGGCGCGTCTCTTTATGGCCCTGAAGCCGCACAATATGTCTCCAAATTTAAGTCCCGTAAGTATGTGTGTTGCTATCCTGCTCAATCGGTTTGTAAATCTTCTGTTGACAGGGAGCCTGAAAAAGTTCCTTTGTCCTATAACCATATCACTGTTTTTCAGCTCTCTCAGAAATCTTTTGATTTCTGATGCATGATGCTGTCCGTCGCCATCAATGAATATAATGTCTTCTGTGTTTGCCTTTCGCGCGCCAGTCCGCAAGGCATAGCCTTTTCCATGATTATTGGCAAGGTTTATCAGTTTTAGTTTTTTATATTTTCGTTGCTGCTCTTTCAGTATTTCCCATGTGTTGTCTTTTGAGCCGTCGTTGACAACTATGATTTCTTTCAGGCCGGCCGGGCTTTTTTTAGCCAAGTCGTTCAGTACAATCTTTACGTGTTTCGCCTCATTATACATCGGCACGATAACAGAATACATTTATATCAATCCTGTTGCCTGACCTCAATTCTAACCTCAATTATAAGCAGTTATTAATTCTTTTAGTTCTGGTATCCTAGTTTTTATTTTCATAGCGCCCTTTTTAATAGCCTTTTTAATATCCTCAACATCCTGAGCATTTTCGATAACTGTGAAACACGAACCTATGCTGCTTGCAATATGCGCATCTGAACCAGCTGTGCCAGGAAGCCCGCGCTCTTTAGCAAGTTTCATAGCCTTTTGGTTACCTATTTTACTTACACCACCGTTTAGCACTTCAATGGCGTCGAAAGCATAACTATCAAAATCAGCAACAAAAGGTCTTGGCCAATATCCGCCGAACGGGTGAGCAGCTACAGCCAGACCACCAACAGCATGAATTTTCTTTATTATTTCCTGCGGTGTTCCAGTAAATGCCTCGTCCACGCCAATCGCCAGTATATCACCGTTGGGCGTGGTTATTTCTGTTCCAGGCACCACAAGAAAGTTTTTGTCCATTCTTTTGATGATTTTTCTGGCGAAGAGCGAGGATTCTGTGGTATCATGGTCGCTTATCATGATTCCATCCAGGCCTATTTTTATCGCCTGCTTTAAGACATCTTTTACAGAGTTCAGTCCGTCTGAAAAATTTGTGTGCACATGGAAGTCTATTTTCATAACAATAATAAACAAGAAATAAATAAAAGTCTGAGTTTTTGTTCTTTAGAAGACCTTACAAGCCAAGCAAAACAATTTAAAACAGTTGCTATAATTTACATTATGCCTTTTAACTTTTTGCTGTGGTCTCAATCGTTCATAACTAGCTTTGGTTATCTCGGGCTTGTTATAGTCAATTTCGTCGGTTCAGCTTCTATCATACTTCCTTTACCCAGCTTTGTTACTGTGTTCACAATGGGTGCTGTACTTGATCCTTTTCTTGTCGCCTTTTTTTCGACGCTTGGCGCTGCAGCAGGTGAAATGATAGGATACGGGGTAGGTTACGGAATCGGCAAAGGTATTAATAAATTGACAGCAAGGCGAACAAAGAAGGGCAGCAAACCAGTGCAGCTGAAGATGAAGCTTCAGATATTCTTACAAACCCGCCAATGGATTAAAAAATACGGCGCATTTCTAGTTATTGTTGTATTTTCAGCCACGCCGCTGCCCACAGATGTTATTGGCCTGATTTCTGGCGCTCTTAGATACGACCCAAAGAAATTCTTTCTGGCAGTTTTCGTAGGCAGGCTTATAATGTATCTCATCCTGGCATACTCCGGATTTTACGGTATACACTGGGTTTTG
>JAOZPR010000032.1 GCA_029932645.1 Candidatus Aenigmatarchaeota archaeon | reverse complement strand
TCCAAAAACTTTATTAACGCGCCCGCAAAATAATTCTTTATGACACCGATAGCAAAAACCATCATCCTGCCCACAGCGTCCCTGGCAGACGTGCTTTTTCTAATCGCTATAATAGGCATAGTATCGGTATGCTACATTCTCGTCTATGAGAAGAAAAAATTATAAAACCGGCAAGATTACAGTTGTTTGTCCAGAAAGTTCTTTATGAAGGATTCAGGCCGTGCTCCTATGAAGCCAGCCGGCTGCTCGCCCTTTTTGAACAGAACAACAGTTGGTATGGACATTATCTCGAACTTTCTCGCCGTCTTCGGGCTTTCGTCAACATTAAGCTTCGCGAGTATGAATTTGCCATCATAGTCCTGTTCCAACTTCTCTAGAACAGGCGCAATAATCATGCACGGTCCGCACCGCGGAGACCAGAAATCCACAAGAACAGGCTTTTCGGATGCAACAACCTTTTCATCCCAGTTATCATCATTAACCTCTATCATTTCATTACCCCCTATTATGTTATTGCATATACTAATTACATGCGCTTTGCCATGGCTTCTTTTACCCTTTCCTGCGCAATGCTCATGGCAGCCTTTCTCGGGCTTACTTCATTATCACGGGCCCTTTGTAGCACAACCTTTGTGTTCTTTTTGATTTTTTCCTCGACCATCTTGAACATATCAGTTGGCGTTCCGCCGATATATTCCACATACGAGGATATCACGCCGCCGGCATTAGCCACGAAATCAGGCACAACCAGAACGCCCTTTTTCTGAAATTCTTCTTCTATGTCGTTCTTCATCGGTATGTTCGCAGCCTCTACAATGATTTTCGCTTTCACCTTCGCAAAGTTTTCACTGGTTATGACATCTGGCCTGGCGCCGGGTATCAAAACATCAACAGCAAGACCAAATAGTTCTTTACTTTCCAAAATCTTACCTGGTTTGTAATTCTTTACAGCGCGCGTGTCCTGTTTTATTTTTATCAGCTTTTCTATGTTCAGGCCGTCTTCATTGTAAATACAACCTTTGCTATCGCTCACGGCAACGATTTTTGCGCCATGCTCTGACAAGAACTTTGCTGTGAATATACCAACATTACCAAACCCTTCTATGGCTACGCTCATATTATTCAGCTCAAGACCAAGATGTTCTACAGCAACCTTTGTGGCATGAAAAACACCAAAACCAGTCGAACCCAATTCATGTGGTATGCCACCAATATCAGCAGGCTTGCCCGTACAAGCCCTTGGGTCGCCGTTTGCTTCTGCGAACCAGCGCATGGCGTCTTCAGCCATGTTCATGTCAGGAGCAGCAACATATTGCTTGGGAATAAGCGGTTTGAGTGCTCTTGAGAATGCCTTTACTATCCTTTCCTTTTCTTTCGTGCCCATTTTTCTCGGGTCAGCCATGATGCCGCTTTTTGCACCGCCAAAAGGCAGGCTAGCAAGCGCGCACTTCCATGTCATGGCTCGAGCAAGTCGCCTGACCTCTTCCACAGTAACATCAGGCACCATTCTTATGCCGCCTTTACCAGGGCCGAGCGCAGTGTTGTCGATAACCACAATACCGTGCATACGTGTCAAAGGATCATAAACCTGAACAATTTTCTCAGGACCAAACTCATCATAGGATTGTATATCTATTTGCATGCCTTTTCCCATAGTCAACACCCTTAGAAGCTTAATTATATCAGTTATATGTGGGAGATACACTTAAAAACTTTTGCCATTGTCGAACAAAAAATAGTTTAAAAACAACTAAGACCAAAGGCTTGTCTCTCAGCGTTTCGTGTCTCCTCTTCTACTATTTTCTCTTAGCGCTGGTCTTTGTCTTCTTTTTTTACTGTTTTATCAGTTGAGGATTGGAGATAACTGCTGATAGCTTGGGTGTTGAAAAGCTTGGAGAAAGAGTGAAAAAACAAAAAAACTGTAATTATTTCTTTCACTATCTATTTAATATTCCTGTCCGCAAAGTCCACAGAATCGAAGTGTCCTGCCGTGAACCCTGGCCGTGACTATTCTGCCCTGTTTGCATTTCTTACAATGCTCTATTTTCATGAGACCACACCCAAAGTGTTATTCACAATCATTATTTACGTATTATTTTGTACGTCTTATTCTTTATAAAGATTATGATATTATTATATAGTAACTAAAACTTAAATATGTATTGTTTCGTATGGAAAGCCCATGAATTTGCATTTTACAGGCCTTTTATCATCTAGTATATAGACAGGGTTTATTTAAATAGTTTTCGGGTTTTTATCATACAAACCATTTGGATTAGGCATCAAGAACACAGAATATACCAGGAATTATTAAAAATACCAGAAATACGGCGTTTAACGATTAAATCAGACCCTCAGACCCAACCAGCTAATTTATCGTAATTTTTTGCTCAGATGAGCAAATCGGGCACCGGACGGTCTTATATGACCATTCAAAGCCGCATTTTTTGCATTTCCAGACAGAGGTGTGGGTTTTCTTATATTTTGTCTTTCTTGGCAGAACAACACCTTCTTTACAGTAAAAAATATGCAAGAGCACATATATTATGGTCGAGATAGTATATAAAGGTAATTGTCGAACTTTTTCAGCTTATTGTCCATTGCTTTTACCCAAATAACTCCAAAAGCCTCATTTTACGCAATTCTCGCACAAAATGTTCGTATAATTAGTAGAGTTAGTAGTTATGCGCAACTATTTCTACTCCCATCGCAAGGCTTCGACAGGGTCCATGCGCGCTGCGCGGCGCGCAGGATACGCACCAGAAATAACACCGACAACCATGGAGAATGCAAGCGCGCCAACAACCAAGTAGGGCGCAACAATAGTCTTTATAGGAATACTTGTGTATGATGTCGCAGCCAAGCTTACGCCGTATGAAACAAGAGAGCCCAGCGCTATTCCAAGTACGCCGCCAAGCAGCCCGATCAAGGCGGACTCAACCAAGAATATAGACATGATTCTTTTTTCCGTAGCACCAATGGCCTTCATAACACCTATCTCGCGTGTCCGTTCCATCACAGCCATGAGCATCGTATTCATTATACCTATGCCGCCGACTACAAGGGATATGGCAGCAATACCCACAAATACAGCCTGTATTATACCCAAAATACTCGCAGCCGTTTCTTTTAGTTGTTCAGATGTTTGTAGATTAAAGTCTTCTGCGTTTCGATCCTTTTTGAGGTCATGTTTTATCTTCTCAGCAACCTTTGACACATCTTCACCGTTTTTGACATCAACAATTATATAGAAATAGTCTGTTTTGTTCAACACCTCTTTTGATTGTTCCAACGGAATTATAATACTAAGGTCATCCATCCGGCTGCCTATCTTTTCCATTACTCCGACAACGCGGAACGTCCTCCCATTAATCTTGATTTTGTCCCGAACACGAACATTCTTATCAAACAGGTCGTTCTCCACACCATATCCAATTAGAGCAGCATATTTGTCAGACTCTGTCAAATCACGTCCTGCCCTTATCTCATACCCCTGCATATCTTCTATCATCTTCATAATTTTTTTTTCCACTGGCATACCAGCAACATAAGTATACGCTGTTTCTCGTCCCATCTCTATAATCGCAGACTCGAGTATCATAGGAGCAGCCATTTCTACTCCGCCTACCTTTTCTATGATTTTAACATCCCTATCTGTCAGTTCGCCCATTCCAAACATCATACCAGAGAGTCCAGGAGAGTCTGGCGAGCCCGGCATTACCATTATCTTATCCATGCCCATTTTTTCAAATTGTTCATTAACAGCATATTGCAGACCCTCACCAACAGACACGAGCGCTACTATCGCAGCTATGCCTATGATAACGCCTAGTAAGGTCAGTAGTGATCTGGCCCGCTGTTGCATCAGGTTGCGCAGCGCAACCCTTAGTAATTCAATCATTGTTCATTTCCCCGTTTGTTTTATCTCTACGTTATGTCTGCGATGCATGTTGGTCTATTTTCTCTTTTGGCCAGCTGGCCTGAAAAACGCGTAGATTCTCTTAAGCCACCCAATGACAAAGAATTTTAGTACCAACAGAGCGACAATGATATAGACCAGATACATGTACCAGGGCGTTGGTTTTATAATCTCCTTCAATGCCTCTTCTTGTGATACAAGCTCTATATACACCGTAGCATTGCTGACAACCTTGTTCTTGTCTTCGTCCTTGTAGCGCGCCACGAAGTTTATCGGATACCTACCCGGTGTCACGTTATCGAATGTCATGTCTAAGTCCAACGTATCAAAGTCGTCTGCATCCAGCGTGCCAACAAATGTTTTTTCTGGTATAACCTTTGCTACAGGACACGACGCTTCGATAATCGTATAGTAGGCTGTGCCTGGCGCAATGTTAGCTATCTCTATGCTCACTGTTGATGTGCCAGTAGGATAGGCAATCGGGTCAATCTGGCCAAGGATAAACTCTAGTTCAGACTCGTTTTCGGCTTCTGTCACATATATCTCGAATTTTCTCGTTACCCAAGAACCACCTGTAAAGTGGTATTTCAGTTTAAGTTCGTTCCATCCTTCAACAGCTTTTGAATCAACCCTGATTTTGTATTGCAATACAACTGAATCGATGCCGGGTATTTCGTAGAAAAACCGTTCTGCCTGCTCATTTTTGTCCAGGCTGAAAGGATATTCTGGTTCCAGAATGAGTGTGACATTTCCAGCTTCTTCTGTCGCATTGTTGAATACCTCGATAAATAGTGTCAGATATTTTCCTGCTTCTGCAGGATATGGTTCATACTTCTGCTGATATATTTCAAGGTTAGGTGTTTCTGTCATAGCAGCAAAAGCAGGACAGACCATCATCAGCAATACAGCAAACAAGATTATTTTTTTCACAATCAGACCCCCTATTTTATCAATGAACTATAGACTATTATCAATAGATTATTACTAATTTTGAGCCATTAAATTATTTATTAAATTATTATTAAGCCCGTCTTATTATTTCGCCCTCCTGATTATTTTACCATCCTTTATTTTTATCCTTTTTCTCGCCCTCTTCGCAAGAGAATTATCATGAGTGACCATAACAACGGTCTTTTTTTCATCTTTGTAAAGTTTTATGAGAATGTCCATGATTTGTTTGCCCGACTTTGAGTCGATGTTGCCTGTAGGCTCATCAGCAAGAATGATTTTGGGTTTATTGGTCAGGGCGCGCGCTATTGCAACGCGCTGGCGTTCCCCTCCAGACAATTCGTTCGGTTTGTGATTTATTCTATGACCAAGGCCAACAAGTTCCAGCAGCTGCTGGCCGCGCTCTTTTTTCTCGCTATCAGGTACGCCAGCAAACCACATGGGCAGCATAACATTTTCCAGCGCAGTAAGCCTTGGTATCAGGTTGAATGTCTGAAAAATAAATCCTATCTTTTTTCGCCTTATCTCAGCCATCTGGTCGTTGCTCATTTCTGTTGTAACAACACCGTCAACAAAGACCTGTCCAAGTGTGGGCTTTGTGAGAAGGCCAATAACATCCAGCAGCGTGCTTTTCCCAGAGCCGCTTGGACCTATGATTGATATGAAGTCATTAGAGCCAATAGAGAACGATACCTTGTCCAGCGCCTTTACCTCAACCTTACCAAGCTGATAAATCTTGGACACGCCCCTGAGTTCTATTATGTTTCGCACGAATCCCACCAAAACAATCTCCTAGTAACATTATCTTTTACTATAATTATATAAAAAAGCATTTGTTTAAGTCCTTATTTTTTCTGCCTGTATTTTTATTTGCCTATTTCAGAAATTTTTCGATAAAATATACATAAGACTTAATAGTTTTTCTGGAAAAATTCCTTATTTCAAGCTCTCTTTTGCATTTTTCAATATTGTTCATTTCAAGATTATTCGCTTCAATATCATTCATAATAACAAACAGCACAAAAAGTTTATTAAAGTTTATAAAGTTATGATAGCATACCCCAGAGGTATCATATCACAACTAAAGTTCTGATATGAGCATGTTAGCAGAAATTGCAAATTTGGTTCTGTGAGTTATTCAGATTCCTTTTCTACTCTTTCATGCACCTTCTTCATTGATTCTGGATAA
>JAOZPR010000011.1 GCA_029932645.1 Candidatus Aenigmatarchaeota archaeon | reverse complement strand
CTGGTACTGCTCTGGCAGAACCTGTCTATATCATGCTCGCAATGGGCGGGCATATCAATGCCCACAAATATGTGAAAAATCTTGTAAACGAGGCGCTAAAAAGTGGCACACCGCTTTCTGAACTGATTAAAAAAGATGAAAAAATAAAAAAACTTTTGGATAGTATTCCAGAAGATAGAAAAAAAATACTTGAAAAGGTGGAAAACTACACTGGAACTGCCTCAGACAAAACAGAAGAAGCTGTACGCTTTTGGAGATCAAAGCTAGGTATTTAAAGGTATTTAATTTTGGTTGGGGGCAGCTAGAATGGTAACAACATATGCAAAAGCTGGTGTTGATATAGATAAAGAGGCAGAATCTATAAAGAGCCTAGTAGATGTTGTTAAAAAAAGCTTTGCGTTCAGAAAAGGTAAAATAGGAGAACCAAAAGCTGAAATCGGTCATTTTGCCAACTTCGTAGATTTCGGCGATAAATATCTTGTTCTGTCCTCAGATGGCGTCGGAACAAAAGTTCTAGTAGCACAGCTAGCCAATCAATACGATACTGTCGGAATAGACATGATTGCGATGAATGTCGATGATATCATTTGCGTGGGCGCAGAACCAATAGCACTTGTCGATTATCTGGCAATGGAAAGAACAGACCCAGATATAATGAAAGAAATCGGAGTTGGGCTTCTGAAGGGCGCAGAACAGGCAAATATAGTAATAGTCGGTGGTGAGACAGCAACATTGAAAGATGTAATAAGAGGTATCGACCATAAGGGATTTGACTTGGCTGGTGCTGCGTTGGGCTTTGTGAAGAAAGATAAAATAATTGTAGGCGATAAAATAGAGCCGGGAGATAAAATAATCGGCTTGGCCAGTTCTGGCATTCATACGAACGGTTTGACTTTGGCGAGAAAGGTTATTTTTGAAAAATATAAAATAAATGATATTCTACCATGGGGTAAAACAGTCGCCGAAGAACTTCTCACACCAACAAAAATATATGTAAAGCCTGTGTTGGAGATGATCAAAAGCGACTTTGAAAACATTCACGGCCTTGCTCATATAACTGGTGGTGGTTTTCTTAATATAAGGAGACTGAACGAAAACGTCGGCTATAAAATAGAAAAACTCTTGCCAATACCTGAAATATTTTCTGAGATAAAGCGGCTTGGAAAAATCCAAGACAAGGAAATGTTCAGAACCTTTAACATGGGTGTTGGTTTTTGTGTGATAGCAAAAGAAGAAAAAGAAATAATAAGAATCGCAGAGAAATATGGCACAGCTGCAGATGTCATCGGTGAGGTAGATAAAACCAAAAAAATCACTATAGAAGAATATAATATAGAGCTTTGATACAAAACTTTAGTCAACAAAAAAACTTTAGGTGAAGTCTATGCTTGGTTTTGACCCAAAAATTTTTGTCCAAGATGCTATAGAAAAGATAAAAACAGATGTTAAAGGAAAGGTAATACTAGCTTGGTCTGGAGGTGTGGACTCGACAACAGTGGCAGCTCTTGTGAACAAGGCTGTCGGTAGTAGACTTCTGTGCGTTTTTGTCGACACCGGATTTATGAGAAAAAACGAAACAGAACAAATGCAAGAACTTGGTAAAGAGCTGAAACTGAATATGAAGATTGTAGATGCCAAAGAAAAATTTTTATCAGCCCTGAAAGGTGTCCGCGATCCAGAAGAGAAAAGAAAGATATGTGGTGAGCTTTTTATAAAAATCTTCGAGAAAGTAGCAGAAGATTTCGGGGCAGAGTATTTGGCACAAGGAACAATAGCACCAGACTGGATAGAGTCTGGCGGTGGAATAAGGAACAGGATAAAGGCGCATCATAATGTTGGTGGCTTGCCTGAAAAAATGGGGCTAAAGCTTGTGGAGCCATTGAGAGATTTGTATAAGGATGAGGTAAGAAATGTTGGAAAAGCTTTGAACATACCAAAAAAGATATATACAAAACAACCATTTCCTGGCCCAGGCCTTGCTATAAGAATAGTTGGGGAGGTTACGGAAGAAAAAGTGGATATTATAAGAGAGGCCTCTTTTATCCTAGAAAAAGAAATAGAAGCAGCGGCTGAAAAAGGTAAAATAGAGATACCATGGCAATATTTTGCTGTTCTGCTACCGACGAAAAGTGTTGGCGTGCATGGTGATGTAAGAGCATATGGGTATACAATAGTTATCCGGGCTGTCGATAGTATTGATGGCATGTCTGCAGCATATAGTAAAATATCGCATGAAATACTACAGAAAATTTCAACCAGAATAACAAATGTTCTGAAAGACAAAGTCACCCGGGTTGTATACGATATAACAAACAAGCCTCCAGCTACAATAGAGTTTGAATAATGAAAGGACTAATGAAAAGTGATTATCATGCGTGTTTTGGTTGTTGACAACGGCGGACAATGGACACATAGAGAATATCGTGTGTTAAAATATCTTGGATGCGACACAGAAATAATTTCCAATACAGTGCCACTAGAAAAAATAAATGCAGATGCTCTTGTGCTGTCTGGTGGCGCTCCAAGAATTATATCAGAGGTGGAGAAGCTTGGATACTGTAAAAACTATATTGAAAACTTTAATGGACCGATAATGGGGATATGTGTTGGTCATCAGTTGATGGCTCTTTGTTTTGGTGGTAGTGTCGCAGCAGCAGATACGCCGGAATATGGAAAGGCGGAGATAATCGTCGATAAGGAGGATGACCTCTTTCGCGGCCTGCCCAAAAAGTTTACGGTCTGGGAATCCCACAATGACATTGTTAAGGCATGTCCCAACTTTGAGATATTAGCACATTCTATAAACTGTCCAATCCAAGCGATGAAACATAAAAGAAGACCTTTGTATGGTGTCCAGTTTCATCCAGAAGTTGAAAATACTGAATACGGTTATGAAATATTTGAGAATTTTCTAAAAGTCTGTAAAAGATAATATAACCCCTATTCCATATTCATGTGTCTTGACCTGAGATCCCTTTCAGTCTTCCCAGTTCTATTCATCAGCTCGACAATAATGCCGTCCAGAAATATCTGACACGCGTCCTCGAACAAAGTTCCCATCGGCGATAACGGTGAATATTTCCCTTTTATTTGATCTGTTAGATAATCTTTTTCTTCTTTCAATATATCGTTTTTTGTTCTGCCCTTTATTATCAGGAAGGTGTCTGCGAGTTGAGCAAGAGTGGAGTTGGCATCAGAAGTTATAGCAACCACGGTTGCTCCCTCTTCTTTGGCTGTCTTCGCCAACAAAACAACCGAGCCGGTCCTGCCAGAGCCAGATACGCAAAATAAGACATCTCCCTTTGTTACTGGCGGTGTTATAGTCTCACCAACGATATAAACATCAAAACCGAGGTGCGCTAGCCTTATGGCAAATGCCTTGGAAACAAGACCGGATCTCCCTGTACCATAAACAAAAACCCTTTTAGCAGCAATGATATACTCCATTAGCTGTTCTATTTCTTCTCCTTTAATGTTTTCTGTTACGTCTTTAACATGACTCAAAATTTCTTCTATAGCCTGTTTTGCAAATTTCATAATATCACCACTTGCTATAACACCATATCTAATTATGAATTTAATTACTAAAAATTATCTATAGGCTAAGAAAAAGCCTCTCTTATTTTTTTAGCGACCTTTCCCGGATCAGGAGCCTTTGTTATAGCACCGCCTACAATTATAACCTCTGCGCCAGCCTTAACAATATTTGCAGCTGTTTGCTGGTTTATACCACCTGCGCATGCAACTGCTATAGTTATAGCATCGGATATCCTTTGTATGCTTTTTGGTGGAACTTCTTTACCGCGAACCTGATCATCAATAGGGACATGATAACAAATATAATCTACACCCAGTTTTTTCAGCTGCTCAGCTCTCTGAATAAGGCCATCCTCGCCGATGTGGTCCCTTATGCCAATCAGGTCAGCCATAACCTTTTTGCCATATTTCTTAGCCGTATCTACAGCCTTTTTTATCTCTTCGTCTGTTGTTGCAGCAATTATACATGCTATATCTGCACCTGCTTCAAATGCTGCCTCGAATTCTTTATCTGCGTTGGATATGGTCTTTAAGTCGGCAACAATAACCTTATTCGGATATTTCTCCTTTAACTTTTTTACAATCACGAGACCAGCTGACTTGAATTCATAACCAGATATTTTTATCGCATCTTCGGGGAGATTGATAACAACGCCCTGCCATTTTGACCTAATGTCTTCCATACGCTTAATTGTTTCTTCCTTACCAAGCAACTGTTCCATCCCTGTCGTGCCTATGGATACTTTAACACCATTTGTCTCAGCAGTCTTGATGCACTCTTCGAGTGTTGATAAAGGAGCAATCCCAGGTATTATTACAACATCTGCGCCGGCTTTGATTGCCAACTCCATCTCGAGCTTTCCCACATCCATAGGCTTCATGTCAACAACAATTACTTTGTCTGGGTTTTGTTCTTTGGTTCTTTTAACAACAGACATACCCATAGCCTTAATTAAAGGTGTTCCTGCCTCTACAAAGTCCACATAATCATTGCACGCATCAGCAATTCTGATAGCATCTTCTGCTCTTATAAAATCAAGAGCTAACTGCAGTTTTGGCATCTAATAACACTCCTATAAAACAATTAAACAATCTTATTTATCTTCTCCACTCTTTTTATATGTCTACCGCCATCAAAACTCGTCTTGAGCCACACATCGACAATCCTTAGCGCATCAGTATGATCTATTAATCTTGCTCCCAAGCACAATACGTTTGCATCATTGTGCTTCCTGCTCATCTCCGCTGCTTTCTCGTTCCAGCAAAGGGCTGCTCTTATACCCGGCAACTTATTAGCAGACATGCTCATACCAAGACCTGTTCCACAGACGAGTATGCCTCTATCCGCATCACCGTTAGCAACAGCCTTGGCAACCTTCTCAGCATAATCAGGATAATCTACGGGGTCATCAGAAAAGCAGCCATAGTCTTTTGTTTCGACTTTTTTCTCTTCTAGGTACTTCTTTATTTTTTCTTTAAGTTCAAAACCGGCATGATCGCTGCCCAGCGCTATCATTTAATATCACCATGGCCTTTATCATTACATCAGTACTAATATATATCAATCGCCATCTCTTCTATTTTAATAATTTAATAAATTATATAAATTAAATGTTTTTGAGGTGTGGTAATTGTCTGTCATCACAGCAAATCTAAAAACAACACTACTCGGAACAGAGCTAAGAAATCCGACCATACTAGCTGCTGGTTTTCTTGGCGTCTCTGCAGAATCTCTGATAAGGGTATATGAGAACGGCGCTGGTGCTGTAACAACAAAATCAATAAGCATTGAATCAAGAAATGGTCATGCCAACCCGACTGTTTTGTCTTTTGGGCATGGGTTGATAAATGCTGTCGGACTCTCAAACCCAGGCATAGATAATTACATTGAAGAAATAAAGACTGTTAAAGAAAAAAAAATACCGCTGATTCTCAATACAATAGGGGACAGAAACGAGGATTTTATTACTGTTGCAAAACTGGGAGAAGCTGCCGGAGTAGATATTATTGAGCTTAATGTGTCCTGCCCAAATGTAATTCATAAAAAACCTTACTACAGTGACCCAGAACTTTTGAGCAGCCTGGTTAGAAATGTGAAAGATGCTGTGTCCATACCTGTCATAGTGAAACTTTCTCCGAATGTTACAGACATTAAAGAAATAGCAAAAGCGGTCGAAGATGCTGGTGCAGACGGGATCTCTGCTATAAACACAGTTGGCCCTGGCATGATTATAAACATAGAGACAGCAAAACCTGTTATGGCATTTAAGAAAGGCGGACTGTCCGGTCCTGCTATAAAACCCGTTGCAATTCGTTGTGTCTATGACATCTATGAAACAGTTGATATACCTGTTATAGGGATAGGTGGAATCATGAACGGAAAAGCTACTGTAGAAATGATCATGGCAGGCGCAAGCGCTGTTGGTATCGGCTCTGCGATATACTATCGTGGCTTAGACGTCTTCAAAAAGATATCTGAAGAGCTCTCAGAATGGATGGATAACAATGGTTATACCAGCATAAAACAATTGGTGGGTGCTGCTCATGAATCATAATATTGATCATACCGCAGGGCATGGTACAGACATGCCAAAAGCTGTCAAAATAAAAAAAATAGTTGATGAAAACTATAACACAAAAACATTTTTTCTTGATACCAAGCTTGAAGCCGTGCCTGGCCAGTTCATCATGTTCTGGATTCCGAGAATCGGTGAGAAGCCATTCAGCTTGTCTTATATCGGGAACAACACTGCCATAACTGTGCAACTTAAAGGAAAATTCACAAAAAAAATGTTCGAGTTGTCTGTTGATGACATCGTAGGTATCAGAGGTCCGTATGGCAACGGGTTCACACCACAAAAAAATGCCTGCGTCATTGCTGGTGGCTGCGGAGTGATACCACTGGTTCCGCTGGTCGAGATGCTTGATAAGCCTGTTGTTATTGTCGGAGCCAAAACAGCAGATGCTATTCTTTTCAAGGAAAGATTGAATGGGAACTCAAAACTATACGTAGCAACTGATGATGGTTCTCTTGGTATTAAAGGATTTTCTACAGACATAGCAAGAGAACTTCTGAAACGAAAAAAATTTGATGTTGTTTACACATGCGGCCCAGAGATGATGATGAAAGCTGTTTTTAATTTGACTGAACAACATAATATAGCACTGCAGGCTTCTCTTGAACGCTTTATGAAATGCGGGTTTGGTGTCTGTGGTCAGTGTATAATAAATGGCTTTCGTGTTTGTAAGGATGGTCCGGTGTTCAGTTCGGAACAGCTCAGGCAGATGACAGAGTTCGGAAAATTCGCGCGCTTGAAGAACGGGAAAAAGGTCAATCTAAAAGAATACTACAGCTGGAGAAGTTAGCTGAACGAGGTGTTTGAAGTTATGCTCGCCTTAATAAATGGCAAAATTTTTACACAAGGTCGTCTTATTGATGCCAACCTGTTGCTCAGCGAAAAAATAGAAAAAATAACGAAAGAACAGCATCCCACAGACGCGGATAAAATAATTAATTGTTCTGGAAAGATAATCATACCCGGGCTGATTGATCCACATGTTCACTTTCGTGACCCTGGTCAGACATATAAAGAAGACTGGCTTACTGGCTCCAAAGCTGCGGCACATGGTGGTGTTACGACTGTTCTTGACATGCCTAACAATGTTCCGCCGATTACAACACCGGAAAGGCTAAAAGAAAAATTAGAGATAGCAAAAAAGAAATCCATAGTTAACTTTGGTTTATATTTTGGTGTCGGGCCAGACAATCTCGAAGCTCTTGATGAAGTAAAAGACATGGTCTGTGGCTATAAAATGTTTATGTGCAAAAGCACTGGTGACTTACTTTTAACAGACTCGGCGAAACAAGAAAAGGCTTTTCAGGCTGTTTCAAAAACCGGAGAGGTTTTGGCTGTTCATGCAGAAACACCTGAGATAAATGAAGCTGCAATGAAAAATAAAAAAATAGAAGGACATCCTGAGAGCTATGCAGACACAAAACCGTCTGAGTCTGAAATAAGGGCGATAGAAAAGGCTTTGAAAATGGCAGGAACATATAAAACAAGACTGCACATTGTGCATCTGACAACTGAAGGCGGCGTTGAACTGATTAAAAACGCCAAGTCGCATGGAGCAGATGTAACAACAGAAACATGCCCACATTATCTATTCTTTACAAAAACTGACATACGTGAGAAAAAAGCCCTGTTGGCGATGAATCCGCCGCTCAGAACAAAGCAAGACCAAGCAGCGCTCTGGACAGCGATTAATAACGGCATTATAGACATGGTGTCAACAGATCATGCACCGCATACAATAGAAGAGAAGTCCAAGGATGTCTGGACAGCGCCTGGTGGAGTTCCTGGTGTCGAAACGCGGGCTGGTTTGCTTCTTGATGCTGTTAACAGCCGCTTGCTTAGTTTTGAACGATTTATCCAGCTATGTTGTGAAAACCCTGCAAAACGCTTCGGGCTTGCAAAAAAAGGGTATATAAAACAGGGCTTTGATGCGGACATTGCTGTCGTTGATATGAAAAAACATCATAAAATAAAATCTGATGACCTCTACACCAAGTGCGGATGGTCGCCATTCGAGGGTTTAAAATTAAAAGGTTGTCCTGTTATGACTATAGCAGATGGCCGAATAGTCATGGAAGATGGGGTGGTATTATGAGTCTTTCGCCAAAAGAAAGGGATGATGTATCTGAAATACTTCTAAAAATAAAAGCGATTTCTGCCAATATAGAAACGCCTTTTGTCTTTGTTTCCGGTATTCACTCTCCTGTTTATGTTGACTGCAGAAGGATAATTTCATTTCCTCAAGAAAGAAAACGAATAATTGAACTGCTTGAAAAGATCGTAAGAGAAGATATAGGGCTTGAAAATATAGATGTGGTTGCTGGTGGGGCAACAGCAGGAATACCATATGCGGCATTTTTATCACAAAAGATTGAAAAGCCCATGATATATGTAAGAAAAGAACCAAAAAAACACGGGGAAAAAAGACAGACTGAAGGCGTTTTGAAAAAAGGTGACCGGGTGCTTTTGGTTGAGGACCTCATAACAGACGGTGGGAGCAAGACAAATTTCTTTAATGGTATAAAGAATGATGGCGGAGTTCCAAAGTATTGTATGGTAGTCTTCAGCTATGGAAGACCGGTAATAGTTGAAAAAATGAAAGAGTGGGGTGTTGAATTGTTCTGGCTGACAGACTGGAACAACACATTAGAACTCGCAAAAAGAAAAGGATACTTCTCAGAAGATGAATATAGCGAGGTATCAAAATTCTTAAAAGATCCGATAGCATGGGATAAAAAATGGGTCGCTGGTGAAAAGAAATGAACTTCATAGAAAAATATGAAAAAGCACGTAATGAAAAAAACAGCATAATCTCTGTCGGCCTTGACCCGTCGCTTGAAAAAATGCTAAGCCCAGAAGACAGACCGAATGACACGGATGTCATCAACGAGATTTTCTTTAATTTTTGCATGGATCTTATAGAGAACACGAAAGATTATGTGTGCGCTATAAAACCGAACAGCCAGTTCGTCCTTTTTCCGTTGACACTAAATCAGCTAAGAAAAATTAATACAACAGCACACGACTATGGGCTCGTTAGCATACTGGACCACAAGCTCGGGGATATCGGCTCTACTAATGCGTCTGCTCTATACTGGATAAAGAGGGCTGGCTTTGATGCTCTAACTTTTTCTCCGTTTGCCGGAAACATAAAAGAAGCTACAGAACAGGCGCATAAAAACGACCTTGGTTTGATATGCCTTACCCTCATGTCCAATCCGCAATCTGTTTGGATTCAAAAGGATTCATTAAATAATGGCGTGCCGCTGTATGAAAAAATAGCCCAAGAAATTAGAAACAATGGAACGGACGGTTGTGTAATCGGTGCTACTGGTCATGTAACAGACGATGATATTAAGAAAATTAGAAAAATTGTCGGTGATGACAAAGTATTTTTGTGTCCTGGTGTTGGCGCACAGGGTGGCGATGTGAAAAAACTTCTCATGAGCGCCGGAGAGAACATAGTTATCCACATCGGCCGAGCAATCATGTATGCAAACGACCAAAGAAAAGCTGCCGAAGAATTCTATAAACTGATTAACAAATATAGAAAACAAATTGCATGAAGAAGATACCAAAAGACAGACAATCACATTTTCTCCATAACATCCTGTTCGCTGAACACGCGCTCACAATAAAAACATCTCACCTTTAGTGGTTTTGTGAACTCCACCAAAAGTTTTGGTTTTATCGGCTCTTTCTGGTTTGTTATGCAAGAAGGATTCGGACAGTTAACAACATCAATAACATCTGGTATTCTTATTTTTCGCTTTTCAATAACTGCAAAGTCTTTTATTATATTGACTGTTGCACCCGGGGCCAGCAATGCTATTTTATCAACCATTATATCCTCAAATTCCTTGCCCTCTATTTTAATTATATCCTTCTTTTCGTACATGGAGCTGGGAACATTCATAAGGATACTAATTGTCTCTTTTGTCTCGTCGTCTACACCTAAGATTTTCATGATGTCCGGCGCTGTACCACACGGTAGGTGGTCCAAGACAATCCCGTTCTCGATTTTTTTAACTTTCAATTCTTCACCCATGCCAATACCTCCTTATCATTTATCATCTTAATCTTACCTATCGGTCATAACCATAGCAAGCAGTGCCATACGTGTTGGCACACCATAAAAGGATTGTATAAAATATTTTGCTCTCTTGTCTTTATCGACCTCTGCTGATATTTCGTTGACTCTTGGTAATGGGTGCATTATCATTGTCTCTTTTCCTAGTTTTTCCATAGCATCTCCATCAAGGACATATGCGCTTGCAACCTTCTGATATTCTTCTATATCTGGGAACCGCTCCTTTTGTATTCTTGTCAAGTAGAGCACGTCAGACTGTACTTCAATGTTATTAATCTCTTTAACCGGGGTACCCGCTGCTTTGATGTCAGCAACAATCCACTCTGGCATTCTCAGAGACGGCGGCGAAGAGAATACTAATGATGCGTCAAACTTGCTCAATGCGTATGCAAGTGAGTGAACTGTTCTACCATATTTCAGGTCGCCCGCGAGCGTCACCTCTAAGCCATCTAGAGTTCCCTTTTCTTTTATTATCGTATACAAATCCAGCAATGCCTGTGTTGGGTGCTGGTTAGAACCGTCGCCGCCGTTTATTATGGGAACCTTGCTAAATTTTGCGGCCAATGCTGCTGCACCTTCGTTCGGATGTCTCATAACTATCGCATTTGCGTATCCCTCAACAACCCGTATCGTATCTGCGAGTGTTTCTCCTTTTTTCACAGAGGAGGTTCTCGGATCATCAAAACCAATAATAGTTCCGCCAAGCAAATTCATCGCTGCCATGAAAGATAGTTTTGTTCTGGTGGAAGGCTCAAAAAACAAGGTAGCTAGAGTTTTCCCTTCTAGTATATCCACCTGCTTTTTTGCTTCTGCAATCGGTTCCATCTTTTTGGTCCTTTTCAGGATATCTTCAATAAAATCTCTCTTCATGTTTCGTGTTGATATTATATCTGTTTTATTCATTCAATCACCATCCCAATTATGTTAGATCGCCAATGATCAGACTCCCAGAAGAGCCACCATAATGGCCTTCTGCACATGCAACCTATTTTCTGCCTCGTCAAACACAATTGAATGCGGCCCATCTATAACTTCGTCTGTTATTTCGTTTCCCCGGTGTGCTGGCAGACAGTGCATAACTAAAACGTCTTTATTAGCGTGGCCAACTAATTTCGTGTTAACTTGATACGGCTCTAGATCCTTTATCCTTTGTTCAGCATCTTCTTGCCCCATACTAACCCAGGTGTCTGTATATATAACATCTGCATCTTCTGCTCCCTTTATCACATCATGCTCCACGCTTATCGACCCCACGGCCTGTTTCTTGGCTGCATTTAGTATTTCAGGATTTGGCATGTAAATATCTTTGTCAGGGCAGACTGCAACAACATCTGCGCCCAGCTTGGAAAAGCCTATTATAGTAGAGTTGCACATGTTGAAACCGCAGTCACCAAAGAAAGTTATCTTGAGTCCATCTAGGCTGCCCTTCTTTTCAACAACAGTCATCATATCAGCCATTGTTTGACAAGGATGATACAAATCAGTCAGAGCATTTATAACAGGTATGCTTGAAGCGTTGGCCAGCTCTATAATATCTGTTTGCTTGTACAACCTAGCCATTAATATATCACAATATCTGCTCAGAACCTTTGACGTATCTGATATGGTTTCACCTCGCCCAAGTTGCGTTGTCCGAAAGTCAAGATATATCGCATGTCCGTCGAGCTGTGTCATACCGGCCTCGAAAGAAATTCTTGTCCTTGTTGAAGGCTTCTGAAAGAGCATACCTAATGTCTTTTCCGGTAGTTTTTTCACAACCTTTCCAGATTTCATCTTAATTGCCAAGTCTATAATCTCTTTTAACTCAGCTGGTTTGTAGTCTAATAATGTTAAGAAATGTCTTCCTTTCAGATTCATCTAATCACCTCTAATTTATTAACAAAAAGTTGATTTAAAAGGAGGAGAAACAGATAACAACCGATTTTTTCTTTGATGGTTAGCTTTTCGAGCTCATCTGCATTCATTGAACCCTTCGATAATTAGATGCGAAAGTTTATAAAGTATTTGCCATGAAAAAGTTGGGCTAAATTTTAAATTCTTTTGTTGTTAATAATTAATTGTATTTTTTATCTGTCGTCTTCTTTATAGTTCTTGTTTAATCTAAAATTTTTACGATTATGCCTGTGCCTTTAAGCAATTCAGCAAAAGCTTCTGCATCCTTTTTTGAACCAACTATCATTCCCCAGTGCATTGGAACGGCTATTTTCGGTTTAATTATCTTTGCGGCTTCTGCTGCCTCCCTGGCATCCATCGTATATGTTCCGCCGACGGGTAGCAATGCAACATCAATACCTACTGCGGCAAGCGAATTCATCTCTGGTATTTTGTCTGTATCCCCAGCGTGATAAATTTTTTTACCGTCGATTTCTATTATGAAACCAATGCCGCGACCTTTAGGATGAAAATCCTTGCCTATGTTGTAAGAAGGAATGGTTTTAATTTTGATACCATCTATTGTTTTTTCCTCGTTCTGTTCCATTGTTTCAGTGCTTGCCTTGCAGCCAGATAATTTATCAGCACATTGCTTAGTTGTAATTATAATCGTGTCTTCCTTGCTTATTTTTTCTATTTTTCCAGCATCACAGTGGTCATAGTGGTCATGTGTGACCAAAACCAAGTCGGCTTTTTCCGCATCCTTCAGAACATATGGGTCAATGTAAACAGCTTTATCACCAGCCTTTATCTTAAATGAAGCGTGTCCTAACCACTGAATATTAACACCATTTACACCATTTATAGAAAAGTTGTCTGCCATATAAAACACCCCAAAAGAAATAACTTACCTAATCTTTTTATGAGTGAGCCCGACCATTTCGCCTATTGTTTCATAATCGTTTTTCATCATATACAACTTAAGTTCGTCTATAATTCTCTGAAAATTGCTGTAACCGCCATCGTTGTAAAAGACGGAAACAGCTTGAACAGCGCTTGCGCCCGCGAAAAGATATTTGACTAAACTTTCTCCACTACAAACTCCTCCTATACCAACTAGAGGTGTTCTTGTTAGTTTTTCCCTAATGTTATAAACACATTTAAGTGATATAGGCAAAAGAGACTGCCCCGACATACCACCGGTTATGTTTGACAAAACAGGTTTGCCCTCCAAGCCGTTCTCTGTGTGTATGTCCATTGCGGGCATTGTATTGGTAGCCGAAATTACATCTGCACCCGCCTCCACAGCACTCTGGGCTATATAAGATATATTCAGAACAGAAGGTGTCAGCTTAACAAATATTGGCTTGCTCGTCCTTTTTCGCACAGCTTTGACAACTTCAGCAGTCAATTCTGGGTCCTGACCAACAAGATAACACGCTTCTTTTTTTGTTGGGTCAGAATGAGGACATGACAAATTAAGTTCAAAGAACTCAAACTCTTCGCTGTCAAGATATTCGGTAATGGTCTGAAACTCTTCCACCGAAGAACCGAAAACACTGACTCCTAGAGGCACCCTATCATTACCAGCTTTTTTGTTGTAAAAATCTATTTCATTCCTAGTCTGTTTCATTCCAAGGTTTGGGAGACCTTCTGCATTTAGTATGTAACTCCCCTTCCTATAGATACATGGGGGTATATACCCATTTCTCGGCTCGACACTTATAGACTTTGTTGTAATAAAACCGAATCCCTGTCTGGCTGCGAGAACAAGTTGTGCACCAGTATACCCAAGTCGGCAAGAACCCAAACCGAGTGGGTTTTTCAGAACTATACCAGCTATCTCTGTTTCTAAACTTACCACAGCAACACCCAACGAGCATTCTATCTGTTATAACTTAGTATAATAGAAAAAAACTTATAAATGTAAACGTAATTGATACGTAATGTTTTAGGATTTTATTTTTTCTTTGTCTTGTTGTTCGCCTTCTTTTTTTCGTCTTCTATTGCCTTTTTCGATTCTGCCTTGCTCTTGGCTTGAACCTTTGCTAAGAGCTTATCGTCTCTCCATTCCTTTTTTGTGGGGCAATTTATATCAACACATGTCCTGAACGGGCGCTTTCCCATTCTTCTTATCTGTATTATTGGCGAGCCACAGTCCGGACAGACCTTTCCGGTGGGCTCTATAATTCCTTCTCTTGGTAACGGCTGGCCATACCTGCACTTGGGATAATTAGAGCATCCGACGAACCGCTTCTTTGTACGCCATGATTTATGGACTTTGAGAATACCGCCACACTTCGGACATTTTCCTAATATAGACTGTTTCTCCTCTGTCTCTATAACTGATTTTGTCAATGCCTTGCCTATCTTGTTTTCTTTTTTCTTAAACTTTTTCAGAATCTTTGTCAGGGTCTTTCTTGCTTCCTCTAGCACCTTTTCACGCTTCTCCTTTCCGAGCTCTATTTTTTCAGTCTCCTGCTCAAAATGCCTTGTTAGCTGTTCAGAGACGACCTCAGAAACGTTCTTTTCCAAAATATCTGAGACACTCATACCAAGACCAGTAACATTAATGCTCTTTCCCATCAAATAATTTCTATTATAAAGTGTTTGAAGAATTTGCGCGCGCGTCGCCTTTGTTCCCACTCCGCGTGACTCCATCTCCTTCAAAACAGACCCCTGTGAAAATCTTTGCGGTGGCTGCGTCTCTTTTGCCAGCTGCTTGGCGTTTTTGATATTTAGCTTGTCTCCCTTCTTGATATCTGGTAAAATTGTTTCATCCCTTTTGGCATATCTACCATAGAGTGCTGTCCATCCAGGCTCTATAGTGCGTTTGCCCATTAAAAAGAATTTTTCTCCTCCAGCATTGAGTATTACCTTGATGGATTCCCGCTTTGCTGGATCGCCAAAAACAGCCAAAAATCTTCTGACAACCAAATCGTAGACAGACTGTTGCTTACTACCAAGCCTTTTTGGTTTTTCTCCGGTCGGAAATATAGCAGGATGTGCCGGATCTGTGCGCTTGCCTTCTGTTGGCTTCAGTTCAGGCTTTTCTAAGAGAAACTTTGCACCCTTTTCGTATTTCTTTTGTTTCGCGATTTTGGTCAAAATCTTTTTGTAGCCAATCGCTGCTGGTAACTTTTCAGAGGCTGTTCTCGGATAAGAAATCAAACCTGCCTGATATAATCTCTCAGCAATATTAAGTGCTTGTTGCGGAGTATAACCAAAATATCTGTAAATGTCTGCTAAGAAAGATGTTGTATTATAAGGCTTTGGTGGCTTCTGCCTTTGAGTCCGCTTTTGAATTTCTTCTACAACAGCTTTTTTTGTTTTGGCCTTTTTTAGAACATCATCAGCTTTTTTCTTGTTCCAGAGTTTATCTCTCTCATAAGCCGCATCAAAGGTATCTTTTCCTATTTCAATCTTCAGTAAAATTTGCCAGAACGGTTTTGGCTTGAATGCTTTTATTTTCTTTTCATGCTTCGCAAGCATATGAAGAACTGGCCCCTGTACACGACCGGTTGATAATATCTTAAATCGCTGGGAAGCGTTTTTTATGGCCAGTGTAAGTGCCCTAGTCAGATTAATGCCCCAGTACCAATCCAGATAATGTCTTGCTAATCCAGCCTCTACAAGATTTTTATTCATGGTTTTGGACATGCCTAAAAAGGCCTTGACCAAATCTTCTTTGGTCATTGTCGAAAATTTCATTCTCTTGGCATTGTTTCTCTTGCAAATAAAACGGACGATATTAAAGCCGATGACAGCTCCTTCTGTATCATAGTCCGTCGCTACAATAAAATCATCAGCATCTTTGGCTAGCTTTTCGATGTTTTCAAAATATTTTCTAGAGAATTCCGCCGTTTTTCTGGCCTCAAAACTGGGAATCCAGTGGACGTCAAACCTTGGGTATGTCCAGCCCTTCTCTTTTTGCTTTAGAGCAAACAAATGACCAACAGCAGGAACAGAAACAAAGGGTTTTTTGTCCCGGTCAAATTCAAACCAGACATTGTTTCGCTCGCCATGCTTGACTGGCTTTTTGTCTGCTAGTGATTCAGCTATTTTTTTAGCTGCGCTCGGCTTTTCTGCTATAATTAATGTGTACACAAAAACACCTCATTCGGATTAATTTTATTATAAGTTCATTATAATATAGGAGAAGTATTTAAAAAGTTTTGTCTTATTTTTTCTCAAGATTTTATACCCAAAACCTTGAATCCTGTGTACGGCCATAAGACCTTTGGTATTTTTACCGTGCCATCGGCCTGCTGGAACTGTTCTATGATTGCTATAATTGTCCTGCTCGTTGCCAAGGCTGTGTTGTTTAATGTGTGAACAAACCCCGCAGCTGCTTGTCCTGGTTTGTTTCGGTATCTTATATTAAGTCTTCTTGCCTGGTAGTCCGTGCAATTGGAATTAGAGCCAAGCTCCCTGAAAACATCATCAGCCATCCACATCTCTATATCATATTTTTTTGCTGCTATTGTACCAATATCTCCTGTACAAACATTAACAACCCTGTAGTGCAATCCAAGACCATTATATATGTCCTCTGAGTTTTTTTGCAACTCCTCATGCAGCTGCCAGGACTGCTCTGGAAGAGAAAAGATAAACTGTTCGACCTTGTTGAACTGGTGCATCCTATAGAGCCCTTTGGTGTACTTTCCGTGGGTACCAACCTCACGCCTGAAGCAAGGACTCACACCCGTGAGTTTTATCGGAAGCTCATCTTTATCAAGAATCTCGTTCATGAACATCGCTGCCATCGGATGTTCGCTAGTAGCTATCAGGTACAAGTCGTCGCCGTCTGTTTTATACATAACATCTTCAAAATCTCCAAGGTCTGTAACACCTTCGTATGGTGTGCGTCGTAGCATAAATGGCGGTTCTATAAGCATGTAACCTCTTTTTTGCATGAAGTCTGCTGCATATCTAAGAAGCGCATAATCAAGTACAACCAGCTCCCTCTTGAAATAAAAAAAGCCGCGCCCGGCTACTTTAGCAGCGCTCTCCGAGTCTATTAATCCAAGATTCAGTAAAATATCCATATGATTTTTTGGCTTGAAGTCAAACTTAGGTTTTTTTCCGCAAACCTTCACAACAACATTATCGTGCTCGTCCTTTCCGACAGGAACAGACTCGTGAAGAATGTTTGGCAGACGCATTAGTATAAAACGAATTTTCTCATCTGTTTTTCTGATTTCGTCGTCCGTTTTCTTAATCTGTTCTGGTATCTTTTTCATTTCCTTCTTCTTTTTTTCAATATCTTTGCCTTTCTGCTTGAGCTCTGATATTTCCCTAGTGATCGTGTTTCTCCTGTGCTTCAGCTCGTCTGCTTTCTTAATCAACTCTCTTCTCTTTTTATCATACTCTAGCAATTCGTCTACCCATTTTATTTTTTCCATATCCTTTCTCTTCTTCAAGTCATTCTTAACAATAGCTGGGTTTTCCCTAATCATTTTTATGTCGAGCATGTTAACACCTAGGTCATACTTTATAATTCTTTCTTAATTCTTTCTTGTTTTAAATTATTATTAAAAATTTAAAAATGCCTTTTTATTGTTTAAATTATGAACATCGCAAGGAAACGGGTCTTCAGCACGCTAAAGAAAGTTCCTAGAGGCATGGTAGTTAGCTATGGAGAGCTTGCACGCATAGCAAAAACATCACCGCGTGCAGTCGGCATGTTTATGAAAACCAACAAGGACCCAAAGAGCATACCGTGTTATAAGGTTATTAGGAGCGACGGACGCCTTGGTGGATATTCACGCGGACTAAAAAGAAAAATAGCACTACTAAAGAAAGATGGAATAAAAATAGAATCAAGACGAGGCACTCGTCATATATCAAAGAAATACATGTTCAAATTCAAAAAATAGGTTGAGTGCGGTCAGCGTGTAACCTTCTGTTTCTTCACGAACTCATATAGTTCTCTGGCTTTCTCGTTTTTTTCAAAATGTTCTCTTACAGGCTTTATCATAGTATCAAGATATCTGGTAATAGCGTTTTTCAGATCTAACGGATGTATATTCCCCTGTATATATGCTCTTTCTAAATCCTCATAACCAGAGAACTCTATATCTCCGCCAAACTTCTTCTGCCTTTCTATTTTCATTGTCTTAAATGATCTGAATATCATGTGCTTTGTATAGTCTAACATTGGATTATTCTGAACCTGCTTTTCAGGGCAGTATGCCCTTCTTATTTTTTCTCTTATCTGCTCTTCTGTATCATGAACAAATATACATGTGCTTGCTTTGCTCTTGCTCATCTTTGAGCTAATCTCTCTGTCGAAGGCTGTGTTATCATCAAATCCCTCTGGTTCCTTGACCCCCTGCAGACCCATAAGCATATGATGACTAATAATAACGGGTTTCCACCAGCCAAGTTTGGGTCCAAGCTCTCTTGCGAGCATGTTAACCCTTCTCTGGTCCAGACCGAGCTGGCATATGTCTGCCTCCAGATGGAATATATCTGCGCACTGCATCATCGGATAGAAATATTGGGCAACGTCCTTCAATTCGCCCGCTTTCCTGCCCATAATCGAAAGACAGCGTGTTGCGCGCTTTAGCGTAGTGTTCTTTGCAACAAGAACAACCTTTTTCCAGTAATCGCTGGAAGCAACAAGATCACTGGCCCAGACAACATCTATCTTGCTAATATCCACGCCCCCGGCCTTCCAGACCTCTATAAAATATTTACCAACGGTTTTTATTTTATCCAGATCTCCTCCCATCTTGTTATTTATCCATGCATGCCAATCAGCCAGCAATAACTTGAAATGAAGACCTGCCTTGAGCATGTCCTTGAGATTCATGGCTCTATAAATTCCGAATGGTACATGCGCCATACCAGACGGCTCAAAACCATCATATGCTATCGGGTGCTTCTTTTCCTTCAATAGCTCGTACAGCTCTTGCTCTGTCACTATCTCTTCTGCCATTCGTTTTATTAAACCGAGTTTTTCATCCATATTCATATTACCACTATAATTACTGCTATAATTCTTTATGAATAGTTAGCCTATTAAAATTTTAAATCAATGGCTATTACTTATATATACGTCTAAACAAAGAAAGATTATTGAAAATGTGTCATGAATAATAAAATCTGTTATGAATAATAATATGGATAATAATATGAACGGGTGATTAAAATAAAAGCAAGGTTTTTGGGTGGTGCTGGGGAAGTAGGCAAGTCCGGCATTATGATAAGCGATAACAAAACAAACATCATTATGGACTATGGTGTGAAGCTTCAGGAAGAACCAGTGGAGTATCCTATTGCACCAAAAGAGAAGATAGACTTTGTTATTCCATCTCACGCGCATCTGGACCATTCCGGAGCAGTTCCAGTGCTTTTCAAAAGAAGCAATCCAAAAGTGCTGGCAACAGACTTGACGCTTGAGCTAAGCTACCTGCTTCTGAACGACTCACTGAAAATAGCCAAAAAAAGAAAAGAAAGACTGCCGTTCTCCAAAAGAGAACTCAAAGACATGATGAGAAATGCAGAACCAGTTGGATATCGATCACCGCGTAAACTTAGAGGTATGCGTGCCGAGCTCTTTGACGCCGGTCATATACCAGGTAGTTCATCAATACTGCTAACAAAAGAAAAAAGAATTTTTTATACTGGAGATATAAAACTAAAGGCTTCGAGGCTTTTGAATGGTTGCTCTTTGCCGAGCAAAGTAGACATATTAATCACAGAAAGTACGTATGGTGATACAATTCAGCCAGAACGAGAAAAAGAAGAAGAAAAAATAAAGCATCATGTAAAAGAGGCTCTAGCCAACAACGATATTGCTTTGATACCAACCTTTGCTGTTGGCCGAGCACAAGAGCTTTTGCTTATGCTAGAGGAGTTTGCTGATTTCATAGCAATGGACGGAATGGCTAAACAAGCAACAGAAATCATTCACTACTATAAAAAATATATAAAAAATGCCAAAGAACTGAAAAAAATTATGAGTAAAATAACTTGGATAAGAAACACGAGACAACGAGATAGTATAATAAAAAAAGGTGGTATTATTCTGACAACCGCAGGTATGCTAGGTGGCGGTCCAATTATATACTATCTGCAGAAACTTCACGACAACCCAAAAACTAAAATCTTGTTCAGCGGTTTTCTGGTTGAGGACACACCAGGATATAATCTCTTGAAGAGTGGTATATATTCTAATGAAGAAATGGGTGGTAAAAAAAATAACTTTAAAGTTCAATGTGAGATGCATAGGTTCAACTTTTCTGCACATGCTGACCGGGAAGAATTGCTAGACATCATCAAGAAACTGTCCCCAGAAAAAGTTATATGTGTCCATGGTGATAAGTGTAAAAAATTCGCCAAAGACATTACAGAACTGCTGAATATCAATGCGTTTGCTCCAAAATGCGGAGAAGAGATTGTTCTTTGATGGTGATTTTGGTTAGTCAAGATGCTGGCTGGTTAACATGATACAGATAGATGGTTCTTATCTTGAGGGTGGCGGGCAGATAATAAGAACTGCCCTGTCCTTATCAGCCATAACAGGCAAGGCATGTAAAATAATAAATATCAGAAAAGGTCGGGCTGTTGCTGGCTTGAAAGTACAACATCTAGAGGCAGTAAAGGCTGCTGCGAGTTTATGCGATGCTGATGTTAAGGGAGCTGCTCTCAAATCTTTAAAACTAGAATTCACACCAAGAACCATCAAGCCTGGTAGTTTGTCAATTAATATACCAACAGCAGGCTCAGTTGGCCTTGTTTTACAGGCACTAATGATGCCAGCTGCCCATGCGAAAAGTGAAGTCGATATTAAAATTAATGGCGGAGCCACGACAGGAAAATGGGCTGTCCCAATAAATTACATCAAGTACGTGCTTCTGCCGATATTAAAGAAGTTTGGCTATGAAGCTGAGCTTAATATAATCAAGTACGGTTATTATCCAAAAGGTGGCGCAAGCGTCGAGATGAAAGTTTTGCCCGTAGAAAAGTTTAGACCAGTTTGTCTTATCAAGCAAGGGGAAATCAAATCTTTAAATGGTATTTCTCATGCTTCTCTGCAACTGAGAGACGCTCGCGTCGCAGAAAGACAGGCACAGTCTGCAACAAATATCATAAAGCAGCTTGGTGCTGTAAATATAAAAACTGACTATGTGAATACTGACTCTATAGGCTCTGGTATAGACCTTTGGATAGAGACAAAAAACTCTGTAATAGGAGCCAATGCCTTGGGTGAAATAAAGAAAAGATCAGAAGACGTAGGAAAAGAAGCCGGGAAAAAACTATTGAAAGAGTATAAGTCAGGAGCGCCCATAGACTCTCATATGGCTGACCAGATTATACCTTACATTGGACTTGCATCAATAAATAAGAAAGAAAGCCAAATCAGGGTTTCTAAAATAACGAAGCATATGGAAACAAATATCTGGGTTACCGAAAAGTTTTTACCAGTGAAATTTGAGATAAACAAAAAAGAAAAAATAATAAAGTGTAAAAAGAATTAAAAAAACTCTTCTATTTTAACTATTCTATTTTCAATCTTCTGGATTTTTTCTTTGGTTTGGCTCTGGCAAGCCTTATCTCCAGCACACCGTTTATCATTTTTGCCTTTGCTCTGTCTGGTATGACCTTTTCAGGCAAAGAAAATTTTTTGTCTATCTTTGAAGAACTCGCTTCAAAAAAGCTCTCTTCTTTTTTCTTCGTCTTTTTCTCAGCAGATATGTGAATGCTGTCCTCGCCGACCTCTATCTGCACATCTTCCTTACTGAAGCCAGGCAGCTCTGCAATCACTATTATTTCATCGTCTGTTTTTCCAAGCCGGATTCCCCTGAAAAATTTCGGAACATTGAACTGGAATGTGAACGGCTCAGAAAAGTCAAAAGCACTTTTCATCTTCTTTTGCATCTCCTTTTGAAGGTCTCTCATATTTTCCCATGGCTCCTCCCAAAAGAATGTAAAATCTTTTTTCTTTTTCTTGACCATTTTTTCACCCCCGCGTGAATAAAACAAATAAAAACCCACAAATAAAATTTAATCAAAATAAAGTTTAAAAAACTTTTTAATAAGCTTTAAGCCGTGGCCAGAATCTGTTTTATCAGGAAGCCTGCACCAACTGTCTTTGGCATACCGTGCCCTGGCAAAAGGCAGTCAACGCGTAGCTTGGCCAGCTTTTCTATGGAGTTTATCAACTCTCTTTTACTTCCTCCGGGATAGTCTGTTCTGCCTATACCATCGGTAAAAATGGTGTCCCCTGATATTAAAATTCTTTTTTTCTTTTCATATAAACAAATAGAACCTGGTGTGTGGCCGGGCGTAGCAATAATCTCAAAAGAAAAGTTCTTAGTCTTTATAACGTCCTTCTTATCCAACTCTATATCAGCTGTTATTGATCTGGCTTTCTCATCAAACAATTCAGCCAGTGTGTTTTTTCCTGTCTCCAAACTCTTTCTGTCTTTCTTATGAATAGCTATTTTTGCTTTAAGCCAGTCCCTAAACTTCTTATCCCCGCCGGTGTGGTCAAAATGGCAGTGCGTATTAATAATCAGCTTAAACCTCTTTGGCTTTAGACCAAGCCTGAGCATCTCTTCTTTGGTCTCTTTAAAGAATGCGCCGGTTCCAGTATCAACTATAACTTCGCCGTCTATTACATAGATATTAGAATCAAATCCCACCCCATCCAATAAATAAATCCCTTTGTATACTTGCATTTTAACCTATTGTTAATTCACTATAAATTTTTAAAAGCTTAAAGTGAAAAGAAAATAAAAAATTAATTTTAAAATGAGCTTGTAATTATATCTCTTTAAACTTTCTGCCGATAAGGTCATGTGTGTTTAAAGCGATATTCCCACCTTTATCTGTTTCAAGTATCAATATGTTACCCTTCAGCGCGACGACCTTGCCTTTGATTGTCTTTCCTCTCGCATTATCTATGAAAACTGGCTCATTACTGACCCGGTCAAGCCTGTAATAGCTTCTAAGGTCATATATCTCTGGATTTATTTCGTATCCTAATGCATTCAGTTTTTGAATAGAAGACGTTATTTTTTTCAGAGATGTGTTCGGATCGCCAAAAAGGTGTTCAAACTTCTGCGAACCGTTGACCCTATCAACAACATTAAGTTTGTGGGAAATTTGCTGTTCGGTCTTTCTCGCCTTTTTTCCGTCTTTTATTTTTAATAGTTTTGCGCCGAAGTCTGCGCCCTGCTCCACCAGTCTTGTCTTTAATCTAAACATCCTGGAAATACCGACCTTTAGCAATGAATTGAAAGAAGCCAGGTACAGAAAAAACACATCCTCCATACATTGGCGTCTTGCGTTTGGATTCAGACAATTAGAACCATCACATCTAATACAACGAAAGTATTCATCCAGCTGCATACAAGTCTTGCACTTAGAACCATAGTCTATTTTTTCATTGTTCGGACATGGCCTATAGCCGTTTTTCCAGTAGCCTGTACAGTATTTGTCGCCGACTTTCCATGATATTTGCGCATCGTCAAAAAGCTTTATAGTCCTTATATCAGTACTATTTCCATTCGCCCTGAGTTGCATAACAGGCTTGAAATCCTGCCAAAAAACCCTGAACACTTGACCAGATTCTGTCATAAAGATATATCTTGCTTCAGATTATACTTAAAGTTTTTAGAACCCAGACCAAGATAGTTTTAAAAGTTAGTTTTAAAAGTATTGATAACAGTAAAAAAATATGAAAGATGTCGTTGTTTCTTGTCCTCACTGCAGAGCCTTGAACAGAATAGAGGTGCGGCTTATCTATGATGGCGGTGACCACATGTTCGAGTGCCATAAATGTGGCGAACCGCTCATAGACTTTGTATAGTTAGAAATAATTAGACAATTGTTTGGAAAATCCAAACAGAATTAAATAGTTGGTACTATATTTGATAATCAATATCAATGTCACCAGTTTCTATGCGTTCTCTCAGATTTGCTATCTCTTCCTGCATCTTGTCCAAAACCTCGTTCATAATCTGTTCTAGTTCAGCTCCATAACCAAGAAATCTCTCTTCTGTGACACCATTGTATAGCCTAGTCCACAGCATACCCTTTGGACATATCAGCTCTTTCCGCTGCTCGCTAACATTTCCAAATGTTTCCAGCCTAGCATCACCAATAACAAATGTCCTTTGCACAGAGTTAGAAGATTTTTCTATTCTCAGATACTCTATATTGTTCCAATACTCAAAAACAGAAGACGCGTTCCTTATAGTATACTTGACTGTCTCGAACGGATTTCGTATCTCTTCTCCTACCAGACCAGGGCCTGATATCTTTCTATAGTCCATGGGTAGTTTTTGCGTCGGCCGGTGCTCTTTTTCCTCTATTGTAAACACGACGCTTCTTGGTCCGGCCTTTTCTCCATCATCGCTTTTCACAGCTACTACCGCCCTCCACAGACCTTCTGTCAAATTTTTTCTTATCGTTTCCTCGTGTACACCACTAATCTGGATTGTCCTGTTAATATCCTCAGATGTTCCATTGCTTTCTAAGCTTTCTAATCTTATTGTCAAGTTAACCATTTGGCTGCG
>JAOZPR010000010.1 GCA_029932645.1 Candidatus Aenigmatarchaeota archaeon | reverse complement strand
TAAACAAAAACCCTGAAATCCTCTTTGACTATATTGAGAACGAAGTGCGTATTGGTTCGTTCGATGTATGGCATGGCCAGCAACGACTTGACAAAATTGTTTAGTTCAGCTCTGCTGTGAAAGCGCGCAATTATTAGCGAGTCAGGCTCGCCAGTAATATCGTAAACAGCGAATACTCCGGGCATTTTGGCTATTTTCTTTTCCACTTCTATGAGCTTTCCTTTTGACACAATGATTTCTATGGCTGCTGTGAGTTTGTATCCAGCCTTTTCTGTATCGATAATTGGTGCTGTGCTTTTGATAATTCCGGATTTCTTTAGCTTATTGTATTTGTTTATAACCGTGGTTGTCGCAACGCCAAGCTTTCTGGCGATTTTCCTGAACGACGCTCGCGCATCCTTGTTCAGCTCGTTTATTATTGCAGCATCTCGTTTGTCCAGTTTTTTCAAAAACATTTGTTTGCTTTTCATGGTTATACCCCTTACTTTTTGATATAAATGTATTGTTTTTCAAATTATTTAAATACATTTGTTTTCTAATAGTACATTAAAATATTTATTTGTACAAGTATAATCTATATTTTTATTATTTTGGGTGAATATGGGGTATAAATACGAATGGAAAAGTGTGGTCAATGACTGAGAGCAACATTGTCAGGGATTTTGTGTTCTGCGATTTCTTAGGCCGGTTTCGCGTGATGCATATTTTTGATGACAAGAAAGAATGCTTTGTTGATGCATCATCTGTGCATCTCGGTGTTGGCATAGAAGAGTCTGACATGCGACTGATGTCGGATGCTGTGCGAACATATAATCTGAATGGTGTGACAAAAGAGGTGAACTTCTGCAACCTAGAAAAATATTGCGCTCGCTCGCTGCTCAAAGAGACTGTGCGCGAGTTGCACAAAAAGGGGTATGAAGTTTTTATCGGTATCGAGCCGGAGTTTTATATTCTTGGGCAGGATGGCGGATTGCTGGACAACAAGCAATATATGTTTCACGTTTTTCTTAACGGGTTTGAGAAGGAGTTGATAGATAAAATGAGGCAGACAGGGCTTATACCAACAAGGATGCATCACGAGGTTGGTCCTGGTCAGTATGAGTTCGGGTTCAAGTATGCAGATCCTGTAACAACAGGGGACAACCTGATAATGTTCAAGATGCTTGTTCACCAGCTTGTTGCAAAGCACGGCCTGAAAGCTACATTCCATCCAAAGCCATTCGAAGGGATGGCAGGCAATGGTATGCATGTTCATATATCAGTCTGGAAAAATGGAGAAAATCTTTTTGCTGGCGACGATTCCAAGCACGGCCTAAGTGAGTTTGGTAAATCTTTTATCGAGGGTTTACTAAAATATGCAAAGGACATGACAATTGTTTTTGCACCTGACAAGGAAGCTTATAAAAGGCTGGGTGGGAGTGAGGCGCCAAAAAACATATGTGTTGGCATGGCAAACAGATCAGCGCTGATAAGAATTCCCAAGTGCAGCAAGTCGTCTGATATTAATATAGAGTTCAGAGCACCCAACCCACAGGTTAACCCGTATCTTGTTTTTACAGCGCTTATCAACGCAGGCATGCTTGGTGTTGAACAGAATCTGAAGATGCGATCGCTCGTAAATGGAAATGCCTACAAGCTGGAAGAAGCAGAAAGTCTACCAACAACACTTGAAGACGCGGTAAAGAATGCACAAAACAGCGAATTCCTGAGAAGCGCGCTTGGCAACGAGATATACACAAGGTTTCTTAATGTCTTCTAGTGTTTTTTTTCTGACAAGACTTAGACAATCATTTGGAAAATCCAAATTTATTGTTACTGGGTGTAATGAATCGTTTGGATTTTCCAAATATATATCTTTCTTTACCATACAATAATGAATTCGTGAACATATATACCAGAGTATAGAAAAGCCTTTTAAAGAGAATAAAGAAAGAATATTTAGTACTTTTTTAGAAAACACGTTCGGACAACGTGTCAGTTACAACCGATCTGGACAATCGGTTTGGACGTAACATACAATTCAAAGGGTTTGGACAAACCTTTTGGTTGGATTTGCATTTGATTCGTTTTTTTCTTATACTGTTTAGACTATTTCTTGGAAAGTTTGGACATACCTTCCAAAAAAGTAAAGCTATTATGTTTACCAAACTAAAAATGCTTTTCGCTTTGGTAAAATATATAATAAAAGATATAGGAAGGTGTGGGTATGGACAGCATCATACAATCTGCATTTGACGAGCAAGATAAAGATAACGAATGGTCATTCCAGTCGTCTAAGCCGGCTCATGAAGAGGAGGCGGCTGACCAGGAGTTTTTAGAACACACTGCTCGGATTCTTGTTGTTGGAATAGGCGGGGCAGGTAATAATAGTGTTACGAGGCTGACTGACATGGGGATTGCAGGAGCAGAAACAATAGCGGTTAATACAGATGCTAAACATCTGAGTATAACAAAAGCTGAAAAAAAGGTTTTGATAGGAAGAGATCTTACAAAAGGTCTTGGTGCTGGCGGATATCCGAATATCGGAAAAAAGGCCGCAGAAGAATCAAGACAGGATTTAAAAGAAATGCTCAATGATGTTGACCTTGTTTTTATCACATGCGGCTTAGGCGGTGGAACTGGTACAGGCGCTGCACCTGTTATTGCTAGGCTGGCAAAAGAGCAGGGGGCTATTGTGATAGGTTGTGTCACACTGCCGTTCAAGATAGAAGGTGCCCGAATAGGCAAGGCCGAAGACGGACTGATGCAATTGCGGGAAGTATGCGATACTGTCATTGTTATGGAAAACCAGAAGCTGCTCAAGCTTGCTGGTGATCTGCCGCTAAAGCAGGCATTTGCCATGGCTGATAACCTGATAGCCACAATGATAAAAGGCATTTCTGAGACAATCTCACAACCTTCGCTGGTGAATCTTGATTATGCAGATGTGAAAGCAGTGATGCGCTCTGGAGGCGTTGCTGCTATAGGTGTTGGCGACTCCACATCCCAGCATCGTGCACAAGAGGCTGTGCAAAAGGCTCTGACACATCCTTTGCTGGAAGTAGATTACACAGGTGCAACAGGTGCGCTGATACAGATTATTGGTGGAGAAGACATGAAACTGAGTGAGATAAATGAGATAGGCGAGTCAGTGGCAAAGAACCTTGACCCAGATGCGCAGGTTATTTGGGGCGCGCGTGTGCTTCCTGACTATGCTGACAAGATTCAGGTTATCACGATAATAACTGGTGTCAAGTCGCCATACATCCTGGGCCCATCCCAGAAGGCTTACTCACAAGATAGGCAAGGTGTCCAGAGCATGATAAATGACCTTGGCATAAAAGTTATTAGCTGAAGGCCACAGCAGTCATACTATGACCACACTCTTAAAAAAACATCCTGTGCACATGCCCGTGCGCAGGTAATCATACTTGAAGTAGACCACACCCCATAGATAGGGCGGCACGCGATGCCGCCCTCTTTTTCTATTCTTGGTGTGGTAGTTTCTTCAGCTTCGCAAAGCTAGTTTTCATAAGCGTTAATAAGGTGAGAAAGATGGGTGGAAACAACGGATATGATAAAAATCCGGGTGTTGCTCCAGAACCAGGAGTTAAGTATGAAATAACAGGAGGGTTGACTTTTTGTTCGTTCGTTCCTGAGGGAGAGTCTCTAGTGAGATTAATAAAACGCGAATCTGATATGCTTATTTAATAAATAAAATTAACTTTTAAATCCGACGGAAACAAAAATAAAGCATGAGCATGCGGGTTACACTAAGTTTGGTAGTTCTCTGTACAGTGATATTCATAGGCATGGCGTTTCTGTCGCCTGAAGCAAACAAGTATATCGTAGAGCGCTACGGATTTTCGGGACAGAATCTTTTCACACATCCCGAAGTGCTTGTGACATCTATATTTATTCATGGAGACTTGGAGCATCTTCTTTCAAATATGTTGATATTGTTCTTTTTCGGCGCGGCTGTTGAGTCTGAGCTGGGCTCGAAAAAGATGCTACTCATCTTTCTTCTTGGCGCTTGGCTGGGCGATATTTTTTCACTATCTTTTTATTTTCTGGGCATTTATGCCTGGGCTATGCCTTCCATAGGCGCGAGCGCTGGTGTGTTCGCGCTCATTGGCACGGGCATGCTTGTCAGACCTTTTGATTTTTCCTTTTATCCTTATTTCATGCCTGTACCGCTCGGACTTCTTGGATTGATATATGCTGTATACAACGCAATAGGATTTGCTGCCGCAGGCCTGGGCACAGCAGCGGGCAATATCTCTTACATAGCCCATTTCGGCGGTCTGGCAATCGGTCTATATTTCGGATTTCAGCGCGAGGGCTGGCGCCAGGGCATAAAGATAATCCTGGTAATGTTCATGATAATGATACTCATACCTTATGTGTGGGCAACGCTCGGCAGGATTATATAATACATTACGAAGCAAACACACGGGTTTAAAAATAATTATAAGATAATGCTTTGACCGATGAGGTGATGCTATGAACTATGGAAATGAAACGGCTAATGATATTAAAGGAATTATTGACACTCATGAAGGCGAAATCACAAGAAAAACACTAGAAGACATTTGGAAGTATAATGATTCTACAAGAGATACTCTTCGTTTGGTAGCAGAAAAAAAATTTCCAATAAGTTATAGTTGGGAAGGAATAGACAAGGCAAGGTTTGAAAAGGTTGCGAAGGATGCAGGTCTCTTAGATGGAGACAATCTGACGCTCTTTGGCAAGAAAGCTGCCTTTTTTGTGCACTATTTGGAAGGAAACCCCGAGTACAGGCGTAACTTAGAAGTTTAGCCTTCGCAAAACTTTACAATCAATTTTCTCATTTTCTTGATGTCGTTGAGCGGTATGAATTCGTCAGGTGCGTGGTGGTTGCCGCCACCTGGACCAAAGCCAATGGATGGTATGCCTGCGGCTGCTGTGTATGTGCCATCAATTGCGCCAAGCTGACCAACGATTTCTTTACGTCCGAATACCTTTGATACATATTTCTGAAACTCCTGCACGATTGGGCTGCGTGCGTTGGTTATATAACCTGGATGTGCTTGTTCAAACTCCAGTTTAGTTTTAATACCAAACTTCTTGTTGATTTTCTTGAGCATGTTCCTGATTTCTTTCTTAGCATCCGACGGTTTTTGTTCTGGCAACATACGATAATCGAATTCTACAATTGCTTCGCCAGGAATCACATTTGATTTTTCTCCAGAGTTGAAGACAGTAACATTCAGCCTGTTCCAGACCTTTTTATGTGGTGAGCCTTTCGGTGCCTTTAGTTTCGAATATCTTTTTTCTATTTTCTTTTCAAGCTTTCTGATTTCTTCAACAACACGAATAGCCTTGTATATCGCGTTGTCAGCCTGGTGAGGATATCCAGCATGCCACGCCTTGCCTTTTATAGTTATTTTCCCATCCAACACACCACTGCATCCTGTAACTATGTTTTCTACACCAGAGTCTATGACCAGTGCTAAATCAGCCTGTACATCTTTTTTATGTTTTTGGCAGACATATCGCAGTCCGTATCTGCCGCCGACCTCTTCATCGCATGCACAGACGAGTTTTATATTATAGCGTGTTTTGTTCTTTTTCACAATTTCTCTTATCGCGCCGAAGGCTTCAACTATTCCGCCCTTGTCGTCGGATGCCCCGCGTCCAAATGCTTTGCCGTTTTTAATAGCAAGCGATAGCGGGTTTGTATGCCAACCGTTGCCAACAGGTACAATATCATAATGCGTAACCAGCAGAAGAGTCTTGTCAGCGCCTACGTTTAATTCAGCCAGAACATTTGGCCTTGGCTTTTTATCAGGTGCAGGCGCATTGATAATTTTTGTTTTCATTCCAAGTTTTTTGGCTTCTTTGACTATGAGCTGCGCGCATTCTTTATAATTTTCCTTTGTTGTGCTGTCAGTATTCAGCGCAATGAGTTTTTTTAGAAGTGTTATTTCATACATTGGCCACACCCAGTTAGTCACTCCTTGAATGCCTGGACACGGAATCCATAAAACGTCACGCCAGGCCTTTTCCAGTATCCGGGAGCAAGTCCTGCCTTCAGGCAAAGATGATCCAAGAATTCTGTTTTGCTCGGGAGTTCTTTCCATACCTGTGGTAGGAAAAGCCCCTGGTTAAAACCGTGCTTTATTATAAGGCCGTCTTCATTCGGCTTGATGTTTTTGAGAATCTCTTCTCCGCTTGCCTCTATCTTTTTTGGTTCTGTCAGCACAGATATCTCTATTTTTATATGCTTGAGTTCGTCTTCTGTCACAGCCGGGAACCTTGGGTCTTCTGCAGAGCCCATGGCAGCTTCGACTACAGCGTCCACAAGTTTGTGTGTTGGATAAGGCAGGCCAATGCAGCCGCGAAGCTGGCCATGTTTGGTCAGTGTGCAGAACACGCCACGCTTTTTGTCCATAAAGGGTTTATGATCTTTTGGCTTGTCAATGGGTTCGTTTCTGACAAAACTTTCTATGGTCTTGCGTGCAAGACGAACTAGCGATAGACCTTCCTCTTGTGTCAGCATAATAGCGGGGAATGGATTTGAACCATTGACCTTCGGGTAACCCTTTCCTTATTTGCAAGGAAAAGGAACTATGGGCCCGACGAGCACTCCATTACAGTCTGCTACCCCAACAGTAACAGATGGCTGCTCTACCCCGCTTTGTTTTTTAACAACTATAAATTTGTGGAAAAGTTTATAAATAGTTGAGTTTTATAACTAATCTTTATGACCAAAAATAAATTAATTCTTGGCATTGACGAGGCTGGTAAAGGGCCTGTTCTCGGGCCGCTCCTCATATGCGGCTACATGATAAAAGAAGAAAACCTATCGCAGCTTGTTGAGCTTGGCGCTAAGGATTCTAAGCTGCTGTCTCCTGGTCAAAGGCAACGCATGGAGAAAAAGTTGAAAGAGCTCTCACATGATTTCATACTTCTCAGCATACCTGCAAGCGAGATTGATAGGCTAAGGTCAATAAAAAATCTGAACAGGATAGAGATTGAACACGTGCAAAAGATAATAAACCTTCTCGAACCGGACAAAGCAATCATAGACGCGATTGAGGCCAACACAAAAAAGTTTGCGGAGAAAATAAAACAAGGAATTACGTGCCGGTCAGAAATCATAGCAGAAAACTTTGCTGATAAAAGATATCCTGTTGTCGGCGCTGCTTCTATCCTGGCTAAGGTTCAGCGCGACAGGGAAATAAGAAAGATAAGCGACAACATTGGTGAGGAAATCGGGAGCGGATATCCAAGCGACGAAAGGACAATCAAGTTTTTAAAGAACTGGATGAATAATAAAGGCAATAACCTTGAATTTGTTCGGCATTCCTGGCTGACCTTTGAGCTCATCAAAAAAGAAAACGAACAAAAGAAATTGGAAATATTTTTCAAGGACCGGACAACCAGCGCAGGAAAGAAAAAATCAAAAAGCAAAGTAAAAAAGACTCACAAGACTCACTAATAATTAATTGTTAACATATGGTGATAGATGATGGACAAAGATATGAAATCTAAAATGGTCGTGGCTGTTGCTGGAGCGCTAATGGGTTGTATCTCATTTATCCTTGCTCAGAAACTAGTCAACACCATGTACATTTTTTTCATCTCGATGATTGTAATGGTGGCGACGCTTTTTCTTAATGCCAAATTCGTGGCTAAAAAAAACTTCAGGCTCAAATTTGACAAAGACATGACTTTATTCCTTTTATTCTGGCTTGTGGTCTGGGCAATATTTTTTAATATTGGTTTGTATAGTTAATTATAGGGTGATTGAATATGTTGAAGATTATGAGAAAAGATACGATACTTGACAAGAAGACATTTAAGAAGAAGGAAGAGCACGCATTACTGCTGTTTGTAACGGGAATCGTCTTCGGTGTTGGCATGTCGCTATACTTCTTGGAAGCCTTTTGGTACAGCGCACTAACGATGCTGGCGTCTTTGGTGGTATTCCTTTTTATAGACAACAGAGAATAATAGAAAACCAGTTCGCCGGAACTCACAAAACTTACAAAACTTTTAATAGTCTGATGACAAACAATAAAACATGACACGGTTTATCGTTACTTTTTTAGGAACGACTGGTTCTATTCCTACAAAGCATAGGGGGCATGTAGCTCTATATTTAACGTATCAGAGCGAGAATGAGCACTGCTTTCTCTGGGATTGTGGAGAGGGGACACAGCGTCAGATTTTTATTTCAGGCCTGAATTTCATGCGCCTGAACCATATATTTATCACACACTGGCACGCTGACCATTTTGCTGGCTTGCTCGGCCTGTTAGAAACAATGAGCCTGGAAAATAGGACTAGACCACTTCATCTTTATGGGCCAGAAGCATCAAAGTTTTTTGATGTCTTAGCCGAGCTCGGATATTCTTCCAAGGGATTTGCTGTTAACACTATAGATGTTCCTTTTGATGGCAAGGAACAGACAACGCTTTTGGATGATGAAGAATATGAAATAGTTTCCATGCCTGTGGACCATGGCATACCTGCTGTTGCTTACGCATTCCTTGAGAAGGACCGTGTAAAGATAGACCAGGAGAAGGCTGTTGGTCTTGGCCTACCTAAAAAGGGGCCGATATATAAAAAGCTAAAGGCCAATGGCGAGGTAACATACAAAGGAAAGAAAATCTTGCTCGACGAGGTATCCTTTGTAGAGAAGGGCAAGAAGATAGTTTATTCAGGCGACACGCGGCCGTGCGATGGTCTTGTGAAGCTTGCGAAGGACGCTGACTTGCTGATTCATGAATGCACCTATTTTGATAAGAAGTTTGTAGAGAGAAACCACAGCTCTATAGAAGATATTGTTAAAATTGCTAAAGAAACAAATGCAAAGCAAATCGTGCTGACTCATATAAGCAGGCGCTATCAGTCCACAAAAGAGCTGGAAGAAATTATTAGCCAAGTTGCTGGCGACGAGCTGAAGAAAAAAATAAAGATAGCAAAGGATTTCATGAGCATTAAACTAGAATGAAATCAGTTAAAATGAAATCAGCTAAAATGAAACCGAGGCTATAGTGAAATTAGGCGAAAAATCCGACGTAATAAAGCTCAACGTGATTTAAATGTATTTTTTCATTGTGTTTTTGGTGAGTGCACTAGTTCTCTATAAATCAAGCGATTCGGTCATAAAGTATGGCATCGAGCTGTCAGAAGTTATGAGAATATCCACCTTTGCCTTGGGTTTCATTTTTATCTCTGTTGCAACATCACTGCCAGAGTTATCTGTTGCTCTCTTTTCCGGTGTCTGGGGAGAGCCTGGCCTGTCTGTTGGCAATGTCCTTGGTGCAAACTTCACAGACCTGACGCTTGTTTTAGGTCTGGTCACGATATTTGGTGGGACAATATACCTAAAGAAAAAAGACATACTTAGCCTTGTGGAACTGCTCTTCATATCATCTCTTGTCGCGCTTTTTATTTTTCAGCGAGGCGAACTTTCTGTTATTCATGGTCTTCTGCTGCTTGGCCTGTTTGGATTTCTTTTGGTTAAACTATACAAGGAGGGTCACGTGAGCGAAAAGGCTTTCGACGATAAAAAAAGCAAGAAAAGAGACAGATACCCACTTTTTGTTAAGTTCCTACTGAGCATTGGACTGCTTCTGTTGTCTGCTGACTTCGTAGTTAAGTCGGCCATAGAGATAGCGCATTTCTTTTCACTAACATCAACACTTGTGGGCGCCACTTTGGTCGCACTGGGAACAACCCTACCTGAGCTATCAGTAGAGATAAAAGCCATAAAGAACAGACAATATTCTCTTGCAATGGGCGACCTCTTCGGTTCATGCGTGACAAACATAACACTTGTACTTGGTGTTACAAGCATACTGAGCCCGGTACCAATAAACATAGAATCTATTATCAGCTTAATGCCGTTTCTCATGGCAGCTGTGGTAACTGTCTGGTATCTTTTAAGCAGGGAAGGGAAGATAACCAAGCACGAAGGTTTCATACTGCTTATCCTTTATCTGCTATTCATCATAGAACGGTTTATGCCGTCGCTGATATAGTTGCTAAGATTATCTAGTCGCTAATCTGAACACAATAATGATTACTAGTTTAATCTATAAGTTTATAGACGATTGCCCCTGCCAGCAGTATGCCGAGTCCATAGGCCACGACAATCGTGCTGAATTGCAGAAGCATGAGGAGCGAAACAGCTATACCAAGCGCAGCAAGAACAGGGAACCTTCCAATATTGATAGGCGACCTGAATCGCGGTTTGAACCCTTTGCGATATCTCAGCTTGATGAGTGAAAGGTTAACCATTATGAAAACCAGAAATACAGAGAAGTTGGTTATGTTTGCAACGGTTTTTATGTTTCCTATGAGCGTGAATAACATGGAAACGAACATAACAAAGAATATTGAGACCCATGGAGTGTTCCTTGTTTTATGTACATATCCAAAAGGTTTTGGCAGCACGTGTTCTTTTGTCATGCCGTAAATCATTCGGGACGTCGCGATGAGTAGTATAAGTACTGTGTTGCCTGTCGCGAACAATGCTATAACAGATAACATAAGATATGCCTGGCCACCCATTGCTCTGGCAGCAACATCAGCAACCGGCGCACTGCTCTTGGCGAGTTCTTCCCAAGGCATTATGCTTACTACAGACAGAGACATAAGAATGTACAGTATTGTTGTGATGACTATAGATAATATCAGGGCTGTCGGAAGTATTTTTCTTGGGCTCTTTGTCTCTTCACCCATTTTTACAATGCTCTCAAATCCTATGTATGCGAAGAATATCAGGGCAGCTGCTGAGAAGATTCCGGCTGTGCCAGTTGACTCAAGGTAGTTAACAGAACCGATATGACCTAGGCCGAGAGCAATTATCAGCAAAATGCCGCCGGCTTCTATCAGTGTGAAAATAATATTTATACCTGTGGACATTTTTATGCCATAGAAGTTCAGCAGAGAAAACAATATCAAAACGCTAACACCTACAACTATAATTGGTGTGCCGAACATGGCTGAGAAATATCCACCAAAGCCGAGTGCGACCGCGGCAGCACCGACAACACCTGTCAAAACAATAGACCATCCTGTTAGGAATGATAACAATTCGTTGCCAAAGGCCTTTTTGACGTAGAGGTATTCAGCTGCATCCTTGGAAAACACAGAGCAGAGTTCTGCATAGCTAAGGCCGGTAAAAGAGGCGATGAACGCTGCTATTACGAAAGACATCCAGACAGCGTTGCCAGCCATGCCTGCTGCCTGTCCTATGAGTGCGTATATGCCCGCGCCCAGAATGATTCCGACACCATACGCAACTGTCTGGAAAAGCCCTAACTCGCGCTTAAGTCCCATGTTTTTATTTCTCCAGATGTGGTATAAATAATTTCCTCATTGATGTGCGAAAAAATATAAATAGCGCCCGAGGCAAATTGTTTATAGTGATTGATAAATGACTGCTGCTAATATTCCAGCTAAAAAACCAAAGAAAAAAGCTGGGAAGGAATTAAAAAAAGTACTCGGGCTCAAGGAAATCGTATTCTTGTCTGCTGGAGCTATAATAGGTTCTGGCATATTTATGATACCGGCTATAGCCGCGGGCATGGTTGGTTATTCTTCCCTCTTCCTGTGGATTGTGATGGGACTCGTTGCGATAATGATGTCCATGGTTTTCGCAGAGTTGACCAGCATGTATGAAGACTCTGGCGGGGTCTACACATATGTGAAGCGCGCCTTCGGCGACAAGCTTGGATTTGTTGTTGGATGGGTTGCTTGGGTAATTAGTTGGATAACAATAGCTATGTTGGTTGCGGCTGCTGTCAGCTATATGTCTCACATAATTCCGCTGTCTGATACAGCCAAGATAATTGTATCAATCTTTGTTGTTGCATTGTTCACATTTGTCAACCTCAAAGGCATTAAACATGGTGCGCGGCTCCAGATGATTCTGACAGGTGCATCGTTCCTGATTCTTTTGAGCTTTGTTGATCTCGGCTGGGATTTTATTAATTTTTCCACGATGGTTTTCGAGCCTCTGGGTTGGGAATACTTCCTGATGGCTGCCGCTATCCTCATAGAACCTTATATTGGATGGCAGGATGTCACATTCCTTGCTGAAGAAACCAAAAACCCCAGAAAGGTCATACCAAAGGGTATTATACTTGGAACCCTTATTGTAGCCTCGCTTTATTTTCTCGTTACGCTGACCGCGCTTGGTTCTGTTCACATACTTCCCGGTGGATTGTCTGACTTTGTAGCCGCAGATGCTCCGCTAGCCTTCCTGGCCGGCTCTTATGTCCACGGTGCTGGTTTTTTTCTCTCGCTCGGCGCAGTTATAATAATTCTCGGGTGTCTGAACAGCTGGATTACAGCCTCACCAAGGCTTCCATATGCTATGTCAAAGGAGAGCATGCTCCCGGATTTCTTTGCTGACACCAATGATGCAGGTGTTCCAAGGAAGGCTCTGCTCTTCCAGTTTTTTGTAACATCCATCATAATATTTTCCAATATAATAACAGGCGGTTATGAGCTGTTTCTGAAGGTTCTCATACCTGTTTCTCTGTTGTTATATTTTCTGGTGATAGCGTCTCTTTTGATTTTAAGGAAAAAAGACCCAAAGAGAAAACGATATTTCCGTCTGCCTTTTGCATACATCTTAACATTTCTCTTGGCAGCTCTGATATTTATTTTATTAATGCAAACAGAGGTTGATGTTTTCGTCAAGGGTGCTGTGCTGGTCCTTTTAGGCATACCTTTCTACTTTTTAATCAAGTTCCAGGCTGACAAAAGGTTTACTGCCAAATTTTTCGACAGGTTCTCATGGTTCTGGGACAAGTTTTTCCCTATATGGTATGGGAATGAAGAACTAAAAAAAGTAATGAATTACGCAGGTGTTAAGCAGGGGCAAACCGTTTTAGACTTTGGCTCTGGTTCTGGTCTGTCTACAATAGCCATAAGCAAGCGTGTCGGACCGAGAGGCATAGTTGTGGCTACGGACATCTCCAAGTCCCAGCTAAAGAAAGTAAAGGAAAAGGTAGAGAAGAAGAATATAACCAATGCCGTTCTCATCAAGGAGACCGAACTTTCACCTTTTGAGCCAGAAACATTTGATGCTTTTGTGTCAGTATCCGTGCTTGAGCATTTCGTAAACCCGAGACGCATCATAGAACGGCTCATGACACTGCTCAAAAAGGGCGGTGGTTTCTGCTTCCTCAGCTTTGGATATTCTTTTGGCATCCCTCCGCCGCATTTCCTGAAAAATAGGCACGCGATTCATATGTTGTTCAAAGACCTTGGCTACGATGTCCGTGTCGAGGGCTACAAGAAATATTTCACCCAGTGTTGGTTCATATACGGAAAGAAAAAGTGATTCTGCTCGGTATGCAATTTGTTATATGATTTAACATGTATCTGATATTTAGCCTTATTTGTTAAATGATTAAACAAAAATAAATTTTATTTATATTTGTCGCAACAAAAAATAACTATATACATAATCTATTCAGGTGACAAATGATGGCAGCAGAGATGAAGGTTACTCCGTGGACAGTTGAAGGAGAGATTGATTATAAGAAGCTGATAAAACAATTTGGTACAGAGCCATTGACAGACAAACTTATAGACAAAATCAAAAAACACACTGGTGAGCTTCACCTTATGCTAAGGCGCCGCTTATTTTTCTCTCATCGTGGCCTTGACTGGTTGCTGAACAAGTACGACAAGGGCGAGCGCTTCGCGCTATACACTGGTCGTGGCCCATCTGGTCACACCCACATCGGGCATCTGGTTCCGTGGATATTCACAAAGTGGCTGCAGGACAAGTTTGGCGCTGATTTGTACTTCCAGCTCACGGACGATGAAAAATTCCTTATGAACAAGCAGCTGTCACTTGATGACACACAATCATTTGCAATGGAAAACGCTCTAGATGTGATTGCTGTTGGGTTCGACCCTAAAAAGACAATAATATTCTCTGACACTGACTATTCAAAGACTCTCTATAAGATAGCTGTGCGCGTGGCAAAGCTAACCACGTTCTCGACAGCCAAGGCTGTCTTCGGATTTGACAACAGCACAAATATCGGAATGGCGTTCTTCCCTTCGATGCAGGCAGCGCCATGCTTCTTGCCAAGCGAACTCAGTGGCAAGAAAACGCCTGTGCTCATACCTGCTGCCATTGACCAGGATCCTTATTGGAGGATAGCTAGGGATGCTGCTGAGCGGCTGGGTTATTACAAGCCTGCACAGATACACAGCATGTTTTTGCCAGGTCTTCAGGGACCGGGAAGCAAGATGAGCGCATCCAGGCCGAACACAGCCATATTTACGACAGATTCGTTGGACGTGGCTGAGAAAAAGGTGATGGCAGCGTTCACAGGCGGTCGCGGCTCTCTGAAAGAGCAGAAGGAAAAGGGCGGCAACCCTGACGTATGTACTGTCTATCATTACATGTATTATATATTTGAACCCAGTGACGAGAAAATGAAGCAAATGCGCGAGGACTGCAAAGCCGGCCGCATAATGTGTGGCGAGTGCAAGCAGCGCTTAGCAAAGCACGTACGCAATTTCCTGAAAGAACATCAAAAGCGCAGGGAGCATGCCAGAAAGAATATTGACAAGTTTCTGGTAAAGGATTAAAAGTTTCTTATCAACTATTTCTTAATATTTCAATGATTTAGAGGTGATTATGTTCAATATAGACAAAAACGAAAAAATCGTTGTTACAGCCGCCTTGCCTTATGCAAACGGTGAGCTGCATCTGGGCCATATTAGGTCGACCTATCTACCAGCAGATATATACACGCGCTTTCTTTGTTCACTTGGCTACGATGCCATCTATGTGTGCGCATCAGATGCGCACGGCACACCCATACTGTTCGGCGCAGAGCAGGCTGGCCAGCAGCCTGAAGATTACGTGCGTTACTGGCATGATGAACATGAACGCGTCTTGGGAGAGCTCGGTGTCCGTTTTGATATATTTTACACAACACACTCGCCAGAAAACATTGAGCTCAGCCAAAATTTTTTTACTATGCTATACAAGGAAGGTTATATTTACAAGAAGGAGACAGAGCGTTTCTATTGTCCTAAGTGCGAGCGCTTTTTGCCAGACAGGTTTGTCAAGGGTATCTGCCCGTATTGTGGTGCAGAGGATCAGTACAGCGACAGCTGTGAGCAGTGTGGCAGGACATATGACCAAAAAGAAGTCAAAGACCCGCACTGTGCTGTGTGCGGCGCCGCACCCATACTGAAAAAATCAGAGCACTACTTTTTCCAACTGACAAAGTTCAAGGATTTTCTGACAGACTACTTGAAGAACAACAAAAATCTCCAGGATGAAGTTAAGAACTATGTTCTGAACTGGCTGGACGATCTCAGGGACTGGGACATTACCCGTGATATGACATGGGGCGTCCCAATTCCTGGCGAAAAAGATAAAGTATTATACGTGTGGTTTGACGCGCCGATAGGCTATTTGTCGTCCTTGAAAAAACTGCGGCCAGATGATTGGCAGGATTATAAAACAATGATACACTTCATAGGCAAAGATATAGTATACCATCATTACCTTTTCTGGCCTTCGATGCTCAGTAAGGCTTGGCACGTTCTGCCAAAAGCTATGCCTGTGCGCGGCTTTCTCAGGCTGGAAGGCAAAAAATTCTCAAAAAGCAGGAACTGGTACATAAGCATAGAGGACGGAATAAAATATTTTGGCGCAGACTACCTGCGGTTTTATATCACACTCACAACGCCGTATTCAGCAGAGGACGGCAACTTCTCGCTGAAGGAGTTTCAGGAGCGCATCAACAGCGAGCTTGTCGGAAATGTGGGTAATTTTGTTTACAGGGTTTTGTCTTTTATAAGCTCGCGATTCGAAGGCACGGTGCCAGAGGGCGAACCTGACCAAGAACTGTGGAAAGAAGTAAAAAAACTCACAGACGAAGCAACGCAGCTAATGAAAGAGATAAAGCTAAAGCGCGCGCTTGAGAAGATACTTGCCATCTCAGCGCTGGGCAACCAGTATTTTCAGAAGAACAAGCCTTGGAGTCTTGTGAAGTCTGACAAAGAAGCAGATGAGCAGGCTGCTGCTAATGTTCTCTACAATGCGGCTGGTCTTGTGCGCACGTTAGGAATACTTCTAGAACCGTTTTGCCCGTTCACTGCTGCAGAACTCAAAAAGCAGCTGCCATTTGAAGGTTCTTATGTTGATGCTGGCGAGCCATTGTTGAAGAGCGCAAAACTGGGCAGCATCAAGCCGCTGTTCAAGACATTTGATGATGAAGAGATAGAAAAGATACGCGGCAAGGTTCTGGAGAAATAACTAAAACACGGTAATACCGGCTTCTTTCAGATGATTTTTTCGTTTCTTAAAATTAGGGTCATGTTTTGGGAAGAACAACATATCATTAATGTTATATGGCTTTGTATTCAAAGCTTTTTTTCCAGTCACCGGTTCTATAGTCTCAACAGTAATTCCTGATAATTGTTGGGTTATTTTTAATCCTACTTCATAATGAGAATCCGATATAAACATGAAAGGATATTTTGAATATTCGAAAATTTTTTTAACCATTTCTTTGTTACCAAAAAGGTCCTCCTTTAAAAACTCTATTTTAGGATCTAGATTATTGTCATAATCATAATAAGGATTTCCGGGGCTTAATGCAAAATAATCCTTCAGCAGTTGTTTAAGTCTTTCTCTCTCTCTTTTATCAGGAACTTCTCTATTTTGTAATCTTTCCTGTATTTCATGCGGTGTTTTTGTAAAGACAACCACATTTTTAAGACCAAAGAAGTAATTGGCAGCTGCTACAGCACTGGGAACCTCAAGATAACCTTCTTTATTTAAGAAGCTCCTTTCTCTAGCCATATCGACTAATTCTTTCTCTTCGTATTTAATTCCAGTTTTCTTGGCGCCTATCATATTCAGACAAGCCAGTCCGCAATCTCTAGCATACGCCTGAGTAGTTATACGCTCTGGTCTATACGCTTGTCTGCTCTCTTTGACAGGAATATTGCCTCTATCCATACCAACCACACCACCATAAATATTACTTCTAAGTAGTAAATATATGCAGAGCCAGTATATATAGTTTACGGTTGGCAGACTTTCTATAAATCGCACGATTTAAACTATAAGTATTTTACTTCTTTTACTTCTAATAATCATAAAGATTTTACAAACCACCGGAGGTAATAATATGGCCGAAAGAATATCTTTCAAGGAGTTCCAGAAGCTTGATATACGCGTGGGAACTGTTACGGATTTCAAGGATCATCCGAATGCTGACAAGCTTGTTCTATTGCAGGTTGACTTGGGCAACGAAACACGACAGTTAGTAGCAGGCATAAAGGGGCATTATACGAAAGAAGACCTTGTCGGCAAGCAGATAGTCGTGCTGTGCAATCTCGAGCCGGCGATGCTGAGAGGCGAAAAGAGTGACGGTATGCTGTTGGCAGCGGACGATGAAAAAGAGAACATTATATCACTGCTAAGGCCTGTAAAGCCGGTCAAGAATGGCATTAAAGTAAGATGAAAGTAAGATGAGTTATGCTACTAAGTAACATAACCTCAATATAGTTAGTTACATATTTAGGATATTTAGAGCAAATTCTTCAAATACTTTTCTCTTTTTACTGTATTTCTTTATCTCTCATTTATAAACAATTCACTAATCAGTGTATAGCCCAAAATACGGCCTTAAGCTATTAACAGTACTTTTTCGTAGTTGCTCCGTAATTCACGTCAGTTTTTTTAATATAAATTTTCTTATCTTGTTGGCTAGTGGTGAATATGACTTAAAGGTTTCATCAGATTGCAGCGATGCTGACTGCAGCGCCGCAGGCCCCTGGTCTGGTTCTAAGACCATACAGGTGGACGTGTTCTCAGCTTCCATAACAGAATTCCAGTCAGAACAGTATGCTGTGCTGCTTGGCGTGGTTCTTTTGATTATAGTTGGGATAGCATAAAATGCCAAATTCTATTTTTCACGATTTTGCGTCCCTTTAACGTTACAATACAGCCCGACCGTTAACTTTATATATTAATAGTTACTATTATGTAGTAATTACTGGTGCATTACGGTTGTAAGGGTGCATAGGAATATATCGTTTTGCGCTGTTAATGTATTATTGGTGTATCAATTACATCGGGTGTGGTTGAATGAATGTCGCAAAGAGGCTCTTGCTTGTATTGATATTGCTACCTTTAGTCGTCGGTATGGCTTTCGCTATTTCGTGCTGGATTCAGGCGCTGGATTTGGATGCTGTGCCTGACCACGTCAGCGCTGGCGAAGACGTGGAACTGAACGTTGTGATAAAAAACCAGGGCGAGCAGACGCTTATAAGGGAGCGCGTCGAGTTTGATGTGCCCTGTGGCCATGTTGTTGGCGGCAGCCAGCATTATTATAATTATGACATTTCTCCATGCCATTCTATTACGATTACTGAAGTGTGGGACACAAGTGGATGTTCGTCTGGCAGCAAAAATGTGAGAGCAAAGGCTGTAGGATGGTGTGATTCTATTGCGTGCCAGGGACCGCAGCCATGGGTTTACGATACCGTTTATATCGAGCCAGAAGAGAAGTATTGTGAAAATCCTTATGGTGAAGAGGGCGACAGCAGATGCGATTATGATGTCAAGCAGTATATGATATGCGAAGACGGCGACTGGCAGTGCCACAATCATGGCGCGTATTGTTCACATTGCGACCACTGCGGCGACGGCTCATGCAACTGCGACGAGACATATTCTTCATGCCCTAGTGATTGTGAGCCCAAATGCGATCCTGGCTACTTACTGGATTATCGTTGTGATGGCGACTGGCGACAGCGCAAGTATCAGCGTTCTGACTGCTCTACGACATGGAAGAATTATGAATATTGTGATTATGGATGCTATAATGGTTATTGTTTGGATGGTGAAGAAGAAGACGAATGTGATTATTGTGACATAGATGTTGATGTATCAACACCTTCCTGCGTGTGCAAAGGCGATCGTGTGAAGACAGAGATAACCATAGACAATGATGGTTGCGATTCTGAATACGTTTCCCTGCGAGCATATCTATGCAAGGTTGGCTCAAGTGGCAGGGTTTATGATTGTAAAAGGATGAGTTGTGATGATTCTCGCGTATATGTGCGCTCTGGCAGAACAAAGACCGTGGATTGTGACATGAAAGCGAAGGACTGCGGCAAGCACAAGATAAAGGTTGTGTATGATGCTTGCGACTATGACCCTGTCGTATATTCGAGAACATTCTGCATAGGATGCTGTGCTTGCGGACGTTGTTATGACTGTGACGATTGCTGTGATTATGATTGTGACTGCGATTGCAAAGTGAACTGCGATAACAAGGACGGGTATGTCGGTTCAAGATATTGTAAGGGCAGCAATGTTTACAGAAAGTATAGGGACTATTCTTATTCGGGTGGCACATGTGTGTACACAGAAAAGGAAGTAAAGATAGAAAACTGCGCAGGCGGATGCAGTGGCGGTTTTTGCACGGCACTGTGCTCTTCGGGTGCATGCGACAAGAAGGACGGATTTGTTGGCGATGTTTATTGTTCTGGTGGTAATGTTTACCAGGTTTATAGGGATTATTACTGCTCTGAACAACAGGGATGTTTGTATAAGGACACAGAGAAGCTAAAACAGACCTGTACAGCAGGTTGTCTTAATGGACAATGCCTGACTACACACTGTGAGGATGTGTGTGGTGACTGGGTAGAATGCGGCGAGCAACAGAAGAAGAAGACATGCGTTGAATATTATATGTCCAATGGCCGATGCGTCGAAGGCGATGAATACACAGTATTCTCTACGAATGCTGGGGATGTTGAGTCCCTGGAGCTGGGAAGAATCAATGTATTCAGCGGTCTGATATTTGGTAAGAATTATGCACGCTTTGGTTTTGAGGGCAAAGGAAACATGGTTTTAAAGATGGACATAAAGAAGACGAATTCCATCAAGCCGCTTAATATTATATTGAACGGCGACACTATCGCAAGTGATATTTATTACAGGGGCGAATATGAGATAGAACTCACAGAACTAAAAGGAATGAACACGATAGAGTTTGTTCCGGTGAGTTCTGGCTGGCAGATGTGGACTCCGACCTTCTATGAGTTCTACGCAGAGATTGAGTATCAAAGCTGATAAAGTTCTGACAACTATGATGACGACGAAAGAAAATAGAGTAAAGATTTTTTATAAGGGTAAGCTTTCTGATTACAAAAAATTCATCGTAGAAGAACTTTTAGGTGAAGCAAAAAAATACAGAATCCCTGAAATTAAAGACGAGCTTCTATCTAGAGAATATCTGAAATTTCGTGGTGCTAAATTCAAAACCGACGAAGAGATAAAAATAGAAAAGAAAATAGAAGAGGAACTTAGAGAGAAAACTAGAAAGAAAATCGATACAAATCCCGATTTAGAGAAGGAAATTGTTTTACGTTTTCCGAGTGATTACCAGCAAAAGTTAGTTGAAATTTTTGGTTATTTCTGGAGAAAGAAAGGTGTTATGTCTGTTATAGAGCACTATAATAAGAAAGGTGGGATAGATTACATGTTCTTTGGGACAAAAAAGCGTTTGGAAGACGATTTCGGTTACAAAATCTCGAAGAAGTCATATCAACAGAAAGAAGATCGACAAAAGAAGTATCGCCACACGACACCTGGTTCTAAAAAGAAACCTCGTACTGTAGGGCGTGATCAAAAGAAACGTCCTAATGAAAAACAAAAGAAACAAAAGAGGAAAAAACTAAATGAAATGGGCTTCAAAAAGATGAGCGAGTAAAGCCAGGCGTAAATAAATTAAGAGAGAATCAATTACGTGCGTAATGTGGCGTAATTTTTAATCTATTTCTGCCAAGATATTAGTATCGGGGTGTGATGTAAATGAAGAAAATATTGTTAGCTATATTATTTTTATTGGTTCTTTCAACGATGGCATTGGCAGACATAACAATAGCAGAGCAGCCGTCAGAACCAGTTTGTCAGTGCGACAGCACTGTTTATAAAATGATTCTGAAAAATGACGGCGAAGAAACCGGAACATTTGGGCTTTCGGTTGTTGGCGAGAACGGCGCGTGGGTATCTTTGGCTCCGGCGAGCATTGAGCTGGATGCAGGAAAGAGCGCAAAGTTCTATGCGTTCATCACACCAAAATGTTATGTGTCACCAGGAAATTATTCTTTCACCATAAAGGCTGCTGCTGGCAGTACAATTTACACAAAAGAGATTATACTTATTGTGAAAAACTGTCACACGTTTGAATTAACTGCGCCAGATGCTGTTAGTGTATGTGTTAATGAGGATGTCAAGCTGGTTGCGGAAATAAAGAACACAGGCAAGTTCAATGATATTTTTGATATCACTGTGACAGGAGCCACTGCTGATACTGATTCGCTCATGTTAGAACCTGGCCAGAAGCATGATATTAATCTGGACTTTGCTGGTAGAGCAACGCCAGGCACTTATGAGGTCAAACTCACGGCAAAGAACCGTAAGGTAACAGACGTGAAGAAAGATTTGGTAGTGAGCGTTGTTGTCGAACCGTGTGCTGATTTTGAATACGGATTCACGGCGCCTGAGAAGGTTTGTCTTGGCGATGAGATGTCTTTCGAAATTAATGTCAAGAATATCGGCGACTCTGCCGATTCTTATATTGTATCTGGTCCGGCTGATGTGAGTTTGGAAAACGATTCATTCTCGTTGGCCGCAAACGAGACAATGATTGTGAAAGCGAGTTATAAGCCAGAGCTTAATGAAACCAAAATTAAATTAAACATAAAAACAGGTTCTGGGCTTGAAAAAGAATTTAATGTTCCAATGAAAGTTGAACAGTGCGCATCGTTCATGATAATCACGGCAAAGAATGAGACCTTCTGTGTTGGTGACACTATAAAATATTCGGTCAGTGTGAAAAACACCGGGCCGATTGAGGATGGTTATAATCTCAGTGTGAATATAGGTAACTTAACAGACACGAGATTAACAGCTGAGCCAGATGAGATGAATAGCACAACGCTCGTTTTGGCTGGTCTGAAAGAGGGCACGCACGATGTTAATATAACAGTCCGTACAGACTCTGGTCTGGAGAGGACGCAAACCAATAAGCTTGTTGTGGAGACATGCTGTGATATCAGCGCCATAACAACGCCGGATACGATTGAGCTTTGTGCTGGTTCGATAGCCGGTGTGAGCACGATGCTTGGTATCAAAAGTGTTGGAGACGAGAATTATACAATCTTAATAGATCAGCCGTGGCTTGTTCCCGAGTCCAGAACATTTTCTACGCCTGTGAAAGAAGAGACAAGTCTGATAAGGCTCAGGATAAAGACACCAAAAGAGCCTGGCACGTATGTGGCAAACATAAATGTTTTGTCTGAGCAATGCTCTGACAGGGCGCATGTCATACTCGATGTCAAAAGCTGTTTCGGCTTTGAGCTAGACTCCTACAAGAAGGAGATGAGCTTGTGTCCTGGCGAGGAAAAGAAAGACGAAATAAGAATAACAAATACGGGCAATTGTAAGGATGAATTTTTATTGACGTCATCTGCGGATTGGTTGCTGATTGATAATATAACAAACCAAACCTTGTTTATGGACAAAGAAGAAACAAAAGTCATAGACGTACGCATAGTAGCAGACAAAGTAACAAACGAGAGTGAAACTGCAGAGATAGTTATAAGGTCAAAATATGACCCGACTGTTGAGAAAACGGTAAGTTATGATATAACCATTTTGAACAAGTCTGAGTGCTATGCTGTTGATTTGGCGACAGAGGAAGAACTCAGCATAGAACAATGCTCTAACAAGGTTGTTGAGCTGAACATTACGAACCTGGGCTTAACGAAGGACACGTTCAGTTTAACTGTTCACGACGGCGCAGCCGAGTGGATATTGATAGAGCCAGACGAACTTGTACTGGAGCCAAACGAGACAAAGACATCTTACATGGCCATAAGAATGCCTGTTGACGTCGAGGTCAAGGATTACTTCATAAATGTTACTGCTGCGTCTGCGATGAGCAGCGACACTGAAACAATAAAAATCGTCGCGCAGAACTATACGATTGAATAAGGTGGATAAAATGGACAAAGGAAAGCAAAGGGCAAGTGCATTGATTTTGGTAATCATGCTGGGCATTATTTTTGTTCTAGTCAGCCGAATTCCTGTTAAGGAAGAAGCAATTCCGGCGGAAATAAGTTTTACAACACTAAAGTACCAGGAATATCAAGATAGCAAAGAGTTCATGATAAACTGTAATGTTAGTAAAAACATGTGCCTGGTTGCTGGAGATAGCGACAAGGGCTGGGTTGTCGGAGCAGTCAACAAATCAGAGCTTGCTGAGCTATCATTAGCACTGAAAGAGCTTAACACCACAGGAGAAAAGATAATAGTTAATGAGACGAATGAATTATTGCAGAATGCAAGCATTGCTATCTTAGACAAGGCGGCAGAATTCTCAGATATGCTGGAAAGCAAGTTTTTGGAGACAGACACAGCCAAGCAATACCAAGACGGGAATCAGACAGCGACCATATTTGTCCAGCCTGCTATTGTCGGTGGAAAATATCTCTGGCGTGTCGGTTTCGGATCACCACTAGACCCGAAGGCCAGCGTATATATTCTTTTTGACGGTTCGTCTGTTTACTAGTGTGCAGCAAGAAAAAATAGAGGGCTCGACGGGATTCGAACCCGCGACCTACTGGTTAAGAGCCAGTTGCTCTATTTACCCAAGTGTTTCTCTTTCCCTTGAGGATTTCTCTTTTTAAAGAGAAAGGCTCACCAGGCTGAGCTACGAGCCCACAACAAATATATGTTGATGTTTAACTTATAAATTTATTTATTAAAGTTTTTTCAGTTGCAGAACTAAGATTTTGCTGGCTACTTTTTGCGCTTTCTCTTTCCTATTGTTTTGTTTTTCCACTTCTGGTTTCTTATCTTGCTGCTCTTTCCATAACCACACGCGCTGCAGACCTTAGTTCTTATATTATAAGAATGCCTGCCACATCGCCTGCATCTGATATGTGTTATTGTCTGTCTTTTACCAGCTGCTGTTGTACCCTTAACCATGTTATCACCTTATAGCTTACTCAGTGTTTCTAAAATGATTTTATCGGGTTTTATTAGGTTTATTCCGGAGAAACCAGCAATATGTTATCACCGCGGACCAAGACTGTCCCGTATTTCACCTTTTTCTTTTCACCGATTTCTTCGGCATCATCCAGCCACATATTGAGATGCAAGTCTAGCGCCTGAAGTACGCCACATATTTCATCGCCGTTTTTTAGTTTCACTATTACTCTTTTCCCCTTTGCTTCATTCAAGACATCGATTGGTCTGTCACTCATTTTAAAACCTCCTAAAAACTTAAAATATAATACATTTAGTGCCAGATATCTTTAAAAACATAAATATAAACCATTAAATACTTTCTTATTATTGATATTTGAAGGCAAGATAGGTGAGCACATGGTGCAATGGCATAGAAAGTCCAAAAGAAAAAAGACAGGCGGATTTTTAAGGAGTCATAGGAAGAAGAAACCTTCTGAAAGGGGCAGAGATTTCTTACCAACTGAGATAAATGAAAAGAAGGTCAAAACAGTCAGGGTAAGAGGCGGAAATAGAAAACTTATTGCATTATCCACTGATATTGCAAATATTACGGTCGGCGGCAAGACGCAGAAGGCGAAAATACTCGAGGTTGTCGAGAACCCAGCTGATTCACACTTTGTGCGAAGAAATATAATCACAAAGGGTGCGATAATTGAAACAGAATCCGGCCGTGCTGTGGTGACGAACAGACCTGGTCAGGATGGCAC
>JAOZPR010000009.1 GCA_029932645.1 Candidatus Aenigmatarchaeota archaeon | reverse complement strand
CATAAAAAAGCAGTTCATTTATGAGATTTACAAAGAAAAATGGTATTCAACAGTTGAAAAAATAAAGAGAAATTATTCTAAAGAAACGAAAAATATGCCGAGATCTGCCAAAGAAAAGGAAAAAGAAATTTTTGCAATCAGGTTTACATATGACACGCAAAGAATTGAAGGCTCGAAGTTAACACTAAGAGAAACGGCAAATTTACTCGAGAGGGACACCACCCCAAAAGATAAATCTCTGCAGGATGTTGAAGAGGCAAAGGCCCATAAAAAAATTTTTGACGAGGTGTTGAAATATAAAAAAGAGCTGTCCTTGCAGATTGTGTTATACTGGCATAAAAAACTATTCGGACTATCAAAACCAGACATAGCTGGAAAGATAAGATCTCATCAAGTAAAAATCTCTGGCAGCAAATTCATGCCGCCGTTCCCTGCTGAAATTTATCCTCTAATTAGAGAATTTTTCAAGTGGTATAATAAAAGCAAGGACAAAACAAACCCTGTTGAATTGGCAGCTCTAACACATTTAAAATTCGTGACGATACACCCTTTTACAGACGGCAATGGGCGTATATCAAGAATTATGATGAATTTTGTTCTGCACAAACATGGTTATCCTATGCTCAATATCCCTTATGAAAATAGAACAAGTTATTACAATGCTCTAGAAAGGTCTCAAATTAAAAGGAGTGAAATTATATTCTTACAATGGTTTTTCAGAAGATATATAAAAGAGTATAAGAATTATCTGAAAGATTGAAGAACGAGGTTGACTGGTGTCTCAAGAGTAGAATTGGAAGACCAAAATGAATAAAATAATAGAAGTGTATCAAGATGAAAATCATCAAAAAAGATCTGCGCCACAACAAGCTCGTGGTGAAGCCGGAAACAGAAGATGACCTGTGGCTGCTCGAAAAAATCATACAGCCAGGTGATTCTGTTAGTGGGAAGACTGTTCGCTCGATCGTGGTGGAGCGCGGTGACAAGCGGGAAAAGGTCAAGAAGAAAATATTTGCAAAAATCGCTGTCGAGAAGGTGGAATTTACTGATGGCATACTGCGCGCTGGCGGAAAAATCGTCGAAGCATCAGAAGGCGTGCCGCATGCGCATCATAGTTTTGAGATAGAAGTCGGTGGATTGGTGACAATAGAAAAGGACTGGCACAAATATCATCTGGACCAGTTGGCCACAGCCCAAAAAAGGCAACCCAAAATACTCATATGTGTGCTGGACGACGAGAGTGCTGATTTCGCAACGCTCACAAACAGGCTCAGCCATGATGCGAGCATAAGAGGGATTACAGGCAAGAGCCTTGGTGAGCAGGACAAAAGCCCTTATTACAGGGAAGTTATTAGATATCTGAAAGAGGCGCTCAAAAGAGGCGCAGAAAAAATAATCATCGCTGGCCCTGGCTTTACTAAAGATAATATAATGAAACTCGTCAAAAGCGAGAAAGAATTAAGCGGTAAGGTATTCACAGACAGCCTCGCGCACACAGGCAGGACAGGCGTGCAAGAGGTTCTTAAGCGCGGTATTGTTGACAAGATTTTGAAAGACTCCAGAATCAGCGATGAAACGCGGCTCGTTGAAAAAATCTTTGAGGAGCTTGGAAAAGAGGGCAACGTTGCTTATGGTAGGGAAGAAGTGAAAAAAGCTGTTGAAATGGGCGCTGTTGAAACGCTACTGATAAGCGACACAATGGTTAGGGACAATGAGGAAGTAATGAAAAAAGCAGAGCAAATGGGCGCTCTGGTTAAAATCATATCTACAGAGCATGAGTCAGGCAAAAGACTTCTCAGTATGGGCGGCTTTGCTGCTTTTCTAAGGTATAAGATTAATTGAGCATAGAAACCCCTCAGCCCGCCCGTGACATGAAATCATGCCAAACGTCATCATCGGGGTAATGAATAATATCTGGCGGAAAGAATAAAAATCATGCAGAGGGCCGGATTCGAACCGACGAACCAACTAATGGATAGGATTTCTCTTATCATGGTTTTGCGGTGCAAAACTCAAAACTCAAGTAATATTTTGATTAAACTTTTTCTAAAAGTTTACTTGAGTCCTACGCCTTTGACCAGACTTGGCTACCTCTGCACTTATTGAAATAAACAGAAGGGGAAATATTTAAAAACTTTCTAAGACTTACTCGAACTTTTTGAGCTCTTTCTTCAAAGAATTTACCTGCTCTTGAAGGTCTGACAAAGCCTCTTCTGTATGCGCTGTTTTGATAGCATGTTCTGAGCTGGGCATTTCCGGAAGATTTGACGGTCTCAATAAACCTGAATCGAGCTCGACAACGTTGCGCTCAGTCCGCTGAAGTGTTGCCCGCAACAATTTCAGAGTCTCTGTTCGGATTGTTTCTATGTCATTGAGTATGGTGAACAGCTGCTTTGTGCCGGATAGTAAAGATTTAATCTCCTGCAGGTTCATCAAGGCCTCCCTGTATTTATCCACCTTGACAAATAGCGGTGCAGATGGTTTTGCATCTCTCATGGTTCGCATAGCTGTCTTTGGTGCTATCGGTTTTGCTGGCTGTTCTGCTGGCGGCCTTGCTGGTTTCTGAACAGGCTCAGTAAATGTGTCCAAAGGCATAGTGGTCTCGGGCATTGAAACTGGTTTCTCAGCTGGGGTGGCACGGAAGGTCTTGTCTTCATCTATAGCTCTTTTGAGCTCTTGTATGTCAACATCTCTCTTTTTTTCAAAAAACATATCATCACTAACTATAGTTTTCAGGGAAAACTTAAATAGATTTAGAAAACGCCAATGCGATGGCCGGGATTTGAACCCGGGTCGCTACCGTGGCAGGGTAGTGTCCTACCAGATTATCCAACCTTTTCCGTAAACGCTTTTGCAGCGAAGCTGGAAAAAGGTTTCTAGACTACCATCGCATCTCTATGAATTATCAAAAAGAAAAAGATTTAAAATTAAAAGAAAAAGGGCCTCTGAAACAGCCCTAGTCTTACTTAACTTTGTACTTTTTGACATAAGCCTTGGAAATCTCTGATACTGCATCTTTCAGACCCAAGCCTAAAGCTATTGCAATTCCTATAGCCACTGAAGCGACTAGTAACACTAATATGTTGTTGAGTAGCCCTGCAGATATTCCTAACACTGGTAAAGCCAAAGCGATTGTCACCAGCATGATAAAGAAGAATATCATCTTTCCTACGATACTGGCGTATATTGTCTTATGCTTCTTTATCTGTTCTTTTATGTACTCTGCTACTACATAACCGACGACCAATATCAATGTTGCACCTATTACACTAGGTATAAACTCGTTGATTCTGCCCATTGTGGTTACTAGTATGTTAAGTCCCAGAATATTGATGGCCTGTGTCAAGAAGATTAAATAAATCCACCATCTGGTGATCAGCGAGAATATGTCAGTTAGGCTCACTGTCGGTTTTTCTGTTTCAGATATATAGTAGTCAAGTCTTGCTTTCTCTAATATGTGTTTCACTGCTTTTCCTAGCAACTTTCCGATGAACAAACCGATCAATGCTATTATCAACGCACCTATTAGGCTGGGTATGAAGTTTATGAACATGTTGCCTATGTCAACCAACGATGATACTAGCTGCAATTGAAACGACATCTCTAAACCTCCTTTGAAGATTACACTAATTAATTTTTTACTTTAGGCGTACTTATAAAGCTTTTGGTTTGTTTCAAAACACAGAAAAATAGGGACATTACGCACGTAATGCGTTGACGTAATGCGTTGTTGCAGGAAAACGCTGGGAGAGGGATTCGAACCCCCGCGTGCTTCCACCGTTTTTGTACGAACATGGCACACTGGCTTTCTCATTTCTCTGAACTAAGTAACTCGTCATCTCCGCCGAAATCAGAGTCAAGCCGTGTCATCATTGAAACTCAAGGCCAGCGCCGTGAACCTTTCAAGCAGCCTTTCCTAATAATATTTGCGAGAGCACACCTAAGTTTGCCAAAAAGGCGTTCTCTTTGCAAAGAGAAAGGCCAGTGACTTGGCTATCCCAGCACAAAGAAATTATGTGTTGTGAAAGATTTAAAAGTCTTAGACTGCAAGGTGCAGAAAGCCTAAAATACGCCGAGAGCAGGATTTGAACCTGCGCGAGCACAAGGCTCACTCGCTCTCGAGGCGAGCACATTTAATCTCGTTTTTAATATCGTTTTGACCTGACTCTGTCATCTCGGCGCACGACACTTAAAAAGATTTATCCACTAATTTTTAAAAGTGTTTTAAGAGTGATTGCTATGCTTCTAACAGTCAAAATAGGCAAAAAGACTGAAAAACTGAAACTAAATCGGAAAGAAAAGATATTAAAAATACTCAAAAAGCTCGGCCTTAATCGGGAGAATGTCGTCTGTAAGTTGAATGGAAAAATAGTAACAGAAGAGGAATATGTCGGAACGAAAGACAAGCTGGAGATCATAATCATTGTTTCTGGTGATTGAACTAATCTGGTGAGAGACTTGACTAAAAAATGTGCGTGTGGAAGACCAGCCATATTACTGAGAAGGTATGAGGGCAGATACTATTGCGACCACTGCCTTAGCAAGCAGATAGAAAAAAGTTTCAAGAAGACAACTGGTAAAAACCACTTGATTAAGAAAAATGATAAGATATGCATCGCCTTGTCCGGCGGAAAGGACAGCAGCAGTTTATTATACTTGTTCTGGAAGGTTTTCAGGCAAAGAAGAGACCTGAAGATATTCGCATTGATAATCGATGAAGGAATCGGTAATTATAGAAAAGAATGCATAAAAGAGGCTGAAAAGCTTTGCAAAAAGCTTGGTATCAAACTGTACAAAACCTCATTCAAAAAAGAACTTGGAATAACAATAGATAAGGTGGCTAAAAAAACAAGCAAGACCTGCACCTATTGCGGTGTGTTCAAAAGGTATCTGCTGAATAAAAAAGCACGAGAACTTGGCGCAACAAAATTGGCAGTTGCACATAATCTTGATGACGAGGCACAGGCAATCATAATGAATGTGATAAGGTGTGACCTAAAAAGGTTTGAAAGGCTAGGTCCTATACCAGGTGTGATAAGAGATAAAAAGTTCGTTCCAAGAATAAAGCCGTTGAGGCAGATACATGAGAAAGAACTATATCTCTATGCTGCTACGAATAGTCTTCCTTTTTGTAGTAAGGAATGCCCTTATTCTCATGATAATGTAAGAAGAGACGTGAGGAAACTAATAAACGACCTTGAAGAGAAATATCCAGGGACAAAAATACAGATAGTGAAATTCTATGACGCGATAATCAAAAAGCTGGCAATCCAGAAAAAGGGCAAACTCGGTCATTGCAAAAAATGCGGCGAACCGACAAACCAAGAAATATGCAAAGCTTGCGAACTGCTAGAAAGACTAAAAAATACTAAGAAGGATTAAAAAGTAAATGATGCGGTCTAATCACTAAAGGCTGCTTGGCCTTATTTCACTCATTTTGCATTTACCAAGATTGTACCGGCTGCCCCTGCTATCAGCAACGGTAACATCTTAGTCAGAAAGAACAACGAATCTTCTGTAATTATTGCTGACAATAAAATAACTATACACCAAATTATTGCATTCTCCAACTCCCTAGTCGTTCTATAGTCTAGATTTAAGTCATAAGGACTTCTTCTAGTTTTCTTAGCCATAATTACTCTCCTCCATTCTCATCTTTCGTTATAATTAATTCTAATTTTATCTATATAAGTACTTTATCTTCTCTTTGATTTCTTTTGCTTGCATCCCTGCGAGCGGCGTTAGAACCAGAAAACTTTTTCTTAGCTTATCTGTCTTTTTGATATCACTGTTGGAAACTATCAATGCTTTTATCTTATTCTTTGTTTTATTTTTAGATAGTGTTGCGATAGATTTGTCAACAAAAGAGAAGCAATGCCCAACAGCCCACTTTTCTAAGATTTTGACCAATTTCTTTTTTGATGAGCTATCTAGAACTGGTTTAAGCCCCCTTTTCATTACAAGCCATGTAGCAAGCAAATCCTCTTTTGTCCTAAGAGACGAAAATACACATGACTTGGCTAGTGGGAGCCCACCAGGCCCGGGAATTTTGTTGTCGAAAAGAAAAACCGTTTTTCCGATTTCTATATAAAGGACGTTATCCGGAGCAGAAAGATTAACTTTATACCCCAAGCTGGAAATTAAAGAACCTGTGATTTCGTTTACCTGCTGGCTCGAGTAGCCAAAAGATTTGTCTGCTCTCCTTGTACGCACAGCAAAGCTATCTCCTTTTTTCCATTTGGCTGCTATCTTTTTGGCTGTGTTTTTTATCTCACCTATCTCAGGATTGCACTCATGAACAATAGAGAAAGATGCAACACCAAAACTGTGTTTTAAAATATCTGAAACGTTCTTCTCCTCCTTAGCAACTGTCTCCAAAATAACTCTACCTTCACCTAACCAAATCTTAGCGACTATCATTCTTTTTTTAAGCTCTCTCCTGATGTTCTCTACCAATCTTCTCCTCATTTGTCTGAAAACAAAAGGACTTTTGAGGAATATCTCACCAAACCTTACTAAAATCTTTTGCTTCTTTTGTTTTTCCATAATAAAAGTTGTGGCAGAATCTTAAAAACATTAATAAAAGCTCTGTGTCGCCTTCTCAACGCCTTCTTAATCTGAAAAATAATCTGAAAAAGACCAAGAACAGTCTTGGAGATGAATATAGTCTCTGATATATAAATTGTTTGGATATCTCAAACTTATGTTTTGCTTAACCAAATATAAAAAATACCGAAAAGTATTTATTTGGGTTGTCCAAACATATATTTAGCTTTTCAAACATATTATTTGGTCTAACCAAATGATAGTAAGAGGACAGAAGGAGGAAATAGGAGGGACATTATGACATTAAAAAATTTTAAGTTTTTTTCGCTATTGCTAACATTTGGTATTCTAGCAATACTAGCGATACCAGTAGCTGCAGGGACAGAAGCGGGCAATTCTACAGTAGGTGCTACCATACAATCCCAGACATGGGTAGACCTGTCGAGAAGCTCGATGAGCTGGACAACGACAGTAGACCCAGGTTCAAAACCAAGCTGTGATACAGCAAGTGATTGTATTGACACCGGACTTGGACATAATGTGTATGGTCTAGAAATAGAGAACATCGGTTCAGAAAACGTGAGCAAAATTTGGGTCAATACAACTATGCCAAGCAGCAACCCATTTGCATCTGGTGGAACAAGCTCATATGACCCAGGAAATTTCATAGCAGTGAGTACGACATCTGGTGGAGCAAGTGGATACTACTTTGTTAACAGGGTAGAGTTCACCCAGTCAAGGGCGCCTGTGTATTTAATAAAAGGCTCGATACCAGATGACAGGACCGGTAGATTCAGAGATGCAAACAGTGAATATTTCTGGGGACTGAACAAATCATCTGGCTGTAATGAAACAGGAACGCAATTGTATATAGGTGATAGTTATCATAACTCAGATAACACAGGTGACATAGACCTGACAGATAATACGCCATGGACATTGACCACAGATTCGGGAGACAACACATACGGATGGGCAAACATAACAGTAGGCAGTGAAGAGTATAATGTTGCTGTACCTAGTGACTGTTCCAAGGTCATATTCTATAAATGGAATATGGATCTGCCAGGAGCTTCAGAAACAGGAACACACGCGACATATATATTCGACAACGAGACAGAAGGACATGACTTTGCACCAGGTAACTATACGCCGATATATGTTGAAGCAAGGATACCATATGGTGTTTATGTCGGTGCGCTGCCAACAGGCTATTTGAGAGTAATAGTGAGCTAGGTGCGATTTTAGAATTTTTTATTTTTCCTTTTAATTTTTCTTTTATTTGTTTCTTATTCGCCGGTCCATTTCAATCGTTTGGAAAATCCAAACGATAATTCTCTTATTGAAAATGATCATTTTTGGTTGCAAAACGTCGATAATTTTATATACCGCTTATGTGCAGAAACTAAGCAGATAAAGCCAGGATGTTCTCAAGTCCCTCTTGTTCCCTCCTTGGCTTTATCCTCTTACCTCCCACCTCTTTTTTTCTTTTTTTAAGTTCTCGCCTCACTGACATTTTATTACTGGACTAAGAAATGTAAAATTGGCGTGTTTTTATATCGTTTGGAAAATCCAAATACTTATTTGAATCACTCAAACATAATAACAAATCGAAATCTTTATATAGTCCTCTTCTGGAAAAATAAATAGTTAGCAATAATTAATGGAGGGAATAGTTTATGAAGACCACACTTATCCTTAGTATTCTAGTAGTATTTCTCGGTGTTCTATCAATACCAGTGTTTGCAGGAACAGAAGCAGGTAATGCCACTGTAACAGTTACACTACAATCTAGAACATGGGTAGATGTTTCAGAGGATAACATGTCTTGGACAGAAAACGTTGAACCAGGAACCGTACCAAATTGTTTGTCCACGGATGACGACTGTGTATCAGTTCCGGGAAGGACAAATACCGTATATGCGATGGAAGTAGAGAATATTGGTTCAGAGAATGTGTCCAAAGTTTGGCTAAATGCAACAATGCCTACCACAAACCCATTCGCGTCTGGTGATGGCACTAACTATGATCCCGGAAACTTCATAGCAGTAACCAATAATATGACTGGAGAAGGATCATACTGGTTCATAAACAGAGTCGAGTATGCTATGCCAAGAGCCCCAGTATATTTGAAAAGAGGCTCGATACCAGATGACAGGACCGGTAGATTCAGGAACGCAAGCAAGGAATGGTTCTGGGGACTGAACAAATCATCTGGCTGTAATGAAACAGGAACGCAATTGTATATAGGTGATAGTTATCATAACTCAGATAACACAGGTGACATAGACCTGACAGATAATACGCCATGGACATTGACCACAGATTCGGGAGACAACACATACGGATGGGCAAACATAACAGTAGGCAGTGAAGAGTATAATGTTGCTGTACCTAGTGACTGTTCCAAGGTCATATTCTATAAATGGAATATGGATCTGCCAGGAGCTTCAGAAACAGGAACACACGCGACATATATATTCGACAACGAGACAGAAGGACATGACTTTGCACCAGGTAACTATACGCCGATATATGTTGAAGCAAGGATACCATATGGTACTTATGTAGGTACACTGCCAATAGGATACATGAGGATAATAGTGAGCTAAATCGTTTAGATTTTTATTTTTCTTTTTTCATTTAAATTAGGTGTTAAATTAGCAAATTAAAAATTTGGAAAATCCAAACATATGTTTGGTTTTACTGAAATGGTGCAGAGAGCTGAAATGGAACGGAGAGGTAAGAGATGAATGAAAAAGAACTCTTGGTTTTGAATGTTTTACGAGGGTTTGGAGAATTCGGGTTTGCTGATATTCTAAAGAAGGTACCGTTCTCAAGGGAGCCTGCATTCAGGTATCTCCAAAGTCTGAACCAGCAGAAGCTAATAAACAAGAGAAAAATTGCAAACCTCTATCTCTATTCTCTTAACATAGAAAACGATGAAACGATTTCCCTTCTTTCTTTTCTCAACAACAGAGAGATTAGTAAGATGAAAGAATCGGCTGTCAAAAATATAGTTAAAGAGTTGGGAGACAAAAATGTATTATTTATAATATTAATAAAAAAAGCTTTGGAAAAAACAGAAAAGAAAAAGGAAAAGAAAATAAACTTTATAGTTGTGTGCTCTCATAATAAAAAGGAAATTGATGAGAAACTCCAGAAAATAGCTAAGAATTTGGAATACAAACTAAAAGCAAAAACAAGCGGCACAGTATGTTTATATGAAGATTTCGTGGAAAGAATAAAAGAAAAACCCTCATATTTGAAAGATCTGCTTGAAAATCATCTGGTATTATTTAATGCTGAAAGATTTTATCTGGACATTAGAAAATTTCTTACATAATATATTAATTATAATAGATATGCCTTGTGTACGAAGGGATTGAAATGGAGATATCATTTTCTTATGAAAATATCAACCTGATGCTTCTACTTATAGGCATAACTATAATTCTGCATCTAATCACATTGCGGTCGAGAAGAAAAAGAGTCGTCAAGTTCAGCAACTTTGAGATTTTACAGCGTGTTGTTGGCAATAAGATATTCCAGAATGATTACATAATATTGATTCTAAGAATTCTGGGTATAACATGTATTATTCTGGGGCTTTCCAGCTTTACTATTATAACTGTCAGGAATGTTTCAAACTTTGATTTTGTTCTGGCTATAGATACGTCATCTAGCATGTCTACAGCAGATTTTATCCCCAACCGGCTGGAGGCTGCCAAAGATGCATCGACATACCTTTTAGATATCATACCAGCAGATACTCGAGTAGGTCTTGTAACATTTGCAGGAAAACCATATAAAAAAATCGGACTCACCACAGACCTTAAAAAAGTTAGAAAAACAATCGAAGATATAAACTTTGAAACCCCTGCTGGAACAGCTATATCAGATGCTCTGCTCACAGCAGCTACTGTGGTTTCTGAATCAAATAAAACACGGGCAATTATATTATTAACAGACGGAAAAAATAATAGAGGGCTTTCTGTGAATGAAACCGTGAAGTTCGTCAAAGAAAATAACATAACCGTCTACGCGATTGGTATAGGAACAAATATGACCATGGACAGAACGCAACTAAATATATCAAAAGAACTCAAAGGTGGAACTTTGGCAGAATTTCCTGAACTTGACACAGAAGCATTGGAATATATATCAAACAATACAGGTGGAAAGTTTTTCCTTGCTACTAACAGAACCTCTCTTAAAGAGGCGTATGAAAAGACTATTATAGAAGCGAAGCAAAAAAGGATAGACATAAGCTATTATTTGCTGCTATTGGGTGTTTTGTTTTTCTTAACAGAATGGGCACTTGGCGCGACCAAGTATAAAACTATTCCTTAGTGCCTTAGGATAATCCAAATAATCATTTGGAAAATCCAAATTATTTACAATATTAACAATGCAACTTTTCTGCCGGTTATGTATAATTCATTTGAAGCTTATTAGAGAAGTAAAAAATACCTCATAAGCGGCTTGATAAACGGCTCCGTAGTATAGGTCTGAACAAACCCGCCATTGTTAATATGAAACTGTTTTTCGACAAACAGTCTCTGGAGCTTGGCAGCCTTTTTGTACTCCTCCACGTATTTATCCACATCTACGACCATCTTTTTGTCTGAAAATGGGTCAGAAAACCTCATGCTCCCGACGCCTGTTGTTAAAAAATCGTCTCTTGGGTCTCTTACCATAATACCAAGCAAGCGATCAAACCGATAACCGGTGACGCGAAGCTCGTCAAACCAATCGTGTTCGGCACCTATAAAATCTGAAACAATAAATATAATAGACCTCTTCCTGATAAACCGATTGACATATTTTAGCGCGTCCCAAAGATTACAAAGCCCGCCATAGTTGTCTGGGTCTACCAACGCTTTCAAAATTTTGAAATATTGTAGACTTCCCTGAGCAGGTGGTATTACTTTAACCATCTTGTCACTGAACAAACCGACACCAACCTTATCACCAACCTCTATCCCAGCATAAGCAATAGTTGCTGCGAGAATGGTCGCATATTCACTTTTTAATTTTTCTGCTGTACCAAATAACATGGAGTTAGAAACATCAACCAATAAAAATAAATCCAAGTCGCGCTCCTCTTCAAATATCTTCACATAAATCTTTCCTGTTCTGGCGCTGGACTTCCAGTCTATTCTGCTAGCATCGTCTTCTGGTGTGTATTCTCTCAGTCCAGCAAACTCTATACCACTTCCACGAAAAATAATTCTATACTTCAAAATAAATCTGAAAAGTTCTATCAATTTCTTAACATTGATATCGACCTCTTTCATCAATGCACTCAAGTTTGCTTTATGACCATGACCTGTCACAGTTTGCCTACCAAACATTGGCTCTATCCTTGGATACAAGTCCCTGGCCTTTTTAGTTATGTGTCTGGACACGTGTCCATCTGGTCTTTTCATAAATAATTACCCTTTCACGTCTTTTTTATGCTATTAGAATTTATTACGGGGTGACGATATTATGACATTAGGGGACAGGTATTTTATCTAAGATGTCATTGATAATTTCATCTGTCTTGATTTCGGCTGCCTTTCCCTCGTAGTTTAAAATTATTCTGTGTCTGAGAACTTCCATGGCTATGCCCTTTATGTCCTCTGGTATGACAAATACCCGGTTGTTCATAAAGGCGTTTGATTTGGCTGCGACAGAGAGGTATATGGATGCCCTTGGGGAACCTCCCCATTGTATGTACTTGCCCGAAGGTATTCCATATTTTTTCGGGTATCTGGTGGCGTTTACGATATCAACAATATATTTTTTGATTTTTTCAGAGATGTATATCTGCTTGACCAAATGTTGCATCTCGATTATTTCTTTCGGTCCTAGTATCTGCTTAATATTATAATCCTCCATGGTCATTGTCTCTATGTTTGTGTCTATAATATCTAGTTCTTCTTCTGGTACAGGATAGTCAACCCAAACCTTGAACAAAAACCGGTCAACTTGTGCTTCAGGCAGTGGATAGACACCCATCTGCTCTAGCGGGTTCTGCGTAGCCAAGACCAAGAACGGCTTGGGTAAATCAAATGTTTCTTTACCTATGCTTACCATTCTCTCCTGCATGGATTCTAGAAGAGCAGACTGCACCTTAGGCGGCGCCCTGTTGATTTCATCTGCCAGTATAAAATTAGCGAAAACCGGCCCTTTTTCTACATAAAATCCTTTTTCTGGGTTATAAATCATAAGACCTATGATATCAGCAGGCAACAAATCTGGCGTAAATTGTATCCTATTAAATGTAGAATTGGATATGGTCATAGACAGCGCCCGAACAAGTAGCGTCTTTGCCAGGCCAGGGTTTCCTTCAAGCAGTGCGTGACCGTTGACGAGCAGGCATTTAAGAACACTATCAATCTCATGTTCCTGGCCAATAATTACCTTTTTTATCTCATTTCTCAGGGCAGAGATTTTTTTATTATAAGAAATCACCTTCTGCTTCAACTGTGCTCTTTCCTGCTCAAATTGATTTTTTTCCAGTTTTTCCGGCATAAAATTAATTTATATTAAGTAGTATTTAAAATTATAATTAGAATGTGACCAAAAACAAATCATTGAAAAAATATTAAAGCGATGTGCGACAATTTAATTATAAGAGAAAGGTGTGATGGTTATGGATAATATGGAAATTATAAAGATGAAAAAAGAATTGAGTGGGCTACAAGAAGAGCTAAAGAAGAGGCTAGCAGAGATAGACAATTTCAAATCATCTATGGAGCAGCTCATTGAACAAAAGCAAAAGTTCATGGTAATCAGACAGGAAAAGTTTGAAGAAAAGATTGAAAATGTTCTCAAACAGGAGCTTGACAAAATTCATGAAGGGCATGAAACGATAACAGGCAAAGTCGAAGAGCATGTAGATAATGTTACGGACTTGGAGCAAATGCTACGAGACATAAAAAACACGGGACTTCTTAACAAGCAGAAGATTCAGATACTGGCTGAAGAGATAGAAGAGATACTGAACGAGATGGATAAAAAAATTAAGGAGAAAAACAAGGAAATAGAAGAGTTAAGAAGGTACGCCGGCTTGGCAAAAAAACCAGAAAAAAAGGAAAAAATCGTAGAAGAGATTGGAATTCTGAAAAAAATAGAACAACGTCTGGCATCTCAAAAAGAACCAGAAGAGGAGGGGCTTCTGGAAAAAATACACCTGCCTTTTGTTGCCACCGAGGAAGAAGACAAAAAATTGTTATCTGAAAAATATATTCAGATGGTAAAAAAAGCCGAAAAGAAAGATGAATACGCCATAGAAATTGCACATATAGTTAGAGAGTTTGTCCAGAAGAAATTAAATATAAGATCTGAACTAACATATTCCGAACTTCTGGAAAGGCTGGAAAAGACAGAAAAGATAGAACCGGAAGTAAAAAAACAGCTGATGGAATTTTTCAATGATGTTGTCAAGAAAGAATACGCCAACGAAGATGTTAAGTTTCCTAAACCAAATAAGTTGTCTTCTTGGGCGCAGGAAATAATCAAGGTTTTGGAAGAAGAGTATATAATAGAAGATGAAAAAAAGAAAGAGCGAGAAGAAAAGAAAAAAGCAGCTAAAAAAAGTGTAAAGAAGAAAAAACCAAAGAAGGAAAATGAAGAAGAGACTAAAAAAGAGGGTGAAAAAGAATGACCACTATAGAAAATATTCAAATAGTTAGTTCTGTTGTGAAAACTGTTATGATTTTGCTTATTTCTGCACTCTTGTTAATCACGTTTTTCTGCCACAAAGAGAAGCTACTCAAGAAATCGGGAAGAAAAAGGAGAAAGTAAAGTGATTCTGTGAGAAGGATAATAAAAAGAATTCTTGAATATGAAGAACTTGCCATATTATTCTTTCCCATAGTTGTTCTCTACATTGCTCCAATATTTCATGAACTCGGGCATATTCTCATTTTGAAGCTTTTTTCCTGCTCAATGAATCTAAGGATGTCTTTTTCTTTTGCCACGGGCCTCAGGGGACATATTGAACCTCTATGCGAACTGACACCAGTGGAAGCGATAGTAACACTCTGGTCTGGAATATTTATGACGTTAATATTGTCGTTAATGTTCTTTTTCCTTGCGCGTAAATGGCGAAAAAAGGTTTTCGTGCCTATAGTAATGGATGCGACGGCTTTGGGGTTTTTTGTTTCGTCTTTCATTGACACACTATTGGGTAAGGGGGATATCTTTTTCATATTGAAAATAGTTGAGATAGACGTACCCAGTTATGTCTTATCTTTCATAACTGCCGTGCTAATATTAATAGCGTTTGTGTACTTCTGGCGTTCTCTGACAGAAGAGGAAGAAATCTTAGAAGAGAAAATTTAGAAAAATCATATTAAAGATACAAAACCAAGGAACCATAGAAAAACATATATTAATAGTACAATATCAATAAACAATAGTGCCAAAAATATCTCATCTATTGTTCTCAGGCTCAGCCTTTTTTGTTTCTTTCTGTATTTGAGTATCAGTATCAGTGTTATGGTTATCAAAAGTATCAGTATAGGTGTTATTGCCAGCTGTGGTATAAAAGCAAACGGCGCCATGACCTTAATCGTAATCGGTGCAAATGCATAGGCCTTTTCATCAGAACCAACTATCAGCATGCCTGGACATGTTTTTGGCCCGATTTTTGTCCGAAGGAAGAAGTCAAAAGATTTTGTCTCATTGCTGCTCAGGTTTCCTGTTACGTACGACTGTGCCTCGATGCATTGCTCAACATTTTCTATCCTTATTGTTATATTATGAAGGGGTAGCTTGCCCGCGTTCTTTAATAATATAGCTATCGTGTAGTTTTTCAGCGACTCTAAACCAAGCACCTGTGGAAACTCTACTATTTCTAATCTTGTGAGATTTCGGCCTGGAAGAACCTTCATCCAGAAATAATTCAAGTCCAGCGTCTGGTTTCCAAGCATGGCCTTTACAGGTATGGCATAGATACCAGGTGCTACTCTAGTAGAAGGATTGACAAATATTGTTCTGTTCAATGTTTGGCTAATATTAATATAAGACACGGTCGCATTTTGGGCAGACCAGCCGTCAGGAACAAATGGAACCAGCGTTATGTTTTCAATCTCCAGTGTTCCGACATTTGTCACATTGAATATAACCGGGTTCCACTCTTCCTGGTATCCCTCGACCTCTGGTTCAACAGGTGTTATAACTATTTTTATTTCACCCTCTTTCATCTGTTCTCCCATCTCAGCTCCGGCTCCGGTTGTCGGTTCTGGCTCTGGTTCGGGTTCGGGTTGAGGCTCTGGTTCTGGTTCTGGCTCGCCTATGCTTTCAACAATCTCAAATGTTTTGTTCATCTCAGCATATCCGCCGCATCCATAATAAACAGTACAGTTGGCAAAGTCTGTGCTCTCGTTAACAAAACAGTCATATATTCTCATCTTATAGTCACAATTCTCTGTGACCTCTCTGACAGTCGCTTTCTGTCCGTTGTTAGCTACTGACTCAACATTGTATCCATTGGATTCTATCGTGTCGCCTTCGTAAGCGCATTCAGAATCAGTTATATTTCTATCCAGACTCATACAAAGGAAACAGTAGTAATCACAACTGCTCATATTGAAAACGAATCCTGTATAATTGCTCTCGCCGATTTTTTTGTCGCCTTCATATATGGTTGAGTTCGGTGTCATGTTCCCGCTTATGCTAGAGCTTAGACTCACTGTGGCTGGGTCTGTAACATTTGGCGTCAATATTTCTATGCTTTCTCCATATTCATAGGTACAACCAGACCAAGTAATATTAGTACAGTTTGCATGATTGTTTTCAACATCAGTGCAGTTCGCACCGGCCTTCAGTTCAGACCAAGTAAATGTCTCATTTTTTACATCATAAGTGGAAGAGTAATTTGTATGTACTATGGCCGTATAGTTTCCTAAGGGGAGGCCTTCTGAGTACCACACGCCCCAGTGAAACTGGTCTTCTAGACTATCCACGGTCTCTTGTTCAGAAACAACATAACCAGGGTCGTCGCTTCCCATGAACAACCCAACCCTCTGGCCTGCGCTATTTTTTATGGTGAACGATGTTGTCTCATTCTCCACCAAGTTACCACAGTTTCTGAAGAATGCAAATATTGCTATAGTCTGGTTTTGCACAACCTCTTCTGGAACCCAGAACAGAGAATAGGCACCGCAACATGTTGGAGCTACTGTGACATTTATTGTCACATTCCTCATCTCTACAGATGTGAAATATCCCCACTCTGATGTGCTATTTTCTCCAAGCGTGTTGTTTGCGAATATCCTGAATATATACGCTGTCATATTAGTTGGCGTGAAATTCAGCAGGTAGATATCTCCTCCGATGTTTGTCATATTATAATATTCAACAGTCGGAGAAACAAACTCTGTTATCACATCTTCCAATGTTTCGTTGTCCGTGACATTTGCGGAAATGTTAATCTGACTATATATCTTCACGTATCCGCTCGGATAAGTAAAGTCTGTTATATTGGGTGTGGAAAAGACTATGCCAGACATGCCAACAAATATTATAATGGCTATGAACAACGAAATTGGTAGCGAAGATATTAACTTCTTATCCATCTTACCACGAGATATACAACGATTAAAATAATTATTATCTTGATAATCAACTGGCCTATGCTGCTCTGATCACCGGCAGCCATGCCTGTGGGCGTCTGACCAGTTGGTGTTCGAAACATATCCTCTTCCAGACTTGTTATTTTGGCAGTACCAGAACTGCCTGTATCTTTTTTGTCTCCGGTAACCCTTATTATGTTTCCGAGAGAGTCTGTTTCATTTTCTTTCCCGGCCGAGATGAAACCTGTAACATAGTTCTCCATGAGATTGCCAAATGTCGTCGGCTGGATTGTATTATTTCCTATTGTGACCCTATTTCCACCTTGGGGAGTGACTGGTATTATAGGATTATATGGTATATAGAAGGTTCCGTCTCTATTAACTCTTACTGTAAAGGTGAACAATCTGCCTTGGCTGACTACCTGACCTGTGGATATTCCTGCGGTTGCACCGCCTGCACCAGAAGTTGGCTCTGTATATGCAATGACCTTAATAATATGATCTCCGGCATAGACCGTTTCTGCGACCGTGACTCTCACGCGTGCGGAGTATGTGGGCACATAATAACCAGTGCTCAATCTGAACCAGCCGCTGCCAGGGGAGCTACCAGGTGTTCTTGTCTTTTGGCCGCCTGGCAAAGTTAATATAGGGCCAGGATAAAAGCTGACAGTCCAGTTTGCTGGTTTTTGCTCCACCTCTAGTTTTACCTTAACATCTTCATCGCCAAAGTTAAAAAAACTCATCCTAAACTCGCCAGACTGGCTTGGGTCTAGCCTGATGAAATCTCCTTGATTGATGCTGCCAAGAGACGAAGAGAAGACCACAGCTGACAAAATTAAGAGAATTAAAAGAATTCTTTTTTCAAAACCCATACTCATATATTCATCTCCGTGTTTTTTATAATTTGTATTTTAGTGCGTTTTTAGTATGTCGCATTAGCAAATATGTACATCACGCCGTTGTAAACGCCGTGTGCCTTTCCGGTCGGCACAGATATCCAATAGTATGTATTGATGGTCGTGTTTGACGACACATTCTCGCGCATCAACTGATAAACATTACTCATGGCGGCCGCGCTTGTAACATTGTTGGTTTGGTTGTTCCATTTGACGCTTGTGGCTGGTATTATCGTATAACTTGGCGGACTCGGACTGCCCTCATAATCTGTGTGTGTCAGGTTTGTGCTTTTTATCCATAACCATTCTACGTTATTGGAGTTTGGCTCAACTGTTATATTATATTGATTATTCGTGTTGCCCGGCGCTGAAACATTTTCTGTGCCAGGGTCATGCTCCCCGAAATCGATTGAATCGAATGTGAGGTTCAAAAGCAAGACCTTGCCTATCTCTACTGTGTTGCTTGGCGTGTCGTTTGTAACACCTGAGCTGCTGAATCTAACGCCTATTTCATATTTTTCCCTGAATCCGCCCGAAGCATTCACAGACCATGTCAGGTTGCAAGACTGGTTTTCCAACACGTTTGTGCAGTTTTGAGTATTAACCCCGGACGGTATCCAAAATGGAGTGTCCGGGGTCTCATTGATGGGTGTATCTGGGGAACCAGTAGTTTTGTTATATCGTACTGTTCCGTAAATCGTGCCACAGGTCGCATTGCGACAAATGGCTGTGGCATTTACAGTAAATAACCTGTCTTTACCAACAACTTGGTCGTCGACAGGTTCATATAAATATGCTTCGAGATAGAACGGAGCTTCGGTTATGTTAAACCATCTGTTGTCGCTGTTCTGGGCTGTGTCATTATAGTATTCAGCAGCCCAATCAGTTATGTTACAAGTTATCGTATAGTTGCCTGACGAGCCTGTTGTATCCCAATGGTAAATCGCATAGCCCGTGCTGTTCGTTGTGTTGTAGCCCATGTAGCCCGTATCATTGTTGTAGAATGTGACATTGTAAGACTCGATGCCTGATGATGTGTTCGCATCGAGTACGCGACATGTGATATTGACTATCGTGCCTTCTGTGTAGTTTGTAGAGTCTGGACTAACCCATGTCACGTTAGACCAACCCCAAATGTATATGGTCTGCAACGGCGTCTGGTTGCTGAGGTTTGATGTATCATTTGCCCAAATCTGCCAGCCCATTGGACCTGTGAAATCTGTTATGTTGGACCAAGTGAAATTAGCCCACGATTCGTTGGAACCGGCAAAGTCATGTGGTGATCCGTAAGCAGACTTGTTCTGCATTGAGCCTGTTTCGTTTGTTGCAAGCAGAGCATAATCAAGTTCTGCATTGTCTGTCCAGTATGCGCTCAGGTTAACCGACTCACCCTTATGAATTAACGTAACATGGGAGCCGCCAACTGTCTGGTTAACATTTGAATATTGTGGCGCGTCCAAGTCGGTCGCAAATGTAACTTTCCTTACGCTGGTGACATTATTCAAAGTGTCTGCAGAATTGTTTACATAAATCCTGACCCAATATGCCTTCGCGACAGCCGAAGTCATATTCCACTCAGGATAGCAATAATCCCCGTCGTTCATGACACCGCAGTCATAAGGATTGCTGTCTGTTGTTGTCAGATTGTTCGAACCTGTGTTTTCCCATGCGCCAGTTTCGTTGTCCTGTGCATAAGCATAGACATGGCCGCATGTCTTGCCCTCGCAATATATTGTTCCGTTTAGCGTGAACTCTGTGTTAACGTATAACTGATAATCGTCTTCTGGCTTGTCTATTGTCGCGTTCAGCTGGTTTATGTATATTGTGTTGGGTGTTGTGTCATTGACAGGGTTCAGCACAGTGCTTTCAGCCAAGCCGTTTATTCTGTATGTTCCGCCGTCTCTGGCCCAGACTGTCCATGTGACATTACACTGCTCACTGTTCAACAAGTCGCTGTCGCAGACCTGCTCAGCAGGCTCGCTTGTGTTTATCGGTGTTGTTGTAGAAACATCTGCCCAATCAGTACAAGATGTGCCAGAACAATACTGCAGTGTCAGGTTAACAGCGCCGCAGTCGCCGCCAGAACACGAAGCATTTATATTTATGGTGAACTGATCAGACAGATTGTAGTCGCTCTGGTTTGCAGGCTCAGTAACATTAACAGAAAGCGTGCCACCGGCAATGACCTCAAGTTGTATGTGGTCATTATCATCAGATGCATTATATTTCAGCGTCTCATTATCATCTATTGTGCAATTTACATCATGAAACCCGAAGCTGTAACCAGAACTGTTCCAGGAGAATGTTGCGTAGCCTGTTGAGTTGGTATTTATTGTTGTGTTGTATGTATCATCAATATAGAAGTCTACTGGGTAGTTGTTCGCTCCGGACCCGCTGAAATAATCAACAACCCTGCATGTTATGTTCTCTATATCTCCACGAGCCACCTGCGTGCTGTCAGGCGGTGATGTTATGGACACATTGGAATAAGACCATACTGTGTACTGCTTGGTCTGGTTGGCATATGCTTTATAATATTGTGTCGTGTTTGTGACGCGGGCATTCGGACTTATCGTGTCAGCTACGTTGTTGTCAGACGGATCCCAATCGCCAGTGTCTGAGCGTGTATAGTTTGTTGCGTCCACAGCATCAGACGCCTCGTCTGTGACAGACGACACAGTAAAGTTGATTGTCTCGTTTTTGTAGACAATAGAACCCGTAGGTGTCCATGAACCAGCAAGCGTGTCTAAATCTCTTGCCTCTATTGTTATGGTGCTGTTTGATGTCGTATTGTAATTGCCTGCTGTGTCATTAATTGTGAAGTTATAATCATGTTGTCCGACATCCAGGTAGTCTGTTGTCCAGTTCAATAATACATCTGTGCCAGAAGAAGGGCATTCTTGGGTAGACTGGTTGACAACCTGGCCGTCTATATTGAGTTTAACCGTACAGTTATCTGACTCTGCATCAGAGACCGTGGCATTGAACTGGTATGTGCGGCCCCAGTATGTGTTTGTATTTGGTGTGAAACCATTATCAGTAATGTTCGGGACTTGATTATAGATGTATATGGACATGTTCTGCGAGTTGGTAGCAGATGCATTGTAATACTTGTCGGCCCAATCAGTTATATTACAGGTTATTGTATAGTTGCCTGTGCTGCTCGCATTCCAGTGATAGACTGCATAACCTGTCGAGTTGGTCGTGTTCCAGTCCATGTAGCCTGTCTTGTTGTTGTAGAACGTGACATTGTAATCTTCTATGACTGATGAATCATTCACATCCTGAACCCTGCATACTATATCAATAATGTTGTAAACAGGGAACTGGTCCTCGGTTGGCTCTATCCAGGTTATATTACTCCAGCCCCATATGTAAATATTCTGAGCAGGCGTAACATTCGTGTTGCCTGTTGTGTCATTTGCATATATGCGCCATTGCATCAACCCGGTGAAATCTGTTATGTTTGACCATTCGAACACGCTCTGCTCAGGACCAGTTGCGCTTGTGAATGAATATGGAGATGAATAGTTACCAGTCCAGTTGTGCCATGAACCTGTTTCATTTGTTGCTAATATTGCTGTGCTGAGATTATAATTATCTGTCCAGTTTGCGCTCAGATTTACTGATTCACCTTTGTGTATGAGCGTGACTGGCGAACCGCCAACAGTTTGCTTGATATCAGAGTATTGCGGCGCCTCTGTATCATTTGTAGTCAGAACATCAGATCCCTCATTGTTGGCAGATGCGTTGTAATATTGCGAGGCGTCATGAGTTATGTTACACGTAATAGTTTCTTGACCAGGAGAATAATCTGTAAATGTGAACTGAGCCCAGCCTGTTGCGTTTGTTGTGTTGTAGCCCAAGTAGTCAGTAGAGTTGTAGAATGTGACATTATATTGATTCAAATCAGATGTGGTGTTTGCATCGCGCACATGACAATACATCGTAGTCTGCTGGCTTTGGTTTATATTATCGGGCTGCAGATATGCATTATCAACCTCGGACCATCCCCAAACATATATGGTCTGTAGAGGTGTCTGGTTGGACTTGCCTGTCGTATCATTTGCCCAGATTTGCCAGCCCATTGGACCTGTGAAGTCTGTTATGTTGGACCACTCGAGTGTGCTTTGTTCTGGCCCGATCGCGGTTGTGAATGAATACGGAGATGAGTAATTCGCAGTCTTGTTCTGCATTGAACCGGTCTCATTGGTCGCGAGCAGGGCTGTGCTAAGGTTGTGGTCATCTGTCCATGTAGCAGTGAAATTGACTGACTCGCCCTTGTGTATTAATGTTACATTTGTGCCGCCGACAGTCTGGTTTACACCAGAGTATTTGGGTGCTTCTGTGTCTGCTGCTGTCATATCAAACCAGGCAGTCGCAGAATCATCAGCTGTCGCGTTATAATAAACAGAAGCGTCGTCTGTTATATTACAAGTAACTGTGTAATTACCGAGCAGACCTGTTGTATCCCAATGGTAAATCGCATAGCCCGTGCTGTTCGTTGTGTTGTAGCCCATGTAGCCCGTATCATTGTTGTAGAATGTGACATTGTAAGACTCGATGCCTGATGATGTGTTCGCATCGAGTACGCGACATGTTAGGTTCAGCACAGTTTCTTGTGTATAATTACCGGAGGCCGGACTGTCCCAGGTTATATTTGACCATCCCCATACGTTTACACTAACGTTCTTGGAATCGGGGTCGTAATATTGTTTAGACACATTAATGGTTATGAGTTCTGGACCGACAGAATGTCCGACAGGTATGGTCCAATTATAGTCCTCTGTTGTCGCCAATTCTGTGGTCGTGTTTCGCCACGTTGCATTGACGCTGACAGATTGGTCGAATTCATCTTTGGTACTGGAGTTTAGCCATATTATTTCTCCTTTACGCACATCTGTGCCGGGTGCGGGATTATCTATGCTAACATTCAGGAGACCTTTCACAGTTATTGGCCCGTTGCCTGTGTCGTCGCCGGATGATGTATTGTAGTACAGACTTGGTTCATTTTCTATGACGCAGTGCAGCGTCTGTGGTCCCACCGCATATGAACTAAAGTCGTAGTTTATTTCAGCCTTGCCAGTGGCGTCTGAATCATTTGAACCCAAATATTCCCATGACCCGTTGTAGAACTTGACAGTTACACCTTGTATTGGCTCGCCGCTGTCCTTATCAGTCACATTACAACTTAATGCTGTCGTCTGCCTGTAAACAGTAGCAGAAGGTGAAAGCCATACGACTTCTGACCGTCCCCAAACGATGAAGTGTTTGTATTCAAGGCTGTTGTTCCAGTTGTTGTCAAAATCACTGGCATTTATCTTCACAGAATGATTACCCACTATCCAGCTAGAATTTGTAGAAATTGTATAATTTGTCCAATTGCTCGGCAGTCCCGATATTTGATGGCTCTCAAAACTCGAAGATGTGGAATTGTATTTTATATAGGCATCGTATATTGTTTCATTCCAGTGGGCATATGCTAAAACAGAACCGCCTTTCCAGACCCATGTCGTGTTCAAACCGTATGTATTATCAACCAGACCTGGTGGTGTCACATCTGCACCAGGAACTCTGGTGTCCAGGGTTTCTGTTCTGTTTTCATAACCTGGAGCGACCTCGAGATACCTTGAAAGATCGTCTGTAATATTACATGTTATTTCTTCAAGGCCTGTTGTATTGTCTGTGAAGTTGAATCGAGCCCAACCTGTCGCATTGGTCGTGTTCCAACCCATGTAGCCAGACTCATTACTGTAGAATGTTACATTGTAATTATCTATGCCGGATGTGTTGGCCTCCTGAACCTGACAATACATTACCGACCAGCTATTGTTGAATATAGTACTAGGTGTTAGATCACTGTCCGCAACACCTATCCATGCGCGGACTTCTGTCGTATTGACATCTGTTTTGTTGATGTTGCCAGATGTGTCGTTTGCCCATATTCTCCAACCCATTATTCCCGGTGTCATGTTCTGAGGCAGTGTGACTGTGAAATTTGCCCAGTCTTCATCTCCTGTTAACTTGATTGGATTGTGTAAAGAGTTGTTTTTCCACTGCCCGGTTTCATTCGTTTCTAACCATGCATAATCTAGCTCAAAGTTATCAGTCCAGTTGGACCTATAAGTTATGTTATATCCCTTGTGCTGCATAGAGAGGCTTGGACTAACATTATAGTATTTTGGAGGCTCATGCTCTATCGTGTGAAGGGTTTCTTGTTTCTGATGTTGGGAAGAAGCATGTAAGAATTTTGTTGTATCGTCTGTAATATTACACGTTATTGTTTCGTATCCAAGGCTATTGTCTGTGAAGTTGAATCGAGCCCAGCCTGTGGCATTTGTGGTGTTGTAACCTAAATAATCTGTGGAATTATAGAATGTGACATTATAAGATTCTATATAACTGCTGTTGTCGGCCTGCACACGGCACTGCATTATTGTCCAGCCGCCCGAGTCAATCGTGTCGTTTGTTAAATTAGAGTCAACCACGCTTGCTAAGCCGTAGACATCAAGGTCGAGATAGCTCAATGTGTTGTTCCAGTTGCTGTTCATGTCTGCTGCATATATCTTTACTTTGTGCACGCCAGTTGTCCAGCCAGAGTTCGTTGAAATTGTGTGGTTTGTCCAGTTCTGTGGGTTGGGGTCTGGCAGGCTGATTGTATGATTCTGTAATGTCGAGGAGGTGCTGTTGTATTCAGTCTTTGCCTCGGAAATTTCCTCGTTCCAGCGCGCATAGACTAATGCTGATTGCCCCCTGTCAACTTGTGTTGGTGTAATATTATAGATATTATTATAAAGTTGCGGTGGCTGGCTCTCGCTGAGGATTATCTTGAACGTTGAATAGTCTTCCTCTGTGAAATATGTGTTGTTAATCATGAAATGGACTTGATAGTTTTCATTCGCAGCGGTCGTTATATTGAATACGTAATAGAACTTGACATAATTGCCTATGGTCACGTTCATCCCTTGCGAAGTGTCCCAATCGACCTTTCCACCAGACCAGCTTCCGCCTGTGTTGTTTGTCGTGTCGTTGGCAAACCACATATCAGTATTGTTATCTATGGCCCAAGTGCTGTTCAGGTATTCGTGGAATATGTCATCTGACGAGCTGATGGTCCAGTTCGCCTCGCTGCTGTCGTTATTCTTCACCCAAAACTCTATTCTATATAATTTTCCAGTATATAGATTAAATGTCGTGTTTGTTCCAGAACCAGTTAGATTTGTTGTATCGGTGTGATTATTAGCAGCATTTGTAACATCGTAGATTTTAATGTTTTCTATCTCTATCATACTGGGTGGCGGTGTTAGGTTAAATTGATAGTAACCTGTCATCAAACTATTGTCATCATTTTCAAGTATATTTCCGGAACCATCTCTCAGTGCTGCGAACACTCTATATGTTCCTGGATCTCTTTTATCTGTGTCCCAACCGGCGGGATTCCATATTGACGAGAGGTTAAGATAAGAACCGCTTAGTATGTTTCTCGGCGAGGTATCGTCAACAACTGTTTCCACGTCTGTCCATCCACCAGCTTCTGACTTCTGTACTTTCATTAGTAGATAGCCATATATGTCTGTGCCACCAGTGTTGAATAAAATTGATCCGTTATATAACTCTGCATACACACCTGTCCAGTTTATGGTGTCGTTGTAACCACTCTGTGAGT
>JAOZPR010000001.1:53575-66681 GCA_029932645.1 Candidatus Aenigmatarchaeota archaeon | reverse complement strand
GTGTTCATCATGAGAATTGCAGTTATTGACTATGAGCTGTGTGACCCAAAGAAGTGCGATTTTGCGTGCATGAAGATATGTCCGCGCAATCGTGCAGGCGAGGAATGTATTAGTAAGAAGGAAATCGTCTGCAAAGGCGTCAAAAGAGTCGTGCCTGTCATAGATGAGAATATGTGCATAGGATGCGCGCTCTGCGTTAAGAAGTGTCCGAAAAAGGCCATATCTGTCGTGAACACGCCAGAGCAGTTGAAAGAGGCGCCAGTGCATCGCTTTGGCAAGAATGCTTTTATACTATTCCGACTGCCAATACCTGTCAAAGGCGTTGTCGGCATGCTTGGCCCGAACGGTGTTGGCAAGACGACCGCATTAAAGATACTGGCAGGCGAAATCAAGCCCAATCTTGGTTCTGTTGACAAAGAGCCCGATTGGTCGAGCATAGTCAAAACATATCGTGGCAATGAGTTACAATCTTATCTTGAGAAGCTCAGCCAGGGCCATATAAAGACAGCATACAAGCCACAGAACGTAAGTGATCTGATAAAAGAGACGAAAGAAGCAGGTTCTGCGTTTCTTGAAGGCGTAAGTAAAGAGATAATAGATACGCTGGAGATAAAACACTGCATAGACAGGGAGAGTAATACCCTATCAGGCGGCGAGTTGCAGCGAGTCGCTATAGCGCGCACAGCAAGCCAGGACGCGGATATATATTATTTTGATGAGCCATCGTCATATCTGGATGTTCGGCAGAGAATGAACATGGCAAAGCTGATTCGTGGGATTGCGCAAGACAAGCCTGTTCTGGTTGTTGAGCATGACCTGGCAACACTTGATTTCCTCGCAGACAGGATTCACGTGTTTTATGGCGTCCCTGCTGTATTCGGTGTTGTGTCAAAACCATATTCAGCACTGAACGGCATAAACATTTTCTTGAACGGATACATAAGAGAAGACAATGTGAGGATAAGGCAGCCAATAACGTTTGAACATTCTTTGAGGCCTGAAATAAAAAGCAAAGAAGCTGCTATAGAGTTCGGCACCATAGAGAAAAGCTTCAAATCATTTTCAATGCTGGTCGAGCCTGGAAAGATATACAAAGAGCAAATACTTGGCATATTCGGAGCCAACGGACTGGGTAAGACAACATTTGCCAAAATTTTGGCGGGCACACTAAAGCCTGACAAGGGAAAGATAACTGAAAATATCAAGATATCTTACAAGCCGCAGTACCTAAGCTCTTCTTTTGATGGTACAGTCGCAGATATTCTGGCAGCTGTCAAGGATCCATACTCAATAGAGTTCAAGTCAGAGCTCTTAGAACCATTGGGTATTGTGAGGCTTTTAGAGAGGCAGACAAAAAACCTTTCCGGAGGCGAGCTGCAGCGTGTGGCCATCGCACTATGTCTTGCAAGAGAGGCTGATTCATATCTTTTAGATGAGCCTTCGGCATATTTGGATATAGACCAACGATTGGCAGTGGCGAAAATCTTGAGGGATCACATAACAAGAACAGAAACATCTGTATGTGTCATAGACCATGACCTGCTCTTCTTAAGCTATTTGTCAGACCATGCGATGGTATTCACAGGCGAGTCTGGAAAGCGTGGCCATGCTGTCAGCATGCCGCTGAATCAGGGATTTAATCAGTTCCTAAAGGAGGTTGGAATAACCTTCAGGCAAGACCCAGAAACAAAGCGACCAAGAGCAAATAAGCTCGGCTCGCAAAAAGACACCGAGCAAAAGGAACAGGGAAAATATTTTTTAATGGGCTGATTGTACCTAATAATAAAATAATAATTATAGAATATTGAGTAGCGCGTGCCTTTTATCTTCTTATCCTGCCTTCTATTATTCTGAGGCGCTGGTCTATGGTATCAAGCCGCGCGCTGATAGACGACAGCTCTTTTCTTATGAGTGTTATGTCTTCTCCTTGATTAATCTTCTGACCACTTGCACCCTGACCAGCGTAGAAGTCTGGCGCCGGTGCAGTCCTTGTTGGCAACGACCCTGGTGCATGTGTTGGTTCTGGTCTGTGTATTGGTGGCGGTAATATTGGTGGGTTTGGTGAGAGTCTTTTGTCAAAGATTGGCTCAGGCGGCTCGTTCATGAATCTTGACCGCAAGTCTGCTGCTGGTTCTGTTCCTGGAGCGCGGAGTGGTTCTAGTGGGGGCCTAGTAAGAGGTTTAGTCATTGGCGCGTTGACTCTGTCCTTAATCATGCCTATGTCTAAATCCGGCTTTCTAGAAAACCTGCTCTTTATTCCGACAATGCCCCGTTTCAATTTACCTAAAATTTCAACCATTGATACTCACCACACAAACCAGTTCACAACATAGACTAAAACAATTCTCTGTCTTCGTTATATATCCTTCTTTTCATGCCCATTTGTTCTATTATGGCATCCCTGAATTGGAATGCGAGCTTTCTTTCTTCTTCTATATAGTTCCGCCTTTGCTCATAGTAAAAGTATCTGTTATAAAGCCACCACAGAGCCTTCTGCAAAGAATTGGCATAGGTATATATTGTGGTTATCCAGGGAAACATGATAAAAGTAAAATCACCTAGGTTGGTTTTGCTATCAACAGTTCCTTGTATTATGAATGGTATCCATGCTTTTGTCCATTTATCCTTTTTTGGTGTGATAATCCACTTTGCAAAAAAGTCTCTGACCTGAGCAGTGTTGTCCCATTTGAAGTGCAAGGTCTTTATGTCCTTTCCAGGAACCTGATATATTCTTTTGATATTAAATTTCATTGTTTCTACCATTTTGAAAGGGTTCTTCCCTTTGAAAACAATAAGTATTTTTTCATCTGGCGCCAGAACAAAGTCTTGCATATATATTTTTTTCTCTGTTTCTATCAAAGGACGAGTTTTTTTAAGCATAAGACCGCCAATAATTCTTTATATCCAATCTATTCAAGCACTGTCTTGTTAATGTGGTATGTTTTTTCTATGGGATATTTTTTATGAAGAAGCCCGCAGTTTTGCCGTGAAGTTTTTTATTTTTGTTTCCCATTCCTCGCTCAGGGCCTTTCCGAATTCAAAGAACTCTTCTCTCTTTCGCTCGTAAAACAACACGTGCCAGAATCTTCTAAGTATCTCATACAGGATGCTCTGCTGGAATATTGTGTCCTGCGGATATTCTGTGACAAGTCTGGGCTCTATACCTATAATTACTTCTCCCTTGCCGTTGGCAGAGAATCCCTTTATTTCTATGTCCCAGTCTATATATGTCCATTTGTCCAGCCACTTGTCAACCTGCCATCTTGCGCTGAATCGCTCCTTATTCCCTTCTTTTTCCCAGTTGTAGAGCTTTTCCTGTATATAACCCACAGGCACATTAAAGACGCTTTTTATTAGTCTATACGCACGATAATATACGCGCTCAGGATGTGGTCCCTTATACCTTATAGTATCTGTTTTTCTTGGTCGGTATATCTGATCCCATATAGTTATTCTAGTTCTGGCGAAGACCATTCAAACACCATTTATTTATTTATCTGTTGTATATATATAAATTATGCTGGAAATCATTGCTGCGTTCCTAATAGCGTTCGCATTGCTGGCTCTTTTCAGAGCGATAGACAGAAAAATAGGTAATTTACAACTACTGATAATAATACTAACTGCCGTTGCTTGCTTAATTGCTGCATATGGATTGTTCAAAATTAACACGGGCAAGCTTATTGGCGGTATATTTGGTCGCGGGCTTGGTTTGGTTCTCGCTGCATTTGGCTTGTTCATGGTTGTAAAATATCCAGACATTCTAAAGATACAGGACTATGAGCTTGATAAAGAAGGTGGTGGCCGCGGCTTCACGACAACAGGAATATTTATAGGTCTCATGTGTCTGGTCTTGGGCATTTATTGGCTTTTGTTCTGAGCTTTTGTTTTGCTTTTTACTCGCAACATATCATAACATATGACATAACTGGGCATAGCTGGAAAATATTGTCATTATTAGAACAAGGAAAAATTTTATATGTGGCTTGTATGTAATTAATTACAGGTAGGTTTCATGGTTTCTTGGAAAGCGATGTATGAACTTGTAGGACCAGAGGCACCACACATAGGCCTAGGTCTTATTGTGCAACCGCTTGAAACCCATATAGAAGATCTTAATTTCACATTGCCTATGGGCAAGGGAACTTCTCTGTATTACTCTTTGGTTTTTCAGCTCCCTAAGTGGGATTGGAATGTCTGGAAGGTTGATGAATGGATTGACGTTTCACCTGCGCATACACAGCTTTATCAGGTGACAACACAACAAAAGCAAACTCTGGAATCCACGATAAAACAGGGTCTCACATCTGCTGCTCAGGCGGTTGCTGACCTAGAACTACTAAAACACGACCTTAGGAAGTACAGGGAGATTATGGATTATATAGAGGCGAAGGATGAGCACTCCTTAAAATCTATATTTGTTGACCAGGTTGACTTTAATGCCGGAGGAACTGGTCAGGGAGCAGGCAGGCTCAGCATGTCCTTTATGCAGCAGGCCAATATATTACCAGCTATTGTTTCACATTTCTATATGATGGAAAGTTTGGATGATTTGGAAAAACACGAGTACTTATCAACCCTGCCGAGAGTTGAGAAGCTCATGCTCAAAACAAAGCGGATAAACTATGAAGAATGGAAGAAGCTGTTTTGTAGGGAAGTCAGAGAGAGGTATCAAAATTTATTAGCGCTTATAAGAAGCAGAAGAATGTCTATAGACCAATACCGCGAATGGCTGAAACCATACATTGCAAAGCATAAGCTGTTGAACGAAGGCATGTCCAGGCCAGATGTCAGGGCAAAAATGTTAGAGAGCAGGCTGAGATATTCTGGTCAGGTTATATCGTACAATAGAATAGAGTTGCTTTCTTGGTATCACTTGATTATAAAAGAGGTAACCTCAAGAGCAGGGGAGCTTGAAATCAATGCACCCGCACTGGACGACTTTGTCAAGAGGAATTTTATTTTTGACCTAGCCGCAGATTTTCCGAAGAAGACGCAGGAAAAACTCAGAGCTGACGGAGAAAAAAGTCTGAAAGAACAATTCCCGTGGATTACAGAGGAATGGGTTGAAAAGACATATACTTCCCTTCTAGGTACTAGGAACAAGATAGGAGTGCTTGAGGCCAACTGGTATCCATATTATACAGTGTTTCCTATCACATATGACCGGATTGTCTTCAGGACACCAGACGGAAGGGAGATGGAAGATATAACGTTTGATATTCGTGGCCAGGTCTGGAGTAAAAACCTGGTCTTGGTAAAACTGCTTGAGATTAAGGCCAAACAAGAGGAGTTCGAGAGGTATGTAAACAAACTCATTGGCCTGGAGAAAGAAACCATAAACTACAGGAAAGAGGGAAAGAAATTTGTTACTGATAATGGCAAAGAATTCAATTCATTGGAGGAGATGACAGAGGAGTATCCAAAGGAATTTTATGTTCTTAGTGAGATGCCTGTAGAACCGAGAAGAAATCTTCTAGGGCCTGTGAGGGACTTTTTTGATTTTTTTGGTATCAAATTTTTCTTCAAGAAAGGTGGGCCCTATGAAAGAGATTTTTATGAGAGGGTGCCGAACTTTCATTGCATGTTTTGTGGTGCTCGTTATAATCAGCTCATAAACTTTTTACAGAAGAAGGCTGCTGTTGGTGAATAAGTGCTGACAAACAAAAGACCTGAGGAACACACGAAAAAAGGCAAATGAAAAGAAGCATGAAAAGTGGACGAAAAAACACGAAAAAAATAATGATAAAATATGAAAAAATAAAATTGGTGAAATCGTTATGGTTGCTTGGGATGAGAAAAACAGACCAGTCGGTTATATACTTGGTGTTACACCTGGGTTTGCTGAGTTTGAGCAGGGTGCAGAAAAGCTGACTTATATGGGCCTTGCGAGGAAGCTTACCAAGGCTGCCCGGCTCGGTTTTCAGTTCGCCCAGATAGATTTTGAGGCCCTGTCTGAGATGTATGAACCTGATATAGAGAAGCAAGTGAGAGAAGTAAAACACATGCAAGGCATGGAAGTTGGTGTGCATCTACCTACTCAGATGGATTTATGCCTTGCAGATGCCTTCCAGTGGCTTGTTATGCAGGAGCAGCTGGCTAAGGGAACAGAAGCTGCAGCAGACATCATGAAGGCAAAGTATATGCTCTTTCACACTTCTTCAAATCCGAGGCCAAACCTAACACCTGCCAGTGGTCAGCGAACTTACCCATCAAAGATGGTCGCATGGAACGGTTCAAATCTTGGAGACTGGATAGAAAGCGTTGGTGTTGTGGGCGGTGTCAACCTTAAAGACTGGTTCATGGCAAGGTTTGTTAATGTTCTCTTCCACGCAATGGGTGCGCCAGCAGACGTGGGCATGGTTACATTTTTCGAGGATTTAGTCATAAAACAAAAAAAATATTTCAAAGAGGGTTGCGAAATAGCAGAGAGAGAAGCAAAAAAAATGGACAAAAAAATAACTCGAATGGCAGAAGAAAGAGTCTACAAAGAGAAAAAACCCCTTGAAGACAGGGTTAATGAGCTCGAGAAAGAGATGGGGAGAATTGCAGAAAAAGAAAAAAATGGAGTTCCTCTCACCAAAGAAGATATTATGATGGTTGAAGAGTATAAGAAACGTGTGGCTGAGCTCAACAGGTTTCAAAGTGAAAATCGTGTGGCCAAGGCCGAAAGCGAGATTCTAGATGAAAACCCAGAGCTTCATAATGAGTTTAAAAAATATTTTAATGTTTATAAGTATAATCACAGCTACAACTTCTATGACGTATTCAGATACTGGAGAGAGAACGGGTCTGAGTGTGAGGAAGCCATTGCATATCATGTTGTGGCCAAGTGGATGTGGCTGAAGCGCGACCCGCTTTATGTTTCTATTGTTGATAATCAAGAAGACCCGGATAAAATAATATACGAGGCCAACATCAAGATGGGAAGAGAAGGCGGTCTTACCGAGGACGTCAAGCAGATTATCACTGCAGTGGCTGCAAAATATATTGAGGGACATCTTAAAGCCACTGGAGAGGGCTATGGTATAGTGCTTAAGGACCAGTACGGTAGGGTTCTTAAAGATGAGAAAGGAGCAATCAAAACAACATCTGCTTTAAATTATGCCAAAAAACACAAGCTTCATATATTCATAGAAACCAATATGCCGCCGAAGGGGCATGAGGGCGAGCTGAGGATTATGAGAGCGACAGACCACATAAAGATAGTCAAATGCATCGATCCGGAAAACATATCCTATTGCCTGGACTTTGAGCATTTGACCGTAAACTACATTAGTCCGGAAGAAGAGGCAGATAAAATAATTAGAGAGATGCCCGGCGATGCTAAATACATACGCTGCGTACATATCAATGCGCCAAGGCCAATTGCTGGTGCGCACGCTCCGATTCCACAGTTTTCTTATGATATATATGTCATTTACAGGCAGCTCTACAAACTCAAGCAGGCTGGTATGAATGATTCTTACTGGATTTGGGAGATGGGCTCTTACGGCGTAAAGAGCACAGCAAAGGTTTTTTATCAATTATACACCGCGTTGACAAGCACGCCGCCAATAAAACCAGACGAGCTACCACCAGAGATATTCGGTATCAGCAAAAACGTGTTGGCCAGGCAAAGAGCAGCGATTATGCTTCACGCAATGGATCCTATAAAGGACTTGCTAGCGATACCTGAGGAGCATCATACATTCTTTGGCAAGTCAGCTCTTGATAAGGGCAAGGCGGCAGAATGGGCACGCCAGGAATTTTATTAGGGTCTGCTATAATAAATTTGGAAAAACCAAACATATTTTTGGAAATTCCATATTTATATTTGGATTATCCAAATATAATACAAAGAGATATGAGTAATGCGGGAACGAAAAGGTTTAAATAATACTACTATAAAATGGTAAATTGTAAGGTGATTCAATGACTAATCAATTGGAGAAAATGGAGAAACTGGAGCAGAAGATTGAAAAACCAGATGAAGACAAACTGGTGAAAGAAAAAGAAAAAAAAGAGGAAGATATAAAGAAAAAGCTTGAAAAGCTGAGAAAAAGACAGCTCAAGCTTGCTGACAAGTTCAAAGACGAAGTTGTTAAAAAGTTTGGAAAAGTAGTCAAGAGCATTGTAATATTCGGTTCTTTTATTCGTGGAGATTTTCATGAGAAGAGTGATATTGACCTCCTTGTTATAATAGACGATACTGCTGCCAGATTCACAGAAGAAATGAAAACTGCGTTTGACGAGAAGATACAGGCGATTGGAAAGGGCATATCAAAAGACATAAGTGTGCAACCATCATGGACACTGACAGAATTCTGGGAGATGGCGAGGATAGGCCACCCGCTGCTTTACACGATTGTTAGAGACGGGTGGGCTTTGTATGATACCGGTTTTTTCATTCCGACAAGAAAACTCTTGGAGATGGGAAAAATCCCTGGTACGTTGGAAGCAATTGAGTTGTTTATGGAAGGAGCCCCGAAGAAAATCCAACGGGCCGAGATGGCTAAGTTGTATATGATTGCCGAGGATTTGTATTACGCGATGCTTAACTCGTCACAGGCAGTTCTGATGTACATGGGTTTAGAAGCACCCGCGCCAAAGTACGTTGTCAGGGATGTCGAACAGCACCTTATCAGGAATAAGCTGCTAAAGAAAAAATATCTAAAGTATTTGAAAAATGTGATTGACTTCAGAAAGAACGTTGAGCATAAAAAAATAAAGAATGTCAGCGGCGAAAAACTGGATAAATTTATAGAAAATGCAAAGGAATACGTTGGCCAGATGAGCTCCATACTAAATGCATTCCGAAAGAAAAAGAAAAATGGCATCATAGTGAAGAACTATGAGGTTATGATAAAGGCTGCTGTGGCTGTTCTTAAGAGGATGGACAAGCTCCCGCCAGACCCAAAAGATTTGCCAGCGGCGATAGATAAGTATTTGATTAATGCAGGACTGGTTTCAGCGTCCTACAAAGAAACGTTCAAAAGGGTTGTGACCATGCGAAAGATGGCCGCTGACGGAGAAGGAGAAAAGATACCAGAAAGGGATGTCGAGCTCACAAGGGAATACGTCAGGAGATTTGTGAGGGATATAAGTAAGATAATCGAGGGTATAGAGGCAAAGGAAAAAACAAAAGTAAGAAAAGAAACAAAATCAAGAAAAAAAGCAAAGCCAGCTAGAAAAAAGGCACGAAAGCCCAAAAAAGCCAAGAAGTAACAACCCTTGGTAACATCATCCTTTTAATATTTTCATTATCTCTAGGGGCTTTTTTATTCCATTTTCCGTTATTACAGCAGTGATATATTTCCAAGGTGTTATGTCGAATGCAGGGTTCCTTATCTCAACATTTTTAATCTTTTTGTAGATTTCTTCTGTTGGCCGTTCTTCTATCTCGACGCGCTTTCTCTTATCAAACTTAAAGTGCGAAGCTGCGACATAGAATGGTATATCATGCTCTGCTGCAGCTAATGCTAGGAAGTATGTTCCGATTTTATTTATAACACCTTGCTTGCGAATCGCATCTGTTCCGACGATTACTATATCAGACATCGGGATAACAGGAGGCGACAGGGCCAAGCCGGCTGCGCTGTCAACCAGAAGAACAACCTTTATGTTCCTTATTTTTGCCAGCTCTTTCGCAGTTTTTATTCCCTGCCTTTTTGGTCGCGTCTCGTCGACGACTACTGTAAATCTTTTCTTCTTGGCAGCTTCCTTGATAATAGCCAGCGCCGACGATGAATGGCAATGCGTTTGAACACGGCTGCCGCTTTTAATTAATGGTGCCCCGTGCTTTGCTATTCTTTGGTTTGATTCGTTCAGGGCTTTCACAAGCTCGTTTATTTTTTTCTTTGTCGGAGTTTTTTTCAATTCCTTCAGAACATTATAAAGCGTTACAGCAGTTGGTCGGGCATTCAGAAGCAGTGTGCATTTTTTGTTGAAATCCTTTTTGCCGACAAATCTTTTCAGGTAATTTAGCGATTTGAGTGCTATGTCTGTGGCTCCCTGTATTTTCAGATTTTTTATATCTTTCACTACAGACATAATTACAATTCTCCAGAACCAGTATTTATTATTTTTATTATTTCTCCATGAGATGTTTTTCTACGATTTTTCTTATTTCTTCATGAACTTCTTGTATGGCTCTGTCTCCGTCTATCACGTATGTGTTCGGAAGATAATCTTTGAGAGAAAAATATGCCTCACGGATTTTTTTCAGTTTTTCTTCCTCTTCAAAAAGCTCTGTGCTGGGTCGTGACATTCGTATCCTTTTCATACAAGCCTCGGGCGGCACGTTAAGAATAAATGTTATGTCCGGCCTCCTGAACTTCGCATTGATGCTTTTTAGATAATCCATATCCGCCGCAATCGACCCAAATGCTATTGTCGACAGCAGATAACGGTCGCACACGATTGTTTTCCCGCTTTTCAATGCGGGTTCTATCACGTTTGTCAAGTGTTGGCTTCTGTCAGCAGTGAACAAGAGCTGCAAAGCAGTTGGGTTTGGGTGCCACTCATGTCTGAGCGCAGACCTTATAGTTCGGCCGATTGTATCATTGGTCGGTTCTTTTGTCAGTACAACCCCATATCCTTTTTTCGTCAGATAGTCTTTGAGCAGCTTGGATTGTGTAGTCTGGCCAGAGCCATCAATACCTTCAAACGCTATGAACAGGCCTTTTTTGTTTTTTGGCGTTTCCTCTGTTTCCGTACGCATACAAAGAAATTGATAACAAACTTTAAAAATCTCAGTCTTGGCTCGCGCGCTATGAAGTCATATACAAGCTATATCTTAACCCCGGCCTTTTCTAGGTCCTGATAATTTTTCCAGTCGTCGTCAATGCGCTTTTGTATCTTTTCTATATCTTTCGGTTTCAGATGCTTGAATCTTCCTTGCACTTTTAGGTATTCCTCGACCTTTTTACCGGTCGGCTTTTGGTTGATTTTCAGGACACCGTTTTCTATCTCGTACAAAACCCACATGCCTGTTTCCACAGCGAGCTTGCCGACATTGACGGTCATAGACGAGTCGAAGCGCCACGCAATTGGGCATGGGGCCTGAACATGAATAAATTTCGGGCCCTTAATAGAAAGCGCCTTTTTTACTTTTCTTTGCAAATCGTCTGGGTAAGCAGCAGATGCTGTCGCGACATATGGTATTCTATGCGCCGCAGCTATCTCAGCCAATGGCTTCTTGAATGTTTCATTACCAACACTCAGTCTGCCTGGCGGACTTGTTGTTGTCCATGCGCCGTATGGTGTTGCAGACGAACGCTGTATACCTGTATTAGCGTAACATTCGTTGTCGTAGCAAATATAAAGAACATTATGACCGCGCTCTAGCATACCTGACAAGGCCTGCAATCCTATATCAGATGTTCCACCGTCTCCGGCTATGGCAAGAACATTCACATCTTCCTGCTTGCGCACCTTCATCGCGCTTTCTATACCAGATGCCACCGCAGCAGCATTTTCAAATGCACAGTGAACACAGTTTATTTCCCAAGCAGTTCTCGGATACTGCGTGCTGATAATCTCAAGACATGATGTGGCTATTGCAGCAATGGTATTTGATCCGGCTGCCTGAAGTATGTTACGTATTGTTATGGCGGCAGGACAGCCGGCACATGCATTGTGTCCTTTTCTGAACAATTCAGTCATCATGATCCCCTTTGAGCTTTGAGCTAAGCCAATGAATGCCTGTGTCAGAAGACCTTATCTTATCAAAGGCTTCTCTTATATTATCAAGTGTTATGTCTCTTCCACCGAGGCCGCCAATAAAGTCTGCCATAGGCTTGTTTGTCAAGCCGCGCAGTTCTGACCAGACTGGCCCTCCAATACCCAAGGTTACAGCCTTTTCCAGCACACCAATAGATTCGTATTTGTTCAATATTTCTCTGAGTTCTTCTTCTGGGAAAGGCCTGAACGACTTAATTCTAACCAGCCCAATGTCCTTAATATTATCCTTTTCGAGCAGGTATTTTATTGTGCCACATATAGACCCGAGTGAAATAATAATATACTTTGCGTCTTCAATATTATATGTTTCTACGAGTCCGTCTCCATAATTTCTTCCGAATGTTTCAGCGAATTCCTTGTTCGTTTGCTTTATAATACGCTTTGCCCGGTTCATTGCATGGTATTGCTGTTCCCGGAACTCCTGAAAATGAGGTGGCGTGCCGAACGAGCCCTGTGTTATTGGTTTTTTCATGTCTATTTTAAGAACAGGGTCATAATCTGGCAGAAAACCGTTTAGCGAATCAGGAACATCTACAGGTTCATAAGTATGTGATAAGTAAAAACCGTCTATACAAACCATCGCTGGCAAGAGTATTTCATGGTTCTCAGATATTTTATACGCCTGTACAACTGTGTCCAGAGCCTCCTGTGCTGTTTCACAGTAGAGTTGAATCCAGCCGCAGTCACGCGCAGCCATGGTGTCAGACCAGTCGTTCCAGATATTAATTGGACCTGACACAGCTCGATTCACAACAGCCATGACTATAGGAAGCCTTGTCCCAGAAACAATGTGCAGTATCTCATGCATTAGTTCTAGGCCTTGGGATGCTGTTGCTGTGAACGTGCGTACGCCAGTGCATGCTGCACCAAAACAGGCACTCATGGCAGAATGTTCTGACTCTACTCTAATGTATTCTGATTTCAGGTCGCCGTCAGCCACCATTTGTGACAGATGCTCCACTATGTGCGTCTGTGGCGTGATAGGATAAGCAGCGATAACATCTGGTTTGCAGAGCTTGAGTGCTTCAGCAATGGCCAAACTTGCTTCGACAACTTTTTTTACCATTCTTAATACCCCATGTCAGCAGATTGCTCTTCTTCCACCATTTTTCTATTTTTATTTACTTTTCTATTTCCTTTTTTATTGCCTTGACCGGGCAGACATTCATACAGATGAGACAGCCCTTACAATAATCATAATCTATTTCTGCCTTCTTTGTTTTTGGGTTAACTTTAATCGCTCCATCAGGACAGGTCTTTTCACATGTGCCGCAGCCCACACACTTGTTTGTGACTATGGGCTTGAACGCGCGCCACGACCCTGTCTTGTTCGATTCCGAAGACTCGTAAACATGGGCACCGATATTAAATTTTTCTTCATT
>JAOZPR010000001.1:42856-53475 GCA_029932645.1 Candidatus Aenigmatarchaeota archaeon | reverse complement strand
TCATTCTATCGCCTCGTAGACCTTTTCTATGAGTTCGGTGTTCTTGTTCACAATTGTTTCACCCTTGGCGCCGAACTTTTCTTTTATCGCCCGCTTGAGCGAATCCAGTGTGACAAGACCGGTCTTCTTGGCAAAGGCGCCAAGAACAGCCGTGTTCACAATCGGCCTGCCGAGAATCTCCACAGCGAGTTTCGTGGCGTCCGTGTAATGGACATCGTATTTTTTCTCTAGGTCCGAATAGTGTTCATGCGAGTTTATGATTATTATTCCATCATCTGCCAGACCTTCTGTCACATTTACTGAGTTCAGCAAGGTCGGGTCAAGAATTATCAGGTGCGTCGGATTGTATATGTGAGTGCGCAGGTTAATGAATTTATCATCTATTCGGCAGAATGCCCGCACTGGCGCGCCTCGGCGCTCTGCACCAAATGCAGGAAAGGCTTGGGAATATTTTCCGTCGCGGAACGCAGCTATTGCCAAGAGTTCTGATGTGGTTACCGCACCTTGTCCACCACGGCCATGGATTGTTATTTCGTACATCTGACCACTATTTTATAATGAATTTATAATGAATTAACAATTTAAACAATTTATATTTTATATTAATATCAACACTCTTGTTAACATCATTAATAATTAATTGTTTATATAGTTTTCTATAGCATTTCGTTAATCGTAAACTTAGTACATCGACGAATTGCGTATAAGCGAATATTTAAATTTATTTAAATTATATACAGCGTGATATGACTAAAGCCAAGTTCTTGTCTTAATAAGTATTATCAATAAATTACAAGGAACAGATTATAGGGCAATCATGTTTAATGTTTATTAAGAATAGATAACATGAGATAATTAAGTGATGCTTTATGATAATTGCTGTGATGCCGGCATACAACGAGAAAAGAACAATAGGTAATATTGTTAAACGGACCAAGAGGTATGTTGATAAGGTCATTGTTGTTGATGATGGGTCAAGCGACGCAACAGCAAGAATCGCCAAAAAAGCTGGCGCAATAGTTGTAAGGCATGGCGTTAATAAAGGATTGGGAATGTCTATAAGGACAGGCCTGGCCAAGGCAAAAAAATACAGGCCAGATATTGTCATAACAATAGATGCGGACGGCCAACACAACCCATCAGACATACCCAAATTTGTCAAAAAAATAAATCAGGGGTATGATTTTGTTCTTGGTAGCCGCGATTTGAGTCTTTACCCATTTGTTAAAAAGTTTGGTAACTTCTTTCTCAACTTTCTGACCAACCTTGTTTGTGGAACAGCGTTAGCAGACACAGAGTCTGGGTTTCGTGCCTTCTCGCACAAAGCATTGAAAAAAATCAAGCTACAGGGCGAGCGATATGAGATAGCTGCTGATATTATTTTTCAGGTTGGCAGGCATGATATTAAGGCGTGCAACGTTCCTATAAAATCACCATGTTATATAAGAGGCAAAGGCGTGGGTGTTAGAGACGGATTCAAAAACTTTTTTTATCTTCTGAGAAGGCGAAAGCGTTCGTTCAGGGATTACTGGTATGACTTAAGATATGTTGTTAAGCATATGGCTAAGAGGTATAGAATGAAGTGAAAGATGATTTCAACCCCGCCAATCTATTTTTTTGCTTTTTCAGTTGCCAACTTGTTACTAGTTTTATCGGTCAAGAATTGAGTGCAACTATTAGAAGTAATCTTTATATATCAGAATTTTAATAATTATAATTAGTAAACTGTAGATAAAGAATATGGGTGGCTCACTTGAGACTTAAAATACTTTTTATATTGCTAGTTTTGCTCGGCTTAGTTGGTTCTGTTCATGCCCAGTGTGGTGATTGTGACGGTGTAATAATTTGTGGTAATACTTTCTGTTGTGGAGAAGCGGCAACAGCAGATGGCAGAGATGGTATATGCCCTGAAGATTTCGAAGACGCGCGTGGCAACAGTCCACAATGCGCTGACTCTGGGTCGTGTTGTGACCCGGACTGTGGAGCATGTGGTGTCTGTGGAAATAACATTAAGGAGCCTGGCGAACAGTGCGATGGCTCAGATGACGCAGCGTGTCCTGGGGAATGTCAAGGAGACTGTACTTGTGGCGGTCCAGGACCACCCCCGCCAGGAGCTGTTACTGTCTTTATGAAATATCCTGATATAGACAGTGGCGTGGCAAATATTGTTGCGTGTGAGGACGTTGATTGTGAACATAATTACACATCTTGCACACCAGACGAATATAAAGAGAGCAAATATGGTGGTATGGGAGGAGACTATGGAAGATTGCTGGACGATTGGGGCGGAACTGGCCAGATAACAGGGTTCGCAACTGTTGGCGTGGTTGGCATCATAGGCAATTTCACGCGCTCAGAACTTATATACTTCTTGGCCAATGCTGATTATGAATCCGGCGGATTAACCCGTCACTGTAGTGACGACAGCTGTGATGCAAAGTATCACTGTGATGCAAAGTATCATATAGAAGACAACGGTGGAAGCATCATTTATCCTGAGTCAGATGACTGGGAACCACTAAGCTGGTATGGGTTTGAGAAGGCATGGCATGGAACAATAGATACTGCTTGGAGAGACGCCTCTGGCAAGCCAATATTCGACTGTGAGGAGGTTTATACTTTGGTAATAAATGTAACAGCCACTGGTGTTGGCTGGGGTGCAAACTGGACAGACTTCTATATTAGTTGTATACCGAAATTGTCTGTTCGGCCAAAGGCTGTTTCTTTGGTATTGGGAGAAAACAATAAAAGAATATTTAATGTTACAATGTTCAACCCGACAGAAATAGAGCAAGATTATGATTTAACAATGAATGCGGACGCGCCTGTAATATCATGGGTAGAGTTCGAAAACGATCCAGAAGGTGACAAAAAAGTTAATTTCACAGTTCCGGACATTGACAGACACTCCAGCTATGTTGATATAATAACAGCTGGGGCATCTGGTTCATATCCTGTTTTCTTTGAAGCGACAAACACGACAGACACATATAAGAACGACGGTGAGATAAATATTTTTGCAGAATCCATCAGGGAGTTTGACCTTGTGGAATATTCTGGTCTTTTAGCGGCTGTCATGATAATTCTTGTAAAGATTTTATAAACAAGACTTCGGTTAGTTTGCTGAGGATATATCATTCGATTTTTAATATTTCTTTTTATAGTTTTTTGGACGATATAGTTCAGCAGGTAATGGTGTTTATATGGACTATGAACAGTTGTTGAAAAAGGCTTACGAGGAATTGCCTGAAAAAACTGTCCACAAGGAGCGGTTTGAAATACCAGAGGTTGTCATTAGTCTGGCCGGAAATCAGACTATGATAAAAAATTTCAATGAGATAGCCAAAGCACTCCGGAGAGAGCCGAAGCATATTGCAAAGTTCTTATTTAATGCTCTGGCTGCGCCCGGTTCAGTACAAGGAAACAAGCTGCTTTTACAAAGAAAGCTCAGCGAAGATATTATAAACCAAAAGATAGTAGCATATGCAAATCAGTTTGTTTTTTGTAAAGAGTGTGGAAAGCCGGACACAAAACTAGAAAAATCGGGTAGAAGGCTAATCCTCAAGTGTGAGGCCTGCGGGGCTAAAAGATATGTCTGACATGTTTTTTCACAGGATTTTTCGACATGGCAATGACATTTTATTAGCTATAGCAGACAAAGAGCTTCTCGGAAAAACACTGAAAGACAACGACATAGAGATAGTTGTCGAAGAGTCGTTTTATGGTTCAGAATTGATTGGGCCAGAAAAGCTCATAGAGTTAACAGAGTCTTGCACTATCGCAAACATTGTTGGTAAAAAGGCGGTGACTTTGCTAGCGGACAGGGGGCTTGTTGATAGAGATAATATATTGAAAATTGGTGATAGTTTTCATGCTCAGATTATCAAGATTATATGATTTGATATACAACCCGAGACACAGCACAGGAAAAAAAGGACAGTGGTTCATAATATCAGCCATTGTGATATCGAGCGCCTTTCTTGTTATTTCTATGCTATTCAAAAGTTATTATCTGGTCGATACGTCTTCTGTTGCTAGAATAGATGAAGATTATTATTTTGAAAACATCGCATCGGGTTTGAACAAAACAGTAGATGTTTCTGATTGTTCGAACATCACAAAAAATCTGGACAAGTTTATAGAGTTTGCCCGTGAAGAGATGGGCAAAAGGGGCAAATACCTAGAGGTGGATTATACAGTAAATCCAGTATGTCCACCAAAGCGCGTGGTTTTTCATTTGGTTTCTCTTAAGTCACACCAGATGACGATACGAGATACATGGACATATCCTTGATATCTATCACGTGTCCTTGATTGTTCTAGTTGGCTAAGCCGGCCAGAACACGGCGATTTTCTTCGTCGATTTCTATCGTCTTCTTTTTCATCAGCAGACTAGTGAGATAAAGGTAGCTCATGGCCGTTCTTTTCGAAACGTGCAACTCCTTGCTCATTTTTCCAAGTAATGAGTCCAGTCTTTTTGATTTTCTTTTTCCATATCTTAAGAAAAAAGCAGGCGGATTGTAGTTGACAAACTTTTTATAGCCGTCTTCTTTCGACAGTGCTACGGTCGTTATCATATCTGGTATATAGCTTTGCAGTGACCAAGACTGGCGTTTTATTATTCTAGCCTGAATGATGTCTATCAATGACAACGCATCATAGGCTTTTGCTATCTCTTCCTTTTTTTCATACTCATTCTTTATGTTTTCTTCAAGCCACCATATGATTTCATTTAGATTTCTATCCGAATTTTTTAGGGCTATTTTAACATTCTCGGGATTCTTTGTTTTGAGTATAATTTTTATCGTTTCAAAAATTTTATTTTCAACATCCCTATAACTAACGTCGCCAAAAGTGTTGGAGCCCAAGTCGTTGAGCGCTGCTCTCACATCTCCGTTGGCAGATGTTGCTATTTTTTTGAGCGAAGCTTCGCTTATATCAATATTTTCTACCGCAGCGATTTCTCTTAGAAATTTCGCCAGCGAGTCAGATCTTATTTTGTAAAATTTTATGATGTCACATTTTTGCCGTATGTTTACGAGCCTCCTTGAATAAACGTCGTCTGCTATCATTACAATAGGAACAGGAGATTCCTTTACCAGCGCTGACACAGCTTTTAGTCCAGATGAATCCATGCTATCCAATTCATCTATGAATATGATTTTTCCTTTTGACATCAGACTTTTCTGTTTGCTTGACAATAACAGGTTTTTGATGTTTTCAGACTTTCTAAAGTCAGACGCATCAAGTTTTATTAAGTCATATCCAAGCTCCTCTGCTATAAGCTGGATAGAAAGCGTCTTACCAGTGCCTGGTGGTCCTGTTATGATGAGAGCCCCACCTTTTTTATTTTTTTTAATCCAGTTTTTGGTGTCTGAAATCTGCTTCTGATTGCCAAGCATTTCTTTTGTTGTCCTTGGTTTATATTTGCCGGTCAACATATTACTAAACTCACCAGAAAAACATATAAATGTAGGCATCGAATATGACGTAACAAAAATAAAAAAATGTCGAAGTTTGTGTGATATGGTTTATAAATATAAAATTTAGTATGATTATCTGATACGTTGAATTATTTGATATATTATGATATATTATCTTGTCTGATGTATTGTCTACATCTTTGTCAGGCTGATGTGTTGGTTGATGTGCTGTTATGAGGAGCGAAATATATAGTATTTTGAAAAAAATAAAGATTTCAAAACCCCTGATACACCACATAACGAACTGGGTTTCCATTTACGACTGTGCTAATATAACAAGATGTATTGGAGCTCTGCCTGTAATGGCCCACGCGATTGAGGAATCCTCGGACATGACAAAAATTTCTCAGGCTCTTGTTTTGAATATAGGAACACCAACTTCGACTCTTATAAAATCTATGCTCTCTGCAGGAAAAAAGGCGAATGAACTGAGCATACCAGTTATTCTGGATGTTGTCGGAGCAGGGGCCACAAAATTTAGAACAGAGAAGGTAAAGGAGATTCTGAGAAAGATACATATAGATGTTTTGAAAGGGAACGCAGGAGAGATTGGTGTTCTGGCAGATAAAAAAGCAGAAGTGAGAGGCGTTGAATCAATCAGCGTAGAAGGGGATTTGACAGAAATAGCGCAATCACTTGCAGAACAGTATAACACAACGGTTGTGATAACAGGGAAGAAGGACACAATCTCGGACAGTGAGAAGATTTACTCAGTTCTAAACGGGCATGAAATGATGGGCTCTATTGTCGGAACAGGCTGCATGGTGGCAAGCGTGATAGGTGCGTTCGTATCTGTGGAAAAGGATTATTGTAAAGCCTCGGCTTTTGCTCTTGTATGTTTTGGTATAGCAGGTGAACTTGCTTCAGACGGGGTAAAAGGGCCAGGAAGTTATAAAGAAAGGTTTTACGATGAACTCTACAATCTGGATGAAAATAAGATAGAAAAGTTCAAGAGGCTTGAGGTGGTTAGATGACTGCTTTGGACTTGCGTGGTTTATACTTTATAACAGACAGAAATCTTTCTAGAAAAGGTATAGTCGAGGATGTAAAGTCAGCAATCAGGGGAGGCGTTAAAATAGTCCAGTATAGAGAAAAAGAGAAATGCACGCGAAAAATGATAGAGGAAGCAAAGGAGATAGGCAAGATTTGCAGTGCAAATAACGTGGTCTTCATCGTAGATGACCGTGTAGATGTGGCTCTTGCTGTGGGTGCTGATGGAGTGCATATAGGAGAGCATGACATAGATTTTGAGACAGCCAGAAAAATTCTAGGCAATGAAAAAATTATCGGCGTTTCTGTGCGATCGCTAGAAGACGCGAAAAAGTTTGAAAAGCTCGGAGCAGACTACATAAGTTTTAGCCCGATATTTGAAACAACAACAAAAAAAGACATCGGAAATCCTATAGGCCTGGATGTAATAAAGCAAGCAAAAAAAGAGCTAAGAACAACGTTTACTGTTATTGGTGGGATAACACAGGAAAATCTTGAGGATGTTTTAAATGCCGGAGCCGACAGCGTTTGTATGATATCAGCTATATTTAAAAAAGATGATGTGGAGAGTGAAGTCAGAAGAATAAGGGGAATAATCAAGAGACATAAAGAATCACAACACTGAACAACACTGATTATATCAAATTTTATTATTAATTTATTATTAATATGGGATGTAGAGCATGAACCAGCTAGAGAAAGCCAAAAAAGGCGAACCGACGAGAGAAATGCAATTCGTCGCAAATAAGGAAAAGGTTGGTCTCGATAGCCTGATTAACAATATGGCCAAAGGAAGAACAGTAGTTCTGGCAAGCGAGCTTCATAAAAAATTAAAGCCAAACTTTAAACCACTTGGAATAGGTCGTGACCTGCGGATAAAAGTGAACTCCAATATCGGAAGCTCTCCAACAAAAGCCAGCCTCAATCATGAGCTGGAAAAGCTCAGGGTGTCGATAGAGAACGGCGCAGACACTGTGATGGACCTAAGCACCGGCGGTGACATTGACAAGATAAGGAGAGAGATAATAAAAAACTCCAGCATTCCAATAGGGACTGTTCCTATATACCAAGCTGTTGAAGATAAGGGAAATCTGCTCGACATGACTGAAAAAGACTTTCTGGACGGAATTAAAAAGCACATAAACGACGGCACAGATTTCATAACTGTCCATGCCGGCGTGAAAAAAGAGGTCATACCTCTTGTGAAAAAACGAATGATGGGTGTTGTTTCGAGGGGGGGCGCTCTTCTGATAAAATGGATGATTCATAACAATCAGGAAAATCCTTTGTACACAAATTTTGGCAAGATTTTAAAAATGGCAAAAAAGTATGATGTTACCATGAGTTTGGGAGATGGTCTGAGACCGGGTTGCCTTAGAGATGCAACAGATGATGCGCAACTTCATGAGCTTCGCGTTCTCGGTGAACTTGCTGACCGTGCTTACGAAGAAGATGTTCAGGTTATAATAGAAGGTCCAGGACACATTCCTTTGGACCAGATAGAGAAAAATATCATGCTCCAGAAAGAAATCTGTAAGGGAAGACCTTTCTATGTACTTGGTCCAATAGTGACCGACATTGCTCCGGGATATGATCACATAACCTCTGCAATAGGCGGAACATTAGCAGCTTACTACGGAGCTGATTTTCTTTGCTACATTACCCCAAAGGAACATTTAGGTTTGCCAGACATCGAAGATGTAAGAGAAGGTGTTATAACAGCTAGAATCGCTGCGCACTCTGCAGACATAGCAAGAGGCTTAAAATCAGCGAGGGACTGGGATGATAAAATGTCAAGCGCAAGGGCTGACCTCAACTGGAAAGAGATGTTCAGATTAGCTATCAATCCAAAAAGGGCAAAGATGTTCAGAGAGCAGTGCGCTCCGAAAGACCAAACATGTTCAATGTGCGATAAGTTCTGCTCTGTTAAAATCAGCAAGGAGTTGAGAAAGCAAAATGAGAGCTAAAAAGCCTAAAAAGATTAGCGATCTGGGTGAGGTTGCATTAATAAAAAGAATTTCCAGAAAAATCAAGGACAAAAATGTACTGACTGAAATAGGCGACGATACCGCAGTCATAAAGATTAGGGACAGGTACATTCTTTTAACAACAGACACTATTGTGGAAAACGATCACTTCAATCTCAACTGGTTTAGTCCGTTGCAGGTTGGAAAGAAATCCATGGAAAGCAATGTTTCTGACATAGCGTCAATGGGCGGCATGCCTAAGTATGCACTTATTTCCTTATGTTTGAGAGAGGACACACCACTAGAATTTATTGATGGTTTATATAGAGGAATCTATCGTGTTGCAAAAAAATATGGTTTTGAAATAATTGGAGGAAACATAACTCATGGCTCGGAAATTTCCATAACTGTTTCTATGATTGGAGATGTCAAGAAAGAGAGGCTAACTTTAAGGTCAGGAGCAAAAGTAGCTGACCTGGTATGTGTCACAGGCGATATTGGCAAATCATCTGCCGGTTTGAGCTTGTTGATTAAAAAGAAGAAAGGCTATGTGAAGCCACACCTGGAACCGAAGGCCAGACTTAAGGAGTCGCAAATCATTTCACGGTTCGCAAATGCGATGATTGACGTCTCGGACGGCCTGGCGTCAGAGGTTAGACACATCTGTGATATGAGTAAAAAAGGAGCAGTGATTTTCAAGGAGAAGATACCCATCTCAGGACACACAAAAGAAGCCGGGAAAATTCTGCGCAAGGACCCGACAGATTTCGCGTTGTACGGCGGCGAGGATTTTGAACTCGTTTTCACAATCTCAGAAAAAAACCTGAAAAAATTAAAAAAACAATTCAAGAATTTTTCTGTGGTCGGAAAAATTTTACCAAAGAGCAAAGGGATTCACTTGCTGGAGAAGGGAAAGAAATTAAAACTCGGCAGTGGGTATGACCATTTTAAAAGTAATATAAAGGAATATTATAAATAAAAATAAATAAGATTTAAAAATAGTATATTATTGACACAATAAAATGTTATATTGGGCCCAAGAGTTATAGGTGATTTTGTGCCAGGGAAAAGAAAAAAAACCAATAAAAGCTCGAAAAAGAAAACTAGGGCAAAACTATCAGGAGCAGAGCAAAGAGCTATGGAAAGCATTAGAAAGCTTCGGCAGGGCTATCATCCTAAAACAACGAAGACCGGAACGAAGTTCAAGGGAAAGAATAAGGTTATAATAGCTTGATGCCTGTCCGACAGCACCAACAATGAGCAAGAACTAAACTAAAAATTAAATATACTGCCCTGTCCTCATGGCAGGAATTTGGCAGACTCCTTTAAGGTGTCTTGGTGTGTTAAAAACAAGGCCCTGCAACAATAACTCTTTATTCCCAAGTCATCCAAGACCTTTCCTGGGTTTTCGCCATCCTCAACGCGCTTTTTAAACTCTTCCCAATATTTACTGATTGGTCTACCGCAAGTTAGACATCTAACAGGTATTAACATAACATCACCCTTTCCATCATTCTGAATTTTTTTAATTTCAATAATAGATTATCTTTTGCTCTGCTGTTTCTTTCTTCTTGGGCCAGCAGAACTCCTGGACGGCTTGTGCGGTTCAGTTCTTCTCGAGTCAGATATCAACAGCGACCTATCATAATCTCGGAACAGCTGTTTGAGTTCTTTGCTGTTTTCAAACTTCACCAATGCGTTAGCTATAGCTGTTCTGCACGCATCTGCCTGACCCCAGATACCTCCGCCTTTAACAGTCACATCTATATTAACACCTTTTGCTGCCTGCGGAGCAAGCAAAAGCGGTTCTTGGATTCGCATACGAATAAGTCTCGGTGTTGTCTTTTCCAGCGGTTTGGAGTTGATTCTGATGACACCAGAACCTTTTCTGATGGTGGCTCTGGCTATGGCTTTTTTTCTCTTTCCAGTTGTGTTTATGATTTTCTTTTTTGTCATGCAGACCAACCCAACTTTTTAGATAAGTTTTCTATTCGTATAAATGTTGTCGTGACATCCTTTTTATTATCAAAGTGTTCAATATTTTTATCTTTGAGTTTTTCTGGCAGCCCTATATAGACCCTCAGTTTTTTTAGGGCATTCTCGCCTTTTTTGTTTTTTGGCAGCATACCAGATATGGCTCTTTTCACAATGAGGTTCGGCTTTCTTGGAAAGAACGGCA
>JAOZPR010000001.1:21443-42846 GCA_029932645.1 Candidatus Aenigmatarchaeota archaeon | reverse complement strand
TGCGCTGTTTTCTTTGGAGATATCTTTCGAAAATTTTCTTGCGGTCTCCTGTTATTATGGCTTTCTCCCCATTGACTATAAGAATACTTTCGCCTTTCAAAAGCCTTTTTGCTACGTATGCTGAAAGCCTACCAAGTATGGCATCTTTTGCATCTATAATCATTTTTCACACCATGTTATTATAATTCTTTTGGCCTATAATTGTTTTGGCCCCTATAATTTTTACTATGCGATTATCATGCCTTATACAACAATCCTTCCCTTAATCTTCTTTTCGATTATTTCATTCCAAGACACAATCTTGCCGCTTTCTTTTATTTTCTTTTCGGCAGCCTTTGAAAAGGACCACGCACAAACACTCAGATTTTTTGTCAGTCTGCCGTTTCCCAGAACCTTTCCTGGAACGATAATAACTTCCCCGTCTTTCCCAATCTTATCTATCTTTGTCAGATTAACAGCGACACGCTTTCTTCTTGCTGAAGACAGCGACCTGACCAAGACTTTGTAAAACTTCTCCTTATGTTTTTTCAGCTTTTTGATAAGTTCTCTCAGATTTTTATCTGTTGCAGCCATTTTTTACCATCTCTGTTGTTCATATGTCTTATTTTGTTCATATTTGTGTTTTCATACCTCTTTTATACCTATTATTTCATTCACACCTGTGTTTTCTTTTATTTCATTTCTGTTGTGCCGTTTTTTTACTGTTGTCGGGTTTTTAGTGCTTCTCATGCTGGGGATGGGATTCGAACCCACGCAGACACTAAGTCACAGGATCTTAAGTATGACATCATTTGACCACATTAGGAGTCAAATGAACCTGCCCCTTTGGCCATTCAAGTGGTTCTTCTGCGAACCATGACTTGGGTACCCCAGCATTTATCAGTATTATGCTCATGCTAACTCTATGCTAAGTGTTATAAAGGGGGTCACTTGACTACCTTTTCAAGCTCGTCTCTGAAGTCGAGTAATTTTTTATCCAAGATATCCAAAGCCTGTCTTATCACATCTTGTGTTGATAACCCGCATGTTGATTCGACCGTGAAAATTATATTTTTACTGTCTCCGGTCACGGCTATGGCATCCTTTTCACAATTATCCACGCAATACATACATAGCGGACATTCGATGCTATTAACCACCGTTATCTTCCCACTTTTCTTCTGTAGGATGTGCTCTGGACATTTTTCCACACATTTCCCACACACATTACACTTGTCTTTGTTTATTCTTATCTGTGGCATATATCTGTAGCCTACAACAGCGGCCTGATATTTTGTGTGATTTTTTCCAAGACCAAGTGAAGCAACGGCTTGTAGTTTAAGTGTTCGGCCTTCAAGTAACTCAACTATCGGTATATTCGGATCTGCCGGCTTCACAGATTCGTCATTGCTCTTTAGGTCACCCGAATGAAGCGTGCATGGTCCGGTTCCCTCTAAGCTAAACACAACCTCACATCTGCTGCATCCGCGTCCACCACATTTACACTCCTCTCTGAGATTGAAAAGTTTTGGGTTGAACTTCAACGGAATCAGACCGAGCCTGTGTGCGAGCAGCTCATCGAACAGGCCTGTTGAGTTTTTCTCTATGTCTGCATAATCAATGGCCATAATAGGAATTTCTGCTACCATAATCTGTCTCAATGCGTTTGCAAATGCAGGTGTAGCTTTTTCTAATACGAATTTCACATGTTTGGGGTTTTTTTCCAAGATTTTTACATTCATATTTTACACCATGTTTTTACACTCTATTTTTCAAGCCCATTATAGTTCTCATAATCAATATCATATCCAACAGTATAGTTTATCATAACTAATACTATACCCTTCTTCCCCTTCTTCCGCCTTTCTTTTTTGTCGAGTCGTGCGGTATGGGCGTGACATCTTCTATTCTTCCTATCTTTAGCCCCGAACGCGCGAGCGCTCTTATAGCGGGTTGCGCGCCCTGCCCCGGAATTTTTGACATATGTCCTCCGGGTGCTCTAACACGAATATGAACAGCATCAATATCATGCCCCAGAGCATCCTCTGCAGCTTTTTGGGCCGCTTTCAGCGCAGGAAATGGGTTTCCCTTGAGCCTGTCCTGATTAGTAATCATACCTCCTGAGTATCTGGCCACGGTTTCCGAGCCGGTTATATCTGTTATATGGACAATCGTATTGTTGACTGATGAAAATATATTTGCTATTCCCCACCTGAGTTTTTCTTTTTTTCTCATTCTTTCTCACCAGCCAAGATTTGCATCTTTATTTTTGGATTCAAGCTTATTTTATTTTCTAGTTTTGTCGGCACCAAAAAGCCTGGCCACCTGATTTTTCTTTTGTTTATTAGGACGTGGCCATGAACAACCAGTTGCCTTGCATGCTTCGGACTGTTGGCAAATTTCTTGTTGAGTATTATGCTCTGCAATCTTCTAGAAAGTATATCATAGACTGTAAGCTCAAGTACATCATCAAGTTGTGCATCTTCTTTTATCAAGCCTATTTTATGAAGTTTGGTTATAAGTTCTTTTTCGCTTTCTTCATTTCTTTTTCCTTGCAACGCTCTGGCCCTTTCTCTGAAATCTCTTAAAACACTCTCCGCTTTCCATATCTCTTTTTTTCTTCTCAGGCCGAATTCGCTCATTAGTTTTTTTTCTTCAGCTATTCGGTTCTTATCATAAGGTCTTTTCGGTTTCTCGTATTTTCTTTTTTGTTTTTTTGGGTGCCCCATTTACATCACTTCACTTTTTTGCACGTTTGGCCTGCAATGCCTTTTTTTTCTGAACACCTACTGTTTTATTGTGTCTAAAGCAGCCTCTTGTTCTTTGCCCACGCACTGGTAGGTTTTGTTCATGTCTGATCCCGCGATAGGCTCGTATTCGTCTCAATATATTTATGTTCTTTCTTAATTCAAAGTCTATTCTAGCTGAAACGTTATGCATTTTCTTTTCGGGCGTTCTGAGATTAGTTGTCCAGCTTGGAAAGGCAGAATTTTTTATAATATCCTCTATGCGATCGATATCATCTTCTTTGAGATCGCCAAGCTTGGCTCTGCTATCTATTTTCGCATTTATACATATGGCTTTTGCTATCGAAGGACCGATGCCCTTTATCTCTTTCAGAGCCCTTCCTATGCTAAGTTCACCATCAAGGTCTGTATTAATCAACCTTACAATTTTTTTGGTTTCTGCCATAATAATCAACTATAATCAGTCATGATTTATAGTAAGTTTACACAGTCTACATAATTATACGATTGTGACTGATTGTGAAATCGCTCCACCAGAAACATTTAATGTCTCTTGGAACATTTTAGGTTATGGTTCTTTGTCGAACAGCATAACCGCCGGCACTTCGCTTCAGCGAAGATTGTTTTGACCGACTTTGTTATTTCGACTTTGTTATTTTATTAGAGAAAAGGTTTTTAAACCTTTGTTTCAGGCAAAAATCAATTTAAACCAGAGGGTATATAAAACTAAATTATGGAAGTTAGCGAAATCATGACCAAAAAACCAGTCACACTCAAGCCAAACAACAATCTAAAGGATGTTCTGGAGATTTTTTCAGAGCATAAGATAGAGGCCTGCCCCGTCCTTAACGCAAAAAAGGAGATTATGGGTATCGTTTCTCATAGTGATGTTCTAAGAGTTGCAGACATACACTCGAAAATACAAGAATCTACATCAAAAACATTTCCGGTTGTTATAGGTTTGCTAAAAGGCAAAGAACACTTTGAGGCACTTGAAGACAGTCTGAAAAAAATTTTGACAGTTCCGGTATCAGAATTTATGACAAAAACCATAAGAACGGTTTCTCTAAATGATGATGTATATGAAGCGTTGAGAATCATGAACAAATATAAGATTAACCTAGTACCGGTTGTCAAGGACAAGAAATTAGTGGGTGTTATAGCCAGATCTGATATAATTGATGCACTGGAAAAAGATGTGGAAAAATAGCTCATCCTCTTTCTTGGAATATAATAGCCAGACTGAAAATCATTGTCAGAATACCGACCAGGAATATGCTTATATTGAGGTCTCTCAGTGCGATATTAACAAAAAAGATCAGTACGACCAGAAAAGCGCAGAACAACAGCCTGATTTCTTTTGCACTAATTAAGATAAATAATGAGTTCACAACAAGTATTGCTATAGACACGCTAAAAAACAAGTTGTTGCCAATTCCATAGAGAAGAAAGGATACAATGACAGACAACAACAATAAAAAGTTAAAGATTAGGAAGCCTGCGAAAAAACTGGGCTTAATCTTATATGGTATCTTCTTTTTACCCTTGATTTTTTTCATCAAAGCACCGTGCATATCCCGTGTTCAGCAGGCAGACAAGCCATTAAGCACACAGTCTACTATCAAGCACGCAACCTATTAATCTATTATTTATAATCTATTATTTATTTTTTCTTTTTAAATGTTCGTGAACTTTCGGTCCATTTGACCGCCTTTGGGTCTCTCTTCAATTTCATCATATTTTTCTCGCATTTTGATGAACAAAACCATAACATCTTTCCAGTATTCAGAACTAGCAGTTTTCCTGTACCCCTTTCAAATTTTTTACCACAAAACGAACAAACAGGCATATGATCTACCTTCTTACCTACCTTCTCTTACCAAAGCCGCCCACTGACTCTATTTCCGTTTCCATCAACATCAGTATGTCCCCGATTTTTAATGGGCCCATAATATTTCTGATTAATATTTTTCCTACATCTCTTCCTTCTAGGACCTTGCATCTGGCTTTAATAACTCCACGATTTCCGGTCCTTCCCAGAACTTGGATGACTTCAGCAGGAACACCTTCTGCCATTTTTTCACCTTCTTTTTCTCATCTCTAATATCTAATTATTATAATTATTATATTCTAAGTCTTCAGATATGGTTTTATTTCTGTCTTTTATTCTTATCTATAGGCTGAGTATAGTTTTTTTATAGTTTTTTATATTTTTTATAAACTTTTTTATAAACCACGTCGCTCGTACAGATGCTTATGCAGTAAGTTCCTTGATTATCTTCTGGCTTCCGCCCGGTTCTGTTATCGCCACAGCTGCACAGGAAACTTCGATGCCCACTGCCCTGCCGATTTCGCTTTTGTTAGGAACCTCTACTAGTGGTATCTTTTTTTCCTCACAAAGCGGTTTCAAGTGCATTACTATTTCTGGCGGGTCAACATCTTTAGCAACAACCACGAGTTTTGCCAGGCCGCGCTCTGCAGCTTTTGTAACCTCGTTAATACCTTTGCGTATCTTTCCGGTCTCTCGTGCTATTTCAATAGCTTCCAAAGTTTTTTCAACTTTTTCATCTGCCATGCTATTCACCTCTTGTTTGTTTCTTAACGTACGAATATCGGTATTTAATACTGTCTAAAAGTATTTAAATTCTAATCCTTTTATTTAGATATGCTAAAGCACGCTTAGCGTGTTTTTGTTTAAATCGTTCAAATCTTGTTTGAATCTTTAAAGGTTATAATCAAGATTACAACCACGTGGTGTTTAATATGGAAGCGAGTAAATTCCTCAAGGTCAAATGTAAAAAGTGCAAGAATGAACAGATTGTCTTTAACAAGGCTTCAACGCCTGTAAAATGTCTCGTATGCGACTCTGAGCTTTTGGAGACGAGAGGCGGCAAGTCTAAGATAAAGACCAGCATACTTGAAGTTCTTGACTAATTGTAAAAAGGCGAGCCAAATGAAAATGCCAAAACAGCCGGGCTTCCCGAGGCAGGGCGAACTAGTTATAGCTAAGGTTGTCAATGTTGGGCCGTATTCTGCATTTGCTGAGCTGGAAGATTATGAGCACACGGGCATGATACATATATCAGAGGTTTCCAGCGGATGGGTCAGGGATATCAGACGATATGTTAAAACTGGAGATACCGTGGTTGCAAAGGTTTTGCGTGTTAACGAGGAGAACGGGCATATTTCTTTATCTCTGAAGCGGGTTGGTAAAAAACAAGAACATGACAAGCTCAGAGAGCAAAAACTGGAGCAGCGCGCCATGAAAATGCTTGAATTTGCTGCCAAGGAGCTTGGAAAGAACATTGAGCAGGCGTATAAAGAAATAGGGCAGAAGCTCAGGGACGAGTTAGGAACACTTTTTGCTGCTTTCAAAGAGGCGCTGAAGAATCCGGACAAATTAAAGGCACGTGGTATACCAGACGAATGGGTCAAGGCAATAACAGATGTTGCTGAAAAGAATATTACACAGAAAGAATTTGAATTCAAAGCAAAGCTCGATGTCACGAGCTACGGCACAGACGGTTTGGGCGCTGTCAAGCAGACGCTAAAAAAAGCAGAAGATCTGGGCATGTCGGTTTCCTACATCTCGTCACCAACGTATCTTGTCAAATACACAACGAAAGACGCAAAAAAAGGAGAAAAGGACTTCCAGGAAAACTTAGAAAAAGTCAGTGATTTCGGAAAGAGCGTTAATGCGGCAGTCAGCTTCGAGCGGATTAAGTAAATGCCTTAACAAAGCGGTGATATGGGAAAATGATACTCAGAAAATGCCCCAGATGCGGTTCTTATTCTTTGCGCGACAAGTGTAAGAAATGTGGCTCTGAAACACGCACGCCGCATCCGCCTAAGTTCTCAATAGTTGATAAGTACGCCAAATACCGCCAGAAGGCGAAGATGGGACGCGAAACATGATTAAATAATTTATTTAAATAATATATATTACCAGCCGAGTCTCCCCGCTTCCCAAGAGGACAATAATTTTTATATACCAGTGCCGCTATCTTATTATAGGTGATAATTTGCATCAGACGAAAATTAAAATGGCTAAGAAGCCAAAGTTGCGGAAGCCGATTTTGATAGAGGGTTTGCCGGGTGTTGGTAATGTTGGTCGTGTTGCTGCCGGTTACCTGATTTACGAGCTCAAGGCGAAAAAATTTGCAACGCTCTATTCTCCAGATTTTCTTCCTCTGGTCGTTCTTCAGCCAGACTCGCTTGTGCATATGCTGAACATGGAGTTTTATCTTTACAAGGGCAAGACAAGGGACATAGTGATTTTAACAGGAGACAGCCAGAGCATAACGCCGCATGGCCACTATGAAGTCTGCGGTGAAGTAATAAAACTTTGCCAGGAGCTGAAAATCAAGGAGATTATAACGCTTGGCGGGTTCGCCTCTGGTAAATCCCCTGAAAAACCAAGGGTTGTTGGTGCTGTCAGTTCGCCCGAACTTATAGAGAAGTATAAAAAATATGACATAGACTTTTCTGGAAAACACAATATAGGAACAATCGTTGGCGCCAGTGGTCTTTTGCTCGGCTTGGGTAGAGCAGAAGATATAGACGGTCTTTGTCTTATGGGCGAGACAGTAGGATTTCCATTCCTGCTCACTGACCCAAAGGCGGCAGAGGCTGTTTTGCGTATCGTTACTAAGATAATAGGTGTCAAGGTGAATATGGTGAGGCTGGAGAAAAGCGTCAAAGAGATGGAGAAGTCAATAAAGAAGACAGAGGAAATACACAGAAAGATGCTTTCACAAATAATCGGAAAAAAGCAGCAGAAAACGCAGACACAATACATTGGATAGACTGTGGTCTTAGTAAAAAATGGCTATGCATCAGAGAGACGGTCGTGCATGCTGGTAGATAAACACTTTTAAATATTTCTATTGTAATCTATTATACTCTAGACATCTGTAATAAACTTGGATGTATAAGATTGGATATTCCTGGCGATGATATGGTCAATCAAGAGGACTACACAAGATTCGAACGGACGCGGATTATTTCTGCGCGGGCTCTTCAAATAGCCATGGGCGCGCCCATACTGGTTAAAACAAAGATAGGCGACCCGGCCGAAATATCCAAACTAGAGTTTGAAAAGGGTGTGCTTCCAATAACTGTCAGAAGGCGTATGCCAGAAAAGCGTTAATTTTGCAGTTTCTTGAGTGTATTTTCTTAATTTGCTTCTTAATTTTGTTCTTAGTTTTGTTATAAGGGCTGTAGTTGGCTCTAACGATAACTATTAATACTTTTTCCTCTTTTAAATGCTAATCAAGCAGCTGATGGTTTTTGGTGGTTTGGATGGCTGAAGATTTTGATGATATTGATGATATTAAAATAGAAGACGATGAAGATTTCGAGGATGAAGACGACTTCGACGAAGACGACTTAGAAGATGAAGACGAATTTGAAGAATAAGACGAGTTCGATAATAGAGACAGGATCTAAAAACACAAAAGAGCATAAGAAGTGTCGTTGTCCTGACCGAGTTAACTGTGGCTTTATTTCTTTTTTTCTTTGAGTTAATTTTATATGCCTGCTTAGATATAGTTATTCTATGTTAATCCAAGATATTAAACTCATAAAGATATTCGATTCTGTGGGTCATGAGACTATAGAGGCAACTGTTTTTAGCGACCAAAAAGTTTACAGAGCGAGTGCTGCTGGTGGCACAAGTGTTAGCAAATTTGCTCAGGGTGCGGTGTCACCGGATGCTGCGATAAAAAACTTCTCTGGCATAAAAAATGAGTTTCTGGGTGATTTTACACAGGCCAGCTTAGATGAAATTCTCAATAAGCATATGGCAGAGCTCGGCGCACAAGCCACAACAGCTATATCGCTTGCGTTTTTTTCATCTAGCCCGGTCAGAAACACGTTCCCAAACATACTTGCAAAGCTTATTGGCGGCGGAGAACATGCCGGCGCCAAGAAAACAGCGATACAGGAATTTTTAATAACAACCAGAGTGACTCCTGGGGCAGAAACTATGTGGGATGTTCTGAAGTCTAATTTTGATATATGGAAAGAGGTAAAGCAGAGGCTTATGAAAATCGGTCATGTCGGCCTTGATTATGAATCTGGCTGGTCTGCTGAGGTTACAGATGAGCAGGCGCTGGATATAATAACAGATGTTGTCGGCGACCGCGCATTGGTTGGTCTGGACATGGCAGCAACCTCATTCTGGGATGAAAAAAGCGGAAAATATATTTACTATGACAAGCAGCTGAGTTCAGGGGAGCAGGTGGAGTATGTTGTGGAGCTCGCCAAGAAATATAACCTTTATTTCATAGAGGACCCGTTCGAGCAGACAGATTTTGATGGTTTTGCAGAGGTAACAAAAAAACTGAAACATGTTATAATAACAGGAGACGATATAATAGCGTCTAATCCCAAACGACTGGAAAAGGCTATAAAACAAAAAGCGATGAGTGGTGTCATTGTAAAGCCGAACCAGATAGGTACGGTGACAGACTGCCTGCAACTAATAGAAATGGCCAAGAAAAACAACATAACACCTGTTGTCTCGCACAGGAGTGGCGAGACATGCTGCGGCGTTGTGTCAAAGCTCGCCCAGTTCGTGCCTCTGGCAAAGTTTGGCACGGCCGGCATGAGATTATCAAAGCTCAATGAGTTCCTGCGTTTGTGGGACAAGGCAAAAAACCCCGAGATTGTTTTCAGATAGTGTTTTCAGACAGAAGAATGTTTAAAAAGATTTCTAATAAATTCATTTGAGTTAAACGTGTTAAATGTCAAGTTAGGTAACTTATGGACATGATTGTATGACAAAAGAAAAAGATATGATGATGCCAAGGGAACAATACCTGAAGGCAGGCGCACATATAGGTATGACATTCAAGACGGCAGATATGCGACGTTTTATCTACAAAATAAGGCCTAACGGCCTTGCGGTGCTGAATATTGGTCTTCTGGACAAGCACGTGCACGCAGCTGCTAATATGCTTGCTAGGTCAAAAAAGATTTTAGCTGTTTCCAGAAAAGAGAACGGAAAAAAACCTGTCGAAGCCTTTGTAAAGGCTGTGGGTGGCCGTGCTATTATAGGAAGGTTTATGCCGGGCTCTCTAACAAACCCGAATTTTAAGAACTTTTTCGAACCAGATATAATCATTGTCACAGATCCTGCTGTGGATAAGCAGGCGATGAGAGAAGCGGTTAAGATTAGAATACCAATAGTAGCTTTATGCGATACATTCAACCAGACATCTTTCATAGATCTTGTAATACCTTGCAACAACAAGGGTAAGAAATCACTTGGGCTGATATATTACATCCTTGCAAAGCAGGTTCTCAAAGAGCGCGGGCAGGATGTAGATGCTGCCAAACTAAAACTCGAAGATTTCGAAACGATTTAAACCTTTTCTGTCCCAAGTATTTATTCCCAAGCATTTATTCACCCTTTTGATTAAATAAAAACATTTCTATACCTATGAATAACATGAACTACAAGCAGCTGAGCAAAGTAGATATTTTACTTTATTATTCTAATCCTGAGGTTCTGGAACAATTGCTAGCTGTAGCCGAAGGCAGAGAGGTTGTGGGCGCTTTTCATGACGGTTCTTATGACAGAAGGCCAAACATACTTCAGTATCAGGATGACATCAAGCAGATGGTAAGAAAGGGTGTTGTCTCTTTTCACGCTTCTGTTGAGCGATGGTCTAGCCCGATGAGTATAAGTCAAGACAATCAAGATAGACTGCGTGTCGGCTGGGATTTTGTTCTGGACATAGATTCAAAGGTCGGAATAGACGAGGCGCGCCTGACTGCAAAGGCGATATGCAAGTTTTTGAGAAGGTATGGTATAAAGAACTATGGTCTGAAGTTTTCTGGCCGCCGTGGATTCCATATATGTGTCCCATGGGAGGCCTTCCCAAAGGAGATAAACTTTCAACGCGTTAGCAAGCAGTATCCGCTTTACCCGAGGATTATTGCTTTATTCATTAGAGAGAGCATAGCAGACGGACTCATGAGAGAGCTTATCAAAAGTAAGGGAGCAAAGCAGCTTCTGGAGGTACTTGAGGAGCCGCCTGTGCAAATGAGTCCATATTATTTTGTTGAGGTTGAAAAGGACTGGGGTGCACGCCACCTTTTCAGGATGCCGTATTCTTTCAATGACAAGACTTGGCTGGTTTCTGTGCCACTGAGCGAAGGCGAGCTTGACCAGTTCAAGCCAGACGATGCCACACCGTCAGCGGTCTTGAAGCGCAGGAAAAAAACATTTATCAAGCCAGCTGAAGAAAACGAAGCTCTGGACCTGCTAACAGAGGCGCTGGACTGGTATGCATCGCAGAAAAAAGAGGAAAAGAAGCCGGAGAAGAAACAGAGAATTAATTGGGAGAGGAAGGTTGGCGAAAAGCTGTTTCCGCCGTGCATAAAATTCATTCTTAGCGGCCTGCCAGACGGACGCAAGAGATCCTTATTCACACTAATAAGCTTTATGAGAATGATGAACTGGTCCTGGTCTGACATAGAGCAAAGGCTCTGGGAGTGGAACAAGAAAAACAATCCGCCGTTGCCCGATAATATAATTATTGGTCAGTTGCGGTGGAACCAGCAGCAAAAGCAGCGCCTGCCCGCGAACTGCACCAACGAACAATTCTACGGGTTCTGTTGCAATAAAGACGACCTGTGCAAAAATATTAAGAACCCGGTTACGTATCCATTCCGCAAGATGAAAAAGCTGGGAATCGGAAGAAAGAAGACAACGCGCAAAAAACCCAGAAAGAAAAAAGACACGCCACCGAGAATCGGAAAAACAATTAAAAAAGGAGTTATAAAGAAAAAGTGATGCCAGTAAAGTGAAATCATTTCTTATAAATTTTATCATGATGTTTATAGTCCCAGATGATAACAGTTTTTCTTTTCTCATCAATAGCATAAACCAGCACAAATGATTTATCAACATGAACTCTTCTTAGATGTTGTAGCGGAGCCCTTAGAGGCTTAAAATGATACGGATTTTTCAGAATCTGACAGATTTTTTTATTGATTATAATAAGTTGTCTTGATTTTTTCCTAGAAAGTTTGGAAAAAATACTATCAACGTGTTTTTTAATCGCCAAAGAGTACATCTTTAATCAATTCCGTATCTCTTAGCAAAGTTTTTTACTCTGATAGTTTTTTCGGTTTTCACTTTTTCCATCTTTTTAATGAATTCAGGACTTAAACCCGGTTCTAGAATAAACGCCTCGAACTCTTTAGCCATCCTATTTATGGCTTCTGACTTGTCTCTCAAATCATATTTTGCTTTAACTATGTTGATTACTCTGTTGGCTCTTTGGGTTATATCAATTATTGCTTTCACCATATTAACACCGTATTAATATAATATTAACATAAGTATTTAAATGTTATATATATTAAATTTCATATAATTAAATATTATGGTGAGCTAATGAGAGAAGAAAAAATACATAAAATAGAGGTTCACGTTGCTGGCATATGCTTTATGGATGACAAGGTTCTCATCGCCAAGCGGGCCGCAACAAGAGAACTTTATCCTGGTCTTTGGGCATGCGGTGGTGGGCAAGTTGAAACAGGAGAGAACTTTGAAGAAGCGGTCAAGAGACAACTCAAAGAAGAGCTCGGTGTAATCATAGAGCCAATAGCATCTTTTGGCACATATGAAATTTTGACGCCGGACTCGGAACAAAAGAAAATACCAGGCCTCAGGTTCGCCTGCAAAGTCATCGGGTTTGTTAATGGAAAAGAGCCGCAGATAAGCAAGGAGCACACCGAGTGGAAATTCTTGGCAATAGATAAGCTAGCTGAGCTTGAATTCATACCAGGATTGAAGGGAGAGATTAAAGCTGCTTATTCTGTGTACAAGGCCCACACCAAACAATGAAACATTACACCAAAACCACGTCAACACGCATCTATTCTTTTAAATCTTTTTTATCAATAGTTTATCTAGCCGTCGCTCAAAAAGACGCTATCATGTTATAAAAAAGGTATAAAAAAGGTGCTTTTAGATGGTGCTTACATTCGAGAAAATCAGGGATATACATCGCGCTGAAAAGGAGTCGAAAAAGCTAGAGAAACTGCCAGACAATATAATGCAGGAGACTGCCGAATATGTCGAGCGAAAGCAGCGGATTAAGCAAAAAACAAGTACGGATATCTATGAGCTGGAAAACATAAAGAACACAGTGAAAGACCTTTTCGAGTGTAGAGAGCGCAAGATACTGAACCTCGCGCTCTACTCTGTCAGGACAGGTATGCCAGTAGAAAATCTTACAAAAGAGGAAGAAAAGCTCTTCTATAATGTTGTCAGTGTTTTAAAGACATTCCGAGAAGACTTTTTAGACAAACTCGGGCAGCCGGCCGCTATGATACAATTTGGTAAGGAAAAGGACGAGAACAGCAAAAAGAAAGAAAGTCCAGAACCAAGAGAAGAAGACACAAAAGTGCCTGAAAGAACTCAAACACAGAAAGAAAGAAAGATTAAAATATTACAAGACATCCCAGAGTTTGTGGGAACAGATTTAAAAAGTTATTCGTTAAAGAAAAATGATATAATATCTGTTGATGAAAAGATTGAAAAGCTGCTGATTAAAAAAGGCCTTGCAGAGGCTATCGACTAAAGGCTAAATACAGAGCACATAGATGATTATGATGAAGGTACCCAAAACCCAGAGAAGGTATTGTAGATATTGTAAAAAGCACACAGAGCAGACAGTAGAGCTAGCCAAAAGAAGGCCAAGGAAGCAGAACTCTAAGAGCCAAAGACGGTTCAAGCGTAAGTTAAAGGGCTATGGTTCTTTCCCAAAGGAAAACCCAAAGGGAAGGGAAAAGCCTACAAGAAAGGTGGACCTCAGATTCAGATGTAAGGAATGCGGCAAATTACAACCGATTGGCCGCGGGTTCAGGGTCAAGAAGTTCGAGTTGCAGAAGGCGTAATTATCTCGTTTGGCTTATATGCTTATATTTATATCATGGAATTATCAAAGGGCGTCCTGTGAAGGATGTTCTATTAGAGGTGGTATGGAATGAAGATTATTATCACGGCTGTTCCTGGTTGCGGAAAAACGACTGTCCTTAATTTTTTGAAAAAACACGCAGAAGAGGACAAAAAGGACATAGTCTTTGCAAACTTCGGTGACTATATGTTTGAAGAGGCCAAAAAGCGTGGCCTTGCTGAACACAGGGACGGCATGCGCCCGTTGCCAAAGCATGTGCAGGAAGAGCTGCAGCTGGCTGCTGCAAAAAAGCTTGGCGAGCTGAAAGGCAACGTTATTATAGATACACACGCTTCCATCAAAACCAAGTTTGGTTACTGGGCAGGGCTACCCGAGCAGATACTGAAGCTTATGAACCCAGATATTATAGTTGTCTTGGAAAAAGACCCTAAGATAATCCTAGAAAAACGCGAGGGTGACAAGGAAAGAGAAAAGCTCGGTGCAAGAGATAAAGAAACTGTAGAAGAAATCGATTTGCACCAGAGAATTAATAGGATGTATGCTACTGCGTATGCAGCTTTTGTCGCGGGCGCTGTTAAAATCGTAGAAGCAAAGGGAGAAGAAACAGAGCACCTTGGTCACGCAAAGCAAGCGGCAAAGCAGCTTTGGGATGATTTAAAAAATTCTCTATAATGGCAGGCAGAGAAAATAACTGAATAAATAAAACTGAATAAATAAAATAAGTGAATAATACAGGAATGAATAAAATGTTTTTCAATCATTTTTTATCGTCAATATTCGGGGCATATCCTCCAGCACTTTCTATCTTTATCTTTGCTCTGGCCGTCCTATTCATAACACAGCTGCCTTACAAGTTTCTTGTTGACCAAGATAAAGTCAAACACCTAAAGGGCAGACAAAAGGAACTGAGCAAGAAGATGAAGGAGGTTCAGAAAGACGGGAACATTGAGAAGGCAAACGAGTACATGAGTGAGGCCATGAAGTTGAATCATCAGATAATGAAGATGACGTTTAAGCCGCTGATAATTTCCTTTGCTATTTTTATCTTGGTAATACCCTGGTTGCGTGCAGACTACGGTGACATATCTGTAACATTGCAAAACAATACGGGAAGTTTCGATTTTATTGGCAAGGGCTATAATCTGACTCTTTCTAGAGAAGGAGGCAATATCACTATTCTGGATACTGAGAACGGTAACACGACAAGCCTAGCTGTTGCCAGGAACCAAGAGTTTGCTGGAAGGCAGTGGAATGTCCTGCTCTCAGACCAAAGGCTGCTAATGCAACAGGTCATTACATATCTTCCCACTCGGCTGCCTCTGATAGGCGATGATATTGGCTGGCTTCTGTTTTATTTTATGGTGAGCATGCCAATCATATTAGTGCTGAAGAAGATTATGGGCATTGCGATTTAGCACAAGAATAACCATTTAATTCTTTGTGGCAATTCTTTAGATATGTGGATAACGCTGCGTGAGGAGGTATCTGACCCCGCCTTTGGTGGGTATCCTGGTTCAAGGGCTGTAGAGGAACTTATACACAATGGTTTGTTTGTTCTGGATAAGCCGTGTGGTCCCACGTCCCGCGAGTGCGTGTCGTGGGTTAAAAAGATTCTCGGTGTTGCAAAGGCCGGCCATTCTGGCACTCTGGACCCGCGCGTTACTGGCGTCCTGCCTGTCGCGCTTGATAAGGCTACAAAAGTTATGCCAGCACTGCAAGGCTTGAGCAAACGATACATAGCTGTGGTGCGCCTGCACAAGGAAGTCGGCAAGAAAAACCTAAAAGAGGTTTGCGAGCAGTTTGTTGGAACAATTACGCAGAAGCCGCCGGTCAGGTCTGCTGTTAGGCGCGTCAAGCGCAAGCGTGTTGTGTATTCATTGAATATAGTCGATATTGCAGGCAGGGATGTCGTTTTGGATGTTTGCTGCGAAGCAGGAACATACATCAGGAAACTCGTGCACCAAATCGGTCAGAAGATAGGTGGTGCGCACATGGTCGAGCTGCGACGTATAGCAGTAGGCCCATACAAAGAGCAGCAGGCGCACACATTTCAGGACCTTAAAGACGCGTTTGAATTTTACAAGGCCGGTGTGCAAGGAGCAGAAGAGAAGCTCAGGCAGCTTGTTTTGCCTGTTGAGGCTGCTGTTGACCACATACCAAAACTGGTGATAAAGGATTCTGCTGTTTTCTCTGTTTGTAATGGTTCCCCGCTTTATATCGGCGGTGTTTGCAAACTTGAAGACACTATCAAGAAAGACGGGCTCGTTGCCATAGTTACAGGTAAGGGCGAGCTTGTAGCACTTGGTATTGCCACCGCAAATGCGGAAGACGCAAAGAAGACGAAGGGGATTCTGGTAAAGACAGACAGGGTTATAATGAACCAAGGAACATACCCAAGAAATATCGGGAGAGAATAAAAATTTAAACAATAAATTTCTTATTATCAATGATTTTATATGATATCGAAGAAACTGCTTGATATATTGGCCTGCCCGAAATGCAAGCAGGGCATAGACTACGATAAAAAAGAAAACAAGGTAATATGTCACAGGTGCAGACTAAAATTTAAAATAAAAGACGATATACCAGATATGCTGCTAGAGAATGCAGAAGCGTTTTAGAATGCTGTCAGATGCTGGGATAGCCAAGTTAGGTCCAAGGCGCCAGCTTGGAGTCAAGAACAAATAGCTGGTGAGCTTCGGCTCGCATGGGTTCAAACCAAATCCCTTTCGAAACGAATTGACGCACTTCGTGCGTCGGTCTGCGGGAAAGGTCTTTGGATGTTCCAAAGAAACTCAAACGAGGAAGGGTTTGTGAAAATCCCATTCCCAGCGTTGAAAGATTTTTGAAAGATTTAAAAAGCTTTGCGCAAAATCTTAATGAATCGAGGTTGTTACGAATGGCATTGAGACCAGCGAGATGTTACAAGAAGGTTCACCGTGCTTATACCAGGGTGTCTAGAAGAAAGCCTAGAAAAGGCTATGTCAAGGGTGTGCCTGGTTCCAAGATTCATCAGTTTGAGATGGGTACTAAAGCAGACTATGACGTTGTGTTGTATCTTATATCAAAGCAAGCTGTGCAGATAAGGCACAACGCGCTTGAAGCTGCCAGGATGTCTGTTACACAGCACATGACAAAAAGACTTGGAAAGGGAAAAACATATTTTTTTAAGGTTAGGCCATATCCTCATCAGGTTTTGCGTGAAAACCCACTAGCAACAGGTGCGGGGGCCGACAGGTTTCAGCAAGGTATGCGACTGTCTTTTGGCAGACCCATAGGCACTGCTGCAATAGTTAAGCCTAACCAAAAAATATTTGAGATTCGTGTAAATAAGCCCAGTTTGGCTATTGCAAAAGATGCTCTAAAAATTGCTTCTCATAAGATGCCGATGACCTCCAGAATTGTGATAGAATCGCTCAAAAAATAAAAGAAGTGATGGAATGAAACAGGCCTTCTTAGAGGTGGTTTTTCTTAAGTGTCCTAAGTGCGGTAATGTAATAATAGAGCCTTCCTGGTTCTCTGATTTGGAGCAGGACATACAATGTGCTGACTGTGGCGAGTCCTTTTCTGCGAAGCAAAATGAGCTGGACAGAAAAGTGATTAAGTTTGTCCTTGGCGAAGACGGCAAGGCAGGGAGCATATCCTTTGAATAGATACATACAAAGAACGAACAGCAGCAACAGGTTATATTTCTGATTTTTAATCTGCAATACACAGTCTTTGTTGTATTCTTCATTGTATTATAATTCCGGCGTAGCTGACAAAAGAATCAGATGGGCTGACATCGAAACTCGTTTTATATGTAATAAGCTTACCTTGCTTCGCGCGAAGCTTCTTCATTATCAGCAATAGCAGGGTTATTGGCACTGCCCCGCAGACTGTATAGCCTTTTTCCTGGACAGTGTCCCAAAATTTCTGGGGCTTTATTTTACATATGAACTCTATCAGTTCTTTGTCTGCTTTTTTAACAAACCGCAGACAGTTGGCGGGTTCGCCCTTTACTGGCTGATAACCATACATTGGTCCAAAATGTGTAAAATCAGAGGAGACGACAAAAAAGCAATGCCTGCAAACAGCTACGAACTGTTCAGCGACCTTTTCCAGTGTTGAGTATGGAACCAATTGCATACACAATGGAATAATCTTTAAGTCGATGGAAAGCTTTTTTGACAGGTATTGAAGAAACGGCAACTCAACCTCTATCGAATGTTCCTGGCTGTGCGCAGCTTCATCAACACGTATAGCAAACTTTTCACAGAGTTTTTCTATGCTCTCAGAATCTGTTTTTATTTCGCCCATTGGTGTTATCCAAGTTTGTTTACTGAGAGCAACCGGATAACCAATGCCCGTATGGTTTGGCCCCATCAAAACAACAGAGCCTTTGAGTGATTTTTCGGCTGCTAAAAGAGTCTTGGCAGTAACAGAACCGGAATAGACATAACCGGCATGGGGCACAATGACAGCTTTGACATTCTGATATCTTTTAACCTTGATATCAAACATGTCCTGCAGGTTTCTCTGCAGCAGTTCTTTGTTAGCCGGATAAAACCCGACAGCAACAGGTTCTCTCATCTTAGACCATCTTTTGCTTTTTTTATTATCGTCATTAAACTTTATTTAATTTCCTATATAACTATTGTTTATGTTATATAAAGAACTTGCTGTGGTTTATGAGCAGCTGGAATCCACAACAAAAAAACTAGAGAAAACGCAGATTCTTAGCAAATTCTTTTCCAAGGTTAACAAAGACGAGCTGAGGGATGTCGTTCTTTTGTCAGCCGGACTTGTTTTTCCAAAGGCAGAACAGAAAGACCTGGGCATCGCTTTGAAAATGATGAAAAGGATAGTGCAGAAGGTTGCCGGTGTCAATAGAACCGAGTTCAATAAGGTTTACAGGAGAACAGGAGACATGGGCCTCAGTGCAAAGGAGCTTTTGAAAAACAAGAGGCAACAGGCCCTCGGCAAAAAAGAGCTCACCGTGGAAAAGGTCGTTACGAACCTCAGGAAGTTACCCACAATAGAGGGCGCCGGAAGCCAGGATAGAAAGATATCCCTAGTGTCAGAGCTCTTGGCATGTGCAGGTTCTGACGAGGCCTCATATTTGGTGAGGACAATTCTCGGCGAAATGAGAATAGGTGTTGCCGAGGGCATTATCAGAGACAGTATAGCCAAGTGTTTTGGTATTGACGCAACTGCAGTGGAACACGCGTATAATCTCCTGAATGATTACGGTCTTGTCGCAGAGATGGCTGCTGACAACAAACTCGGAGGCTTGGGAGTAGAGATAGGGAGGCCTATACGGGTCATGCTTGCTGAGAAGGCACCAGATCTTAAAACAGCGCTGGAAAAGTTTAAAAACCCAGCACTGGAAATCAAGTTAGACGGGTTCCGAGTGCAAATTCATAAAAAGGGCGATAAGATTTGGATATTCTCCCGAAGAATGGATGATGTTACGAGGCAGTTCCCTGAGCTTGTTGAGTGGGCGCAGGGGCATCTTTGTGCGGATATTTGTATAGTTGAGGGCGAGACTCTTGCAATAAGCCCGAAGACAGGAAAACCACTACCGTTCCAGCGCCTATCAAGGCGTATACAAAGAAAGTATGATATAGAAAGAATGGTAAAAGAAACACCCGTGCAAATAAATTTATTTGATTTGATTTATTTGGATAATAAAAATTATATGGACGAGCCGCTGAAAAAGAGATGGACAAAGCTCAAAAGTACTGTTAAAGAACTAAAAGAAAGGTTTATTCTTGTGGAACACATCGAAACCAAGGATTATAAAAAGGCAAAGAAGTTTTACAAAAAATCGTTGGCAATGGGAGAAGAAGGCATAATGGTTAAAAATCTCGACGCCGCTTATCAGCCGGGCAAGCGGGTCGGATATTGGCTCAAGGTCAAACCAACAATGGAACCATTGGATTTGGTGATAATGGGCGCTGAGTGGGGTACTGGTAAGCGCGCAGGATGGTTTGGCTCTCTTCTGCTTGGTGCTCGGCACGCCGGTAGATTCGTGCCTATTGGCAAGCTAGGTACAGGTCTGTCAGATGAACAGTTTAGAAGCATGACAAAAAGGCTGAAGAAACTTGTTATAGAGGAGAAGGCAGGTCAGGTTAGACTAAAGCCAAAGGTTGTCATAGAGGTCGCGTATGAAGAGATACAAAAGAGCCCGAAATACGAATCCGGGTTTGCACTGCGATTTCCACGCATGTTGCGCATCCGGGAACCTGAGGACAAGGCTCCGGAAGATGCAGACACACTTGAACGTATAAAAAGACTTTATGAACAGCAAAAAGGTCGGGGTTAACGTTTATTAAGTACAGCGGTTATTAAGCGCAGTTAAAAGTGCGGCCAAGTTAAGACGTTGCAACCGATTCTATTATTTTCATGCCTGTGCTCAGGAGCTCTTCTGCTTTTTTCTCGTTTGTTGATTCACATGTTACACGTATGATGTGTTCTGTTCCACTGGGTCTTATTAATATAAATGAGTCTTTCCAGTCCAGTCGGACGCCGTCCAGCTCGTTCATCGTAGCACTTGGATATTTTTTCGTGAGCAGTGGCTTGATTTTATCCATGGCTGCTGATTTATTTGTTACGCTGACTTTCCCTTTTCTGAGGTGGAATTTCGGAAATTTTCTGACTGTTTGTCTTATTTCATTGGTATCAGCCATCTTACTAAGGAGCCAAAAGAAGGAATATGTTGGTGATGGTCCTGGCAACATTTCTCTGGAGAACAAATGACCACATTGTTCTACTGCTGTCTGTCCATCCTGCTTCAGCATCTCGTATGTTATGGACACGTCGCCTACTTTTGTCTTGAATAGCTGGCCGTTGGCATCTTCAACCATTATGTCTATTATTTTCGAAGCGTCTATATTAGTGGAGACCTTTTTATTGCTCAGGATTTTGCAGCGCTTCCACGCAAAGAATGCGCAAAACTCGTTCAGTGGGACAAAACCATTCTGGTCGATAAGTGCTATCCTGTCGCCGTCTCCGTCATAAGCTATGCCAAAGTCCGCATGCGTATCTTTCACAAGTGCTATTGTTTTCTGGAGCGTTGCTTCGACCGGCTCTGGCGAACGACCAGGAAAGGAACCATCTGGTCTTTCATTCAGTTCTACGACATCAAAGCCGAGCTCTTTATAAAGGTCTGACAACCGTGTTGCTGCCCCATTGGTCATGTCAAGAACTATCTTGTAGCCAGGCAGCTTTGGAATCGTTTTTTTTATTTCTTTCGAATATATTTCAATGCCGTTTATCTTTTCTATATTTGGTTTTTCTTTTTTCGGCGTTCCTTTTCGCGATGTTTTCAGTGATTCGAATGCTTCTTCAAATTCTTTTTCTTCTTTACCATAGAAAGATATGCCTTCTGGATTGAAGAATTTGAATCCATTATACTCAGGTGGATTGTGTGATGCCGTTATCATTATGCCGAATGTTCTGAATTTTTTGGCCATCAATGCTAAGCATGGCGTTGGAACTATACCAAAGTCTTTGATGTTTGCTATAGACGTAAGTCCGGATATAAGCGCACGCCTTAGTAGCTGGTTGCTGAGTCTCGTGTCAGTCGCTATACAGACACTTTCCTTTTCATATTCTGGATGTCCTTCTGTATACTTGTCAATATAATCACTCATAGCGAGTCCGATTTTTCTGGCAAAATTTTCATCTATCTCTTTTGGGACCAGGCCTCTTATACCAGCAGAACCAAACATTGACATGATAGCACACCATGATAAA
>JAOZPR010000001.1:0-21343 GCA_029932645.1 Candidatus Aenigmatarchaeota archaeon | reverse complement strand
CATGATAAATTATTAGTTATTGAAAATTATTAGTTATTAAATTAGTTATTAATATTATTCGTTATTTAACAGTTACGCTCTTTGCGAGGTTTCTGGGCTTGTCTATCGGCAGCCCCTTTTCCAGCGCGATGTAGTACGTAAGTAGCTGACCAATCATGTTAGACAATATCGCAAACTTGCCACCGTTGCTAGGAGGCAACCTGAAGTCAATTTTATTTAAATCCTGTGAAGAAATGATTATTGTTCTGGCGCCCCGGGCCTCAACTTCTTTTGTATTTGACAGAATATCTTTGTCATTGTCTGGTATGAGAGATATTACTGGGACACCATCTTCTATGAGTGCAATCGTCCCGTGTTTCAATTCACCGCCCATCATCCCCTCTGCGTGTATGTAAGATATCTCCTTCAGCTTCAGTGCTATTTCTCTTGCAACAGGATATGCCAATGCCCGGCCTATAACATATATATCTTTCTTGTTCTTAAGTTCGCCGGCAAGTTTTTTTATTTTTTCTTCCTGTTCAAATATTTTTTGCATGTTATTTACCAGCTTTGGAAGATTTATCTCATATCCAAACAAAGAACAGAGATATAGTAGCAGGATTACTTGGTTTGTGAATGTTTTCGTAGATGCAACACATATCTCCTGCCCGGCCAATATGTTCAGGGACAAATCAGATAGCCTTTGAATAGACGAGTAAGGCACATTGACAATGGACGCTAGCTTTGCACCGTGCTTCCTAGCGAATTTTATGGATTCGATAACATCCATGGTTTCACCACTCTGGCTTATTGCAATGACAAGTGTTTGGTCATCTACTGTTGCGAAACTGCTGAACTCTGAGGATATTAATGCCTGTGCTTCTATTCCAAGGTTGTGCAAGAAATAGGTGCCAAGCAACGAAGCATGATAAGAAGTGCCGGCAGCAACAAAAATTATTTTTTCAGCGCTTTCTACCATTTTTTTAAGTTCTAACATTTTGTCCTTTTGCTCTGTCTCTAGCGAATGAATGAGACGCTCGGCAACAACTGGCTGTTCCTTTATTTCTTTGAGCATGAAATGTTTATACTTCTGTTTGTCTTCCTCTCGTGAGGACCATTGAAATGTCTGCACAGTTTTTTTTATCGGCTCGCCCGCCGCGTCATAAAACTGGAACGAATTTGGCGTGACAACGGCAAACTCGTCGTCATCAAAAAATATTGCCTTGTTTGTCTTGTCTGAGAATGCATATATGTCGCTTCCTAGTATGTTCATCCCATCGGCTATGCCGAGAGCCAGAGGTGAATCCCTTTTTAACGCGTAAATCTCTTTACCGTCCTTTTTTATAATCAGGACGGCGAATGTTCCCTGAATTTTTTTGAAAAATTCAGTGCAGGCTTTTTTCATGTTCTTGCCCTCGAAAAAGTGCGCGATAAGCTCACTGTCGGTATCTGATTTTATCTTATGCCCTTCCTTTTCTAGCTCGTTTCTAAGTTCGATAAAATTTTCAATGATTCCGTTATGGACTATCATTATCTCTCCTGAGCAGTCTGTGTGCGGGTGAGCATTCGTTTTGGTAACGCCGCCGTGCGTTGCCCACCTGGTATGCGATATCGCGATGTTGGCTGTCTGCTTCAGGTTGGCACTAGTCATAAAATCTTTTATCTGGCCAACGTCTTTTTCAACAATACCTTTATCAGTTGCAAACCCAACAGAATCATAACCCCGATATTCGAGCCTCTTCAGTGATTTTATTAGGTCGGTCACCTCGAATGGTTTTTCACTTACCACGCCTACAATTCCACACATTTGATCACCTTTTCTTCTAATCGTGTTTTATCTGCTGCTACCATTGCCAACATTTTTTTTATTCGCGTTGTTAATTTCTGTTTTCCATTCCTCTATATCAACACTCCAGAGATCCTTTGTTATGACATGGTGTGGCGGTATCAAGAGGTTCGGATATATTTTCACGCCGGGCATTATAGAACAGTTTATTCCGAACTTGCAGTTGCTCCCAACAATGCCGCCCAGCTTGCGTCGGCCACTGTCGACACGTTCGCCCTTGATGTCCACTTTTATAGTCTCGTCATCAAGTCGCAGGTTTGCGAAGATTGTACCGGCAGCAATATTACAGTTATCAGCTACTATGCTATCGCCGACATAACTAAGATGAGACACGTACGAGTTTCTCATTATGATAGAATTTTTAATTTCGCTTGCATTGCCAACCCTGCAATTTTCGCCTATTGAGGAATACGGGCGTATAAAAGAATTCGGCCCAACAACAGCGCCTTTGCCAATGAACACAGGGTTTTGTATAAACACGCCAGGCCTTATTTTTGCACTGTCTTCTATGACCGTGCCCGTCCTGTCAAGCAACACCCTGTTCGCGTCCAGAATATTCCAGGGGTAGCTTACACTCACCCATTGCTTGAGCTCGAAAGGCTCAATCGAGACGCCGTCTTTTATCATAAGTTCGAGAGTTTTTGTTATCTCATATTCTCCGCGCTCTGATATTGGAGTTTTCTTTGTGAAGTCGAATATTTTCTTGTCAAAGACGTAGATACCGGCGTTTACAAGGCTTCCGGAGGGTTTTGGTGATTTTTCTTCTATGTTTTTTACAACGCCGTCCTCAATGCTGACGGCACCGAACCTTTCCGGTGTGTCTGAACGATACGTAGCCAGTGTATATGCTGGTTGCCGGCAAAGCTGTCTTATATCCTCTTCTGCGATTATCTCGTCGCAATTCATGAGAACAAATTCATCTTCGATAAGGTTTTCCACAACACCCACTGCGTCGGCTGTACCCAGCTGTTCTTTCTGCACAACGAACTTACAACCATCGAGGTTAAGTATATCTTTTTGTCCTTTTCTGACTACGATGATTATTTCATCTACGTATTTTTTTAGTGTGTCTGTTGTCCACTGAATCAGTGGTTTGCCAGCTACGGGTATCATGGCCTTGGACATCGTGAGTGTTAAAGGCCTCATCCGTGTTCCCTTTCCGGCCGCTAGAATAACTGCCTGCATTTTTGTCATTTCCTTTCAATATAGCCTTAAACTAGTTGTTCAACTAGCTGCTCAAAAGCTCCGTTATAAAAATAACTATCTGTCCATACCCATTTAAATACTTTTATTAAAATATTTTTAATATTATTAAAGATATTTTTTTAATATAACTTTATATAACGTTAAAAGGTGGTTGCCAGGATGTTCGTTGTCAGACGAGGTCGCGACTCGCTTGAGTCCATCGAGACAAAAGAGTTCAAGCCACGCTTGGGGCCGATAGAAAAGCGAATAGTTTCACTGCTCTACAAAAAAAGCATGTATCCTAGAGAGATTGCGAAGACAATGAATGTTGAGCAGCAGAACATATACTACCATATCCGCAGGCTCGAGACGATGGGATTAATAGAGGTTGCGCATGTCAGAAAAGACAGGGTCCTGACAAAATTTTACAGGCTTAGGGCACCATCATTTGTGTTTTTTGTTGGTCGGTTTAAACCCGCGAATAATATTATGTTCATCAGTGAAGACAAGAAAAGATTTTTGAGTCCGTTTGTTGAAAACGGTAGGATAAACACCAGAATAGTTCTGGGCTCGCCAGACCCACATGGTTTGTTGTCTGCTCGTGCCAGAGATGGTTACTACGCGTCTGACCTTGCATTGTTTCTCGGCTCCTTTTCATCATTCCCTCTCAAGACACATGTAAGTCTGGACACAGAGATAAAAAATCTAAGAAAAAATATGATAATTGTCGGCGGGCCTATTGTTAACAAAATCACAGAAAAGGTTAATAAAAAGCTTCCAATTCTTTTCAAAAACAAGGCTATATATTCAAAGCTCACCAAACAATCTTACACATCTGGCCACTGTGGCCTGATAGTCAGAACCAAAAATCCTTTTTACAAAAAAAAGCATATCCTAGTTGTTGCTGGTCTGCGCTCGGCAGGAACAAGAGCAGCAATACTAGCGTTCCTGCAGCGCTTTGATGAGATATGTAAAGGAAACGCTAAAAACAAAAAAGTGTATGCCCATGTTGTCAGGGGCATGGACAAGGATGCCGATGGTATTATTGACTCTGTCGAGGTGTTGGAGTAAAAGGTGTCAGAATAGAAATAAAAAAACAAATGATAAAACGATAAGGACGAATGATGGGAAAATGATAGAAAAATAATATATAGGCAAATCATAGTGGTGAAAAATGATTAAGAACATATTTTTTGATTTGGACAACACCTTGGTAGATTTCATGGGGGTCAAGAAAAGGTGTTGTGTTGCTGCTGTGGACGCCATGATAGAGGAAGGTCTAAAGCTCAACAGGAAAGATGCGTTGCGAATCCTTTTCGAGCTTTACGACAACTACGGCATAGAGTATGATAAGATATTTCAGAAGTTTCTTATGAGGGTCATACATAAGATAGACTACAAGATACTTGCAAAGGCCATATATGCGTACAGAAAAGTCCAGCTCAAGCATTTGAAACCATATCCGGGTGTTGTGCCGCTATTGAAAAAGCTGAGGCATGCAGACTATAGGCTCGCTATTGTTTCGGATGCGCCAAATATGAAGGTGTGGCTCAGGCTCTTCGAAACAGGCATAGCAGATTATTTCGATTTTATTGTGGCTTTTGATGACACACAACAGAAAAAGCCAAGCGAGAGCGTATTCGGGTTGGCTATCAAGAAAGCAGGATGCAAACCTGATGAGATACTCTTTGTTGGAGATGATCCTTTGCGAGATATAAAAGGCGCTGGAAAGTTTGGCATGAAAACAGTTCTTGTGTTATATGGTGTAACACCCAAACACAGAAAATACCTGAAAAGAGCCAAGCCGGATTATATTATAAGACAGCCGAAGGAGCTTCTTGATATTCTAAAAAATGAGAATGGTTAAAATGTCTAGGTTAGTTAAAGAGGGTTCTGTCCGGTTGCATGTGCCTGATGTGGACAAGCCTGAACAGGGCAGGGCAGAGGGGTTTTATAACCCGGCCATGGCTGAAAACAGGGATATATCTGTTGCATGTCTGGCAGCGTTTCCCGGAAAGGTACGAAAAGTGTGTGATGCACTGACTGCCACAGGTGTTCGTGCGATACGATATAAGAAGGAAGTCGGTGGCGATGTATGGGCATGTGATGTTAATGAGAATGCCATAAAGCGTGCAGCAAGGAATGCAAGGCTTAATAAGGTCAAGATAAATCTGGTTGCTGAAGATGCAAATGCTTTTCTAAACGAAAACGGTTTTGATTTTGTTGACATAGATCCATATGGGTCGCCTATTTTTTTTGTTCAGGCCGCAGGCCGGTCACTCGGCAGAGCAGGTTATTTGGCAGTAACAGCGACAGACACAGCAGCGCTCAATGGTGTTTACCCTCAGGTGGCAGAGCGCAGATATGGCGTGCGCTCTGTCAGTTGTTCATATTCAAAAGAGCTCGGCACGCGTATTCTTGTCACTGCTGTGATGAGGCTGCTTATGCAGCAGGACAAGGCATTCCAGCCTTTGCTCTGTTTTCAGGTGAGACATTATATCAGGATATTTGGGGCTGTTGTGAGAAGCGTCAAAAAGTGCGACTCGCTTTTGGAACAGATAAAATTGATAGAGGCTTTTGATGACAGCTATGCTGTCTCGAAATGCACAGATTACAAAAACAGAAAAACCACAGGGCCGGTCTATCTTGGCCCGCTGCAGGACAAAAAATTCTGCAGGCTTGTTTTGAAAGAGCTGACAAAAAGGCGGTTGTCAGGACAGAAAATCGTAAAGCTCGCAGGGGATGAGCTTGCAGAGCCGTTTTATTATGATACGCATTTCCTGTCGAAGAAATACAAAAAGCCTCTGGTTGGTTTGGACAAGATTCTTGGCTCGCTTTCGAAAAGGCACAAGGCCAGCCGGACCGTGTTTTGTCCGACAGCTGTGAAGACAGATGCTGGTCTGAAGAACGTGCTGGCTGTTATGAAATGACGCAGGTCTTTTACAATTGTATAATGTGTTATACATTTTTGATAGGAAAGTGTATAATATATTACACATTTAATGAGCAATAGTGTGAAACAATAAACAATGAAAATCAGAGAAGCTGAAAATAGAGCGAGCTTTGAGACTATTTCTTCTTTCTTCGCTTTTTGCCGCCTTCTTCTTCCTTGGCCTTTTTCTCAACTTCCTCTTCTATGTTCAAGGCCTCTGCTATCTCCTTGTAGCGATTTCTTATCGTAACCTCTGTTACGCCGACAACATCAGCAACCTCTCTTTGTGTCCTGCGCTCTCCTTGGAGAACAGATGCTATGTATATTGCTGCTGCTGCACAACCACACGGTCCTTTGCCAGACACAACATCCTTTTTTCTGGCTTTCTTCAAGATGTCTATGGCTCTAACCTGAACCTTATCACTCAGGTTGAGCATGGACGCAAATCTTGGGATGTATGAAGCTGCTTTAGCAGGAAGAATTCTCATGTTCAGTTTTCTTGAGATGTATCTGTACGTGCGTCCAAGTTCACGCTTCTCTATGCCAGATGCCTGGGATATTTCCGTAAGCGTCCTGGGTGTTCCATATTCTCTACACAATGAGTAGACAAGAGCAGCAATTATAGATTCAATCGAACGGCCGCGTACCAGCCCCTTTTCCAGGGCCTTCTCATATAGTTTTGCAACCTCTTCGTGAAGCGTGGATGGCAGACCCAAGTATGATACAAGCCTCTGCAGCTCGCCCAGTGCGAACGACAGGTTTCTGTCTTTTGACGTGAGCAGGCGCTTCTGCCATTTCCTGATCCTGAAGAACTGTGAACGCTTTTTTGCAGGCACCTTAAAGAGTTCTGTTACACCTTTGCCTATTTCGGTTGTCAGGCCTTTGTCATGCCTTCTATAGGTCAGTGGTGCGCCTGTTCTTGCCCGCTTTTCCTTCTGGTCGTCTGTAAACGCACGCCAGTCTTGAGAAATATCAATCATAGAATCCTCGAGCACCCTGCCACATTTAGCGCATATTAATTCGGCCTTTTCAGGGTCTTTATAGAACTCTGTGGAACCACAATCAGGACATCTAAATGCCTTTTTCTTAACCATGTATACACCCCATTGTCAGCAGTTAACCATTGCTATCAGTTAACCATTGTCACTAATTAATCATAACATGAAAAAAGATAAACTTTATAAAACTTGAACCAAAAACTATTTAAAGTTTTCTATTCCCGAGGCTCAGAAATGTTTGGCTTTTGCAAATTCTGAGCAGTTTTCGGCTGTTTTATGTCAAATTTGATATAATCATTGATGTATAATCATTCGGGCAGGACAGTTCATCTGCTTTATTCAGTCCATATCGGCCACACCCCAAGTATTTTAAAGTCTTTTTGCTAATTTATGTATATAGTTTCATAGTTAGTTTTGTGGTGTATATTTGTCGTAGTATTAGTGTATGTGGTTGGTGAGATGATGGTGCTTCCTCTTTTTCCGTTTGGCGTTCTGGCCAAGAAGGCTGGTGCCAAGCGCATATCTGCTGATGCTGTTGAAGAGCTTCGTGATACTGTGGAGGAGATTGGCGCAGACATAGCCAGAAAAGCGGTTGTTGTGAGTCAGCACGCAGGCAGGCGAACCGTACAGAAAAAAGACATAGAGTTTGTCATCACACACAGGATGGGCTAGTCACTGCGTAAGAAATAACAGAAAATAACAATTTAAATCCAGTTAACAAATAATCAATAATATTTCGTGTTCCGCATCATTCCTATGGGAGGTTATAAGATGGAAACCACTGTTGAAGAAGTTAAGAAATGCCGCGAAGGCAAATTTATTCTTATAGATGACGCACCGTGTAAGGTTACCAGTCTCAAGACATCTAAACCAGGAAAACACGGCGAGGCAAAGGCGCGGCTGGAGGCTGTTGGCATATTTGATCATCAAAAGCGCGTTATTGTGAAACCGGCTGGGCATAAGGTGAGAATACCTATTGTTGTGAAAAAAACAGCTCAGGTTATTTCTATTTCAGGCGATAATGCTCAATTAATGGATTTGGAAGATTATTCAATGTTTGAGACACCGATACCAGAGGACCTCAAAGGCAAAGTCGCGGAAGGCGGCGAGGTCGTAATCTGGAAGTTCGGCGATTATATTATGATAAAGAGTGTGAAATAAAAGGTGTGGTTGGCTCGTAACATAATTCTTTAAATTTTTCACATTCACTATTAGAATTGGTGTTTCATTGAAAAAGCTTATTATTGGAATAGACCCGGGAGCCACAACTGCTATTTCTGCAATTGATTTTGATTCTCATTTTGTAGGCGCTGTCAGTAGGAAGGAGTTTTCCAGGGATGATATTATATATGAGATAGCCAGACTTGGTGACCCTATCGTAATTACAACGGATAAAAAAAAGGTTCCAAGTCTTGTCAGGCATATAGCAAGCGCCTTTGGCTCCAAGATAATCAGCCCAAGGAAGGACATGACCACTGCCGAGAAGAAGGCATTGGCTATGGGATATGAAGGCCATCTAGAGAACGTGCATGAAAAGGATGCACTGGCTGCTGCACTTTCTTCTTTTAATCAAATACGACAGAAGGTGAGAAGGATAGATAAAATATTAAACGAGAAGGCTCTGAACAACCTGAAGGAAGATGTTCTTACCTTGGTTTTCAAGAATGGTTTCAAGATTAGTGAGGCTGTTGCGTTTCTATCAGGGGAGGAAAAAAGAATGGCACTGGCTACAAAGGCTAAAAGAGTGATTCGGCAGATCGTGGTTGTTCCAAGGCGTATGCAGGCACTTGAAAAAGAGCTGAAACAGGCAAAGCAAGCTAACAAAATTCTTGAAGACAGGCTCAATAAACTTAAAATGCAGAATGATGAGCTCAGGGCAGTTGTTAAGAAGACTGGCATAAAAAGGGGCGGTTCTAAAAAAGTGGCTCAGCTGAGGAAGCAATTAAATACAATGAGAAGAAAATATGAAGAAGACAAGAAGACTTACGAGAGAGAGCGCGAAGAGCTTTTGCAGGCATACGAACCAGTTATCGTACTAAAGGACTTGAGCAAAGCAGAGCTTATGATGGCCGGGAAAATTGAGGGAAAAATACTTTTTGTCGAAAAGCTGCGTGGAAATGGAAACTATTTAGAGCAGAGAGCTCCAAGATTAATTATATCGCCTGACTCAGGCCACTTGAAAGTCACGATACCAGTCGTGAAAAATGTTAAGGGATTCCGTGAAAAGATAAAAAAGATAGGTGGAACATTTTTTGTATCTAGATTGGACATAAAAAATCTGATGGAAAAACACCTAAAGACATGGTTTCAGGACTGGATTAAAAGTTACAAGGGGCGTATGGATGAGTAAAAATAAAATGAGTAAAAATAAAAAAAAGTCTATATTAAAAAACATCAAGGTAAATAGCAAGATAGATAAAAAGCTAATTAAAATACTCAAATTTTCTGTCGTGTTCAATCTTTTTTTGGCGCCACTTTATATTATGACGAGAAACAACATTTATTTTCTCCAGCAGCTTACTGCTGAGCTAGTCACGACGCTTCTAAACAGAACAGGTGTTGCTGCCAGTTTGAAAGAGCTCATGATAACAGTCCCGGTAAAAACAGGCCTATTCGGTGGTACTGTCGATTGGGACTGTACAGGGTGGAAGTCTATCTTGGTTTTTATAGCGCTTGTTGTGGCAACACCAACAGACTGGAGAAAAAAACTCAAGGCATGGTTCTTCATACCTTTGATATACTTGGCCAACATACTCAGGGTCTGGTTTGTTTTTTTCTTTGTCTCAAGATTTGGTATAGAACACTTTGAGACAATTCATAAAACACTCTGGAGTTGGGGGCTTATAGCAGTTCTTTTGGTCTGTTGGGTCTGCTGGTACAAGGACTGGTGTAAAGGCCTCTACAGGCAGCATAGCAGACAATCACATAAATCTCATGTCATAAAGTCGAAAATAGCGAAAAGAAAACTTATATATTCCAAGAGAACCAAAAAATAATTATCACGAGGCTATTTGAAACAAAATAGAAAATAAAGAATCATTGGCAAAGTTGATATAAGTTGATACATATGGAAGAAGAAAAAGACGTGAAAGATGTTGCTGTGGCTGATTCTGTAGATAGTTCTGGGGCAACAGCTGAACACAAAGATATCGAAAAGGACGAGGGCGAGGAAGAAGAACAAACGGTCGAGGCAACGCCTAGTGCTGATGAAGAGAATGTCGAGATTGCTTCAGGCGCGGGCGACGAAGCTCTTGCTAATGTAGATGAGCTAAAGGAGAGGATACTTGAGATAGAAGACCTGCAAATGCTGCTCGAGGCAGAGATGGTCAAACTAAAGGAGTATCTTTTAGAAAAAGGAGAAAAGCTTGACTTAACACAGGAAAAAAAAGTAAAGGATTTGGAAAAAAAGGTTAAGGCGCTGGAAGAAAAAGTAAACAGCATTGGGGCCAGAGGCCAAACACCAGAAGCTGTGTCAGAAGGTATTCTGCAAAAGATAGAGGAAAAAATAAAACGTCTACCAAGAGCTGGTGTTGACGAAGAGCGATTAAAGGGAATAGAGTCAAAGATAGAGGCTCTTAAACAAGTGACTATTAAACGTTCCCAGCCTGAGACTGGTGCAGGTGTTGTTGAAGGTCTTAAAAAAGACATTGCCCTTCTCAAGCAAAGTTATCAAAGCGATAACAAGCATATTGTTGAGCAACTGGAGAAGCTTGCGACAGATATAGAAAATCTGAAAAAGATGTATGATTTTTCCAAGGCTACCATATCTGACATCGAGAACCTGAAAAAAGATATGGCTGGCCTGAAAGATGAGATTCAAACAGAATTAAAAAAAGATATTATTATTGAATCCAGGCGTATAGACAAAACAGAGAAAGCTGTGGAGCAGCAGTTGGCTGAGGCGCAATCCAAGATTAACAAGATAGAGGAGCTCGTAGAGAGTTCTGGGAAGATGTTAACCAAAAAAGGCATGGACATGTTTCTCGAAAAGATACGGGCTGCGCGGGCTGAGATGAAAAAGGATTATGAGGAGCTTAACCGAAGCAGAGAAATGGTAAATCAGCTTATCATGGCACTTGGCAAGATAAAAGACAAGGCTGACACAGCCGACGTAACTTTGCAGAAAGCAGAGGCATCGATTACAAGGATGCAGACAATTGAGGAAAAAGTTAATAACGATATTCGAGAACTTGCTGCGCTTGACAAGAGTATAAAAGAAAAATTCGCTAAGATAGACGAAAAAATCACTGAAATAGAAAAAATAAGTAATGACGTGGAAGCTACAAAAAAGGTTTTCGAAGATAAAATGAGAAATAATATTAAGAGCATGACAGCCATAAGCGACACGATGAATGGCAGGCTCGGTGTGCTGGACAAGAGGTTGCAGACAGCTGAACAGCTTGCTGACCATGTTAGGAGCAAGGTTGACCAGCTAAGTGCTATAGAATCGCGCGTAAATCAAATCAAAAATGATTTTGACAAGAAGGCTGCTGCTGTAGAATCTTTCCGTGCTGCCATAGAAGAGAAATCAAAATCCTTGGACCAGGGCTTGCAAAGGATTTCTGCTGTTCAGGAGGAAATAGAAAATAAATCCAAGGTTAACGAAGAAAAGCTTATGGCATATGTGGACAACATGAATGCGTTGAAGGATGCTATATATGCCAAGATTGATTCTCTAAATCAGCTGACTATGGGTGCTGAACAGGTCCAGACAAGGGTCGACAAAGCAAATGAGCTAGTCAATAAAATAGAGACGCTGGGTTCTAGCATAGATAATAAGGTTAAGAGACTGGACTCTGCCATGCATGATATAGATGAGATAAAAGCGCGTTTGTCCAGCCAAAAGCCATCAGAAAAAGTCGAGGAAAGGATAAAGAAAGACCTGGACAACAGGATTGTCTCGCTGGTTACTAAAAACCTCGAAAAGTTTGCCGAGACGTTGGACAGAAAGTTGCCAGACTTGGTCACCAAGGATGACCTGAAGCAACTTAGTATACCAACGGGTCCAGTAAGAGCTAGTAAGCCCGCTGCAAGACCAGATGTGCCGCTTAATATAGAGAATAAAATAAGTCAGCTTGAACAAAAAATTTCAGACATAGAGACGCGCATAGCAGCTATGGCGTCTAGTAGTGGCGCTTTTGTCATAGAATAAATCTTTTAAAGCTTATTTTGGTTAATTATTCTCTAGTGATTTTATGAAGGTTTTGTCCTACATACATGAAAAGCTTGAGAAAGGTCCGCTACACTTTTCGCTGATAGACCCGGATCCGGTCAAGCAAAACCTAGAGGCCATAGCCTCAAAAGCAAGTATTTTGGAAAAGCTTGGCACAGATGCGATAATGGTCGGCGGGTCAACTAATATAGTCTCCAGCATTTTAGATGATACTGTAAAGACTATTAAAAAGAATTGTTCGTTGCCAGTCATACTTTTTCCTGGTAACATCAGCGGTATAACCAAGAAGGCAGATGCCATATTTTTCATGTCCCTGTTGAATTCGCGGAATCCATACTGGATAGTTGGTGCACAAGTGCTCGGTGCTCCGATTGTGAAAAGCGCTGGCATTGAGCCCATATCCATGGCCTATCTTGTTATAGAACCAGGAGGAACTGTTTCTTTTGTTGGTGACGCAAAACCAATACCAAGAAACAAGCCAGGACTTGCTGCTGCTTATGCACTTGCTGCACAGTATCTTGGTATGTCTTTGGTTTATTTGGAGGCAGGTTCTGGGGTCAAAGAGCCCATACAGCCTGAAATAATAAAAACAGTTAAGAGCGCGATAGACATTCCGCTGATAGTCGGCGGCGGTATGAAGACAGCTGACGCGGTCACCACAGCTCTGGATGCAGGTGCAGACATAATTGTCACGGGCACAGCATGCGAGTCAGGTGACACAGAGAAGACGATGCGGCCAATTATCAGAGCTGTGAAGGATTTCAAGCGCTAAGCAACCCTTTTGCCAGCTTCTTCATATGTCGGCGTTATGAGATAAATTTCAGTAACCTTTATTTCAACGACGCCTTTGGTGGGCTTCGTTTTTCCATGTGCATTGGCCCATTCTAAAGCCTCTTCAAATAATTTGCCTTCAGTATGGTATTTTGCAATGCCTTTTATCTGGTAACCGGTTTTACCTTCCCACATGGCGATTGAAACATTTTCGTTTTGGAGCAGGTTTTTTTTAGTTTTATCAAAGTGAGTATCAAAAATCCATATTGTATCATTATCGACAATCTTTTTGTATGCAATCGCTACAACATTTGGATTTCCGTTCTTGTCTGATGTCGCGAAGGCCATTATCTTAACGGAATTAAAAAAATCTTTGACTTCTTTCGGGATTTTCATAACAACCCTCCTTTTATTTTACTTTTATTTTATATAACTCTTTTATATAACTCCGACTGTTTCCAAGATTTGCTTTGCCATTTTCCTGTCTATGTCATATCTATCTAGTATAGTATACCTGGTCCGGATTTTCGGTGCCTGAACAAGGGCTTCTATGGCTTGCTCGTCTGTTATTTTAATGTCCGATGCTTTGGTCGGCGCGCCAAAGTTCTTTAGATGTTCCTTGATTTTTACCCAGTTCTTTTTTTGCAGGTAAGAAGATATTATTGTCCCAATACCACACTGTTCGCCGTGAAGCCCCGGAGCGTTCATCATTTCCAGTGCGTGCGCAAAATTATGTTCTGAGCCCGACGCAGGCCTGGAGGAGCCAAAAAGGTTCATTGCGAAGCCTGACAAGACGAGGGCTTCGAGAAGTGTTCTAACGCCATTGTAATTTTTTCTTATTATGTCTTTCATATCAGCCACGCATGCGTTGGCAGCTGTGAGTGACAGTCCTGCGCACAGCTCGCTATATTTTTCTTGCTCGGCGCTGCTCGCTAGACGCCAGTCTTCCACAGCAGAATAGTTGGATATCAAGTCAGCAGCGCCTGATATCATCCAGCGTGTTGGTGCTTCTTTTAGAATATCGTAGTCAGCCAGGATGGCCCTTGGTTCTTTTGCATTTATTGATGTTTTCGTGCCATTATCACTGAGCGAAGCTCGAGAAGATACAATACCGTCGTGACTAAGGACAGTAGGAAATGATACCCATGGCTTTCCTGTTAGGTGGGCAGAATATTTTGTTATGTCCATTATTTTTCCGCCGCCGACACCTACCAAGAAGTTATATGGTTCTACATTCTTTGCAAACGACTCCAGCTCTTTTTTCTCGTTTGAGACGCCGATTATGATGTCTGTTTCGTATTCCTTTTTCAATTCGTTATATAATTTTTGACCTGCAATTTTCTTTGTGTTAACCCCGGTGACTATGAGACATTTGTTACCCAGGTTCATTGGTCTGATTATATCACCTGCTTTTTTAATCATGTTTTTTTCAATGTCTATAATAGCAGGGAGCGTTGCCAATTATATCACCATAAATGATAATATTATATTACCAAGATAATATGTCGCAACCAAGGCGAGCGGAAAGGCCGGCGCAAAGCGCACGCCCTCTTTTATAACAACGTTCTTTCTCGTTCTCTTTATTTTCTGGACTTCTTCTTTTGTGAGTCCAACCCATTTTTTAGACTCAAAAAGCACGTCACCCTCTCTTAGTTTTGCTACGGCTATCTTACGCCGGAATGCCACGTTTTCAATAACCTTGGCATATTTCCAGAACAATGTTATGAACAGGGATGTGAAAAAGACGACTATGACCATGGCTGGTTCTGAGAACCCTATCATGTTGATGACTGCTGTAGCAGCTAGCACGCACGCAACAGGGATACCAAAAACAGTTTTGACATCCCCTTTTACTGATTTGGCAAATGCTGGCTATATTTTTTTATTTCTGGCGCCGATGACGAGCGTGTAGAATATCATATACACAGAGCCAACCAAGAACAGATTAATGACAAATGCAACATAAAGCGATGCTACATCCAATGCGAGCCATGAATAAAAAGGCATAAGGAATCCTATTGCTCCCAGAACTTTTGCGTCCCCTCCTCCCCACTGGCCACCCAAATAGAGCAGCCAGCCAAATGCCAGCAAAATCGAGCCAAAAGCCAATGAAAAGAACAAAAGCTGGAAGCTGCCCGTATTTAGTGAGTAAATATACCAATAAAATATGCCCAAAGTGCCCATCATAAGTGGGATTTCATCCGGAATCTCCGTAGTTTTTAGGTCTTCCCATGCTGCCAGCAAAGAGCCAGCAAAAGCCACAGCAAGAGTTATAATATTTATCATCGTAATCTATCTCTACCTATGCATAAGATACATTTTTAAATTTTAAATTTAGCTAAATTAAATATAAGCAATAGTTATTGGGGTGTTCGCATTGGCTAAACCTGTTCACGTGGGAGTTATAATGGACGGCAATAGGCGTTATGCCCGCTATCTTATGCATAGTCCAAACTTTGGCCATAAAAAAGGCAGATTAAAGGCCAGAGAAGTTTTAGAGTGGGGTATTGAGAAAAAAATCAAGTATATGACTGCTTATACACTTTCTCTTGAGAACTTGCATTCGAGACCAAAGGAGGAGCTGCTATTCATATTTCAGCAAATTGGTAAGGAATGTGATGCCATGCTGAAAGTCGCAGACCACCCCGTTAACAAATATAATGTCTGCGTCAGGTTTATAGGACGTACGAGGCTTTTACCAAAGCTGCTTCAAGAAAAGATGAAAAGGGTCGAAAAGCACACAGCAAAGAACAAAAAATATTTCTTGCAGATAGCTGTTGCCTATGGTGGGCAGCAGGAAATTGTTGATGCTGTTCGACAAGTGGCTGTCAAGCTCACCAAAGGAATAATCAAGCCACATGAAATAAATGAAGACTTGTTCAGACATAATCTCTACACCAATGGCTGGCCAGCGCCTGATTTGATAATTAGGACAGGCGGCGAAAAGCGGTTGTCCAACTTTTTGACATATCAGTCAGCATATTCAGAGATTATTTTCCTAGACAAGAAATGGCCTGAAATGACCAAGAAAGATTTTTCTGATGCCATAAAAGAGTTTGAAAAAAGGAAGAGAAGGTTTGGCCGATAAGCAACATCTATAATCAATATAAATATTCTTTCTTCATTAACTTATTATGCTCAAGAAAGATGATTTTATTCTGCTGCTCAGCAACAAGCGAACATATCTTGTTCAGAAGGCACATGGCAAGTTGCACACAGAGTTTGGTGTAATAGACCTGAAAAAGATAAAGAAATACGGCCAAACTATTCGTACGCACAAAGGGGTTGCATTCGTGGCAGTTCAGCCAACCATGTCAGACATGATGAGAAAACTGAAGAGAATGCCACAGGTTGTCACAGCAAAAGACGCCGCTGCCATAATAGCACATGTTGGCGTTCGCCCTGGCTGGAAATGTATTGATGCGGGCGCTGGTTCTGCATTTCTTGCGATAATGATAGGTAATGCTGTCGGGCCAAGAGGTTCTGTTGTCAGCTATGAAAACAACAAAAAATTCGCAGAGGTAGCCAAGCACAATGTAAAGAAATGCGGGCTGGAAAAAATAGTCAATATAAAAAACAAACCATTGAAAAAGATGACTGAAAAGCATCTGGATCTGGTAACACTTGATGTGAGAGATGCTGAGCAATACGTCGAAAAAGCTTTCCGATCATTGAAGCCGGGCGCATGGCTTGTCGTATACTCCCCTTACATAGAACAGGTTATCAGTGTCAGAAAAAGGATGCAGGAGGCAGGATTTGCACATATAACAACAAAAGAAATCATTGAAAGGGAATGGCAGTCTGATTACTTCTCGCGGCCAAAAAACCGCATGCTTGGGCACACCGGGTTTCTGACTTTTGCAAGAAAAGCTATTAAGCGCAAAATGAGAAAGAAAAGCACCAAGAGCAAGAGCGCCAAGAAGAGAGCCAAGTCATAAGCGAGGGCGATAAGTGATTATATGCAGGAAGTCATTCATGCAAAAGGCCATGAAAACATTCTCTCAACACACAAGACCACGATAGAGTTCACCAAGGATAAATATGTAACGCACGAGGGCAATTGTATTATTGCTCTCTGCGCTGATAAAGTGTGCGCTGACTTATCAAAGAAGTTAAAAAATCATCTGCGCGCGGGCAGAGCAATTTCTGTAAGAATAGAATGCGACGAAGCAAGCGATATAATAAAAGCGCGCGGTCATCCTGACCTGACGCTTAGACACAAAAAGGACGCCGTAATAAGAAAAAGCAGCTACATAGATGACAGGACCCTGGCGATTGGCGCGAACAAGGCGTCGAAAGATTTGAAAAGAAGTCTCGTGAAGAAAATACAAAAAGGCAACAAGGTTGTCATCAAAATAACTTTTTGATTTCATCAATGGTTATTTTTCTGAGGTCGTCCACCACAAGGTCTGCTTCGGATAAATCCTGCTTTCCGCTGCTTGGGCTTATAAATCCAATGGTTTTCATGCCTGCTCGCTTGGCTGCTTCCACGCCGTTGGTAGCATCTTCTATGACCAGACATTCATTTGGCTGAAAACCAAGCCTTTCAGCAGCCACGAGGAAAATATCTGGCTCTGGTTTTCCTTTTTTGACATCATCCACGCAGACCATCGCATCAAAAAATTTTTCAAGGCCCAAAGATTTTACTACAATGTTCAATGCTTTTCTTACGGAACTCGTTGCAATTGCAGTTTTGAAGCCGTTTTTTCTCATTTTTTCTATGAGTTCAATAGCACCGGGAATGGGTTTCGCGCTTTTTAAGAGTTCCAAGTAAATTTTGTGCTTTTCTTTTATCAGTTTTTTGATTGTATCCTCAATGTTTTCCGTTCTTCCATACTTGGTTAGAACACCTCTAAAGAAAGCTTTTTCTGACTTTCCAAGTTCCATTTTTAGTTCTTCTATACTGACGTTCAATCCAATTCTTTCTAGCACTTCGTGTTCTGTAGACGCGTGATACTCTTCGCTATCAACAATCACACCGTCCATATCAAATATTACTGCCTTTAACATATGGGTCTGAGGAGATTTGAACTCCTGTCTGAGCCTTTTCCTATCAGATTTCTTTCCATTGAAGCTTTCTTTAAAAGAAAGGTTCACCCGAAGGCCCGATCCTAAACCATTCTAGATGCTTGCGCATTAGCTAGACTACAGACCCTTTATGATATAACTTGAGAATAAAATTTTTAAAGAAAGACTGGTTGCAATTTTCTTTCCTGTTATATGCCACGCTCAACCAAGAAGTCAGCAAAGGCCCCGAGATTCTCCTTTGCCTCGCTTTTTGGTAGAAGTTCGTCTATATCGACCCAAGCTTTTTTCACGATGTCGCTGGCAAAGGTCTTTGCATAGTTTATTGAGTCATACTTCTTTATGATGTCTATAGCTTCTTTGATGAGTTTTGTGTCCTTTGTGTGCATATTCAGAATCTCTATGAGTCTTTTTTTATCCTGTTCATTGGCTTTTTTCAGTGTATGTATGACCATGAGTGTGCGCTTGCCCTCGTTTATGTCGTCACCGATTTCTTTACCCCATTCCTTGGTTGGCTGTATGTTCAGGATGTCATCTTGTATTTGAAAAGCCACACCTATGCTTTCGGCAAAGCGGCCTATTTTTTCCGTGGTAGTTTTGTCAGCGTCTGCAAGTATCGCACCGAGCTTTGCAGCCATGCGCGCAAGCGTGCCTGTCTTGAATGCGCACATCTGTAGGTATTCTGCTTCTGTGATGCTATCAGCATTAGCTAGGCCACGGTGCCAGGCGATGTCAAAGCCCTGACCAAAGGATATATTTATCATCTCTTGTATGTAAGTTTCATATATCCTTGTCTTTTTTTCGACGTTCAGATTGCTCTTCAGGACAATTTGCATCGGCAGATAATACATTGCGTTGCCCGTGTTTACCGCTATGTCTGTGCCGAATTTTTTGTGTGTGCAAGGCTTGCCTCTTCTTAGCTCAGAATCGTCTTCTATGTCATCTATCATCAATGTTCCATTGTGGATGAGTTCTGGTATTGCGACAAAATCTAAGAATTCTTTTGGATCTTTGCCGAGTGCTTCTATGATTAATAGCATCAACACAGGTCGCCAGCGCTTTCCACCTCTGTCTAGCATGTCCCAGACAGGTTCTGATACTGCTTTGTTAGCAGCATCTGTGTCATAATTACCTGGGCCGCATGTTTTGGCTAGGCTTTTTTCATCATATTCGCGCGGAACCCATTTTTCTATTATTTTATCTATCATCGGCTTCTTTTCCGCGAGAATTTTTTTGATATCTGAACTCATATTTAATTAATCACGCATAAGAATTAAAAAGGTTCTTAATAACAGTTAATAGGTTTAACAGAAGTACTGATAAAAATGTCTGAGCAAGCAAAAAAACGATATGAGTTCCTTGATATTGCTACGGCAGACAGGGCCTTTGTTGCTTTTGGCGAGACATTGGAACAGGCTTTTGCTAATGCTGCGCTGGCGATGACAGAGATAATAACAGACACAACAAAGATAAATAATAAGGAAGAGCGAAAGATACATCTGGATGCGCATGATGATAAATCACTGCTTTATGACTGGTTGTCTGAGATTTTATTCATATTCGACACAGAGCATCTTGTTTTCAGTGAATATAATAATATAACTATAACTCACGAAAAAGATGAGAAATGGGAACTGAACGCTACTATTCGTGGCGAAGCTTTTGCTGGTCATGAATTACGCGGCGAGGTCAAGGCAATAACATATCATAAGATGGAGATAGTAAAAACAAAAGAAGGATATAAAGTTCAAGTAATAGTAGACACATAGGTTAGTGTTGCTATTGTCATTATTGATATGGTAGGTGATAATCATGGAATTAAAAAAGATAAATGACATGACGTGGGAAATACTAAAAGAAGGAAAGATGAATGTTCCTGGCCGGATTTTTGCATCTGACAAGCTCCTTGAAAAGATTAAAGGAGACAATACAATAGAGCAGACTAAAAATGTTGCTGCGTTGCCTGGGATATATAAATATTCAATAGCGCTGCCCGATTGTCATCAGGGGTATGGCTTTCCGATAGGCGGTGTTGCAGCGCTTGATTACGAAGAAGGCGGCTTATCGCCCGGAGGCATTGGTTTTGATATTAATTGCGGCGTCCGTCTCGTGAGAACAAACCTCACGTTCAATGATGTCAAGCCGCACTTGAAAGAGCTTCTCGACGCGCTTTTCAAGAACATACCTTCAGGCGTTGGCAAGTCTGGTAAGATTCGTTTAAGCAAAGAAGAGCTTTTAGAGCCGCTTGCCAAGGGTGTTAAGTGGGCAGTTGAGCAGGGATATGCATGGGAAGAGGACCTAAAGTTTTTGGAGGAAAACGGAAACATGCCTGCTGACACAGACACTGTTTCTGAGAAGGCTCTTAAGAGAGGCAAAGAGCAGATAGGGACAACAGGCGCAGGAAATCATTTTGTGGAGATACAACTCGTTGATGATATATTTGATGAAAATGTTGCTAAGGCTTTTGGCCTGAGCAAGGGACAGATATGCGTGATGATTCATACTGGTTCTCGAGGATTTGGTCATCAGGTTTGTACAGATTATCTGAGGGAGATGGAAAATAAGTTCAGGGATACTATATCAAAGCTACCTGACCGGGAACTTATTTATGCTCCTGCTGGCACAGATACATGTGCTGAATATTATGAGGCAATGAAATGCGCTGCCAATTTTGCATTTTGTAATAGACAGTTAATAACCCACTGGACGCGCGAGGCTTTCCAAAAAGTAATTGGCCAGAGTGCAGAAGACCTTGGCATGCATATAGTTTATGGTGTGTGTCACAATATTGGCAAGGTCGAAAAATATGAAATAAATGGCGAGACAAAAAAGGTTTATGTGCACAGAAAAGGCGCCACGCGCAGTTTTCCGCCGGGCCATAAAGACGTGCCTGCCGTATACAGAGACGTTGGCCAACCTGTCCTTATTCCCGGTTCAATGGGTACTGCTTCTTACGTGCTCCATGGCACGCAAGATGCGATGAATCTTACATTCGGTTCAACTGCGCACGGCGCAGGCAGAGTTGCCAGCAGGTCACAAATGCTGAGAACAACACGCGGTGAGAAGGTTAAGGAAGATCTGGCGAAGCAAAACATACTTGTGCGGTCGGCCTCGTGGAAGGTTTTGGCAGAAGAGGCGCCAAAAGCTTACAAAGATATAGACGAAGTCGTACGCGTTTCAGATGCCCTAGGCATAGCAAAGCTTGTTGCAAAGCTTGTGCCCCTGGCTGTTATGAAAGGATAATAAAATAAACAAGCACTATAGAGAGTGAGTTTCGAACGAAAAATTAGCCCAGCGTCGCTCACTCATAGAGTGAAGCAAGGCTGGGGAGCATATCAATAATTAATGTCTTCATCAAGTTTATAAAAGCTATTTCTTTGCTGATTATATTTATCTTCAAAAGCCAATTAGTGCTGATATAAAATAAGTAAGCC
>JAOZPR010000031.1:6081-8267 GCA_029932645.1 Candidatus Aenigmatarchaeota archaeon | reverse complement strand
GCACCTGAAGAACTGGGTGGGTGGCTCGTCCATTGAGCGCGTCTGCCGAATCCAGTAGAAGGCTTTCATGTTCTCGCACTTTGGGCACATCTTTGTCGTTGTTGGCAGGGTTGTGAAGTCCTTGTCCACAACAGTGATTTTTTCTTTTTTTCCCGCGGTTTCTGTGATTTTGAAACTTTTCACAGACTTGTAGAGTTTGCGGCCACATTTTCTGCAAAGCAAATAGTTGCCCCTGCCGCTTTTGGTTTTCACAGGAACCATGATAGAACCGCATTTATCGCAAAACTCGACCATATGAGCACCACACAAAGACGCGCATTCTTCCTTTTGGACACAAAACTTTTTAATATGTTATGAACGTTAATCGACGATTGAAATATCTAAAATGTAATGGTAAATGTGTAAGGGCATTCACATTTGCCATAAACTAAGAAAGGAAAACTTCTTAAACCTTTATACAGTCATCGAACCGCATGTCGAAAAGAAAATGCCAAGCACATCACACCGCACAAATCTGGCGGGGCTGTCTATGAACAGTCTTGGATAGCCCAGAAGCGGTATGCCGAAAAGAACTTTGCCTTTTATCTGATTGTTTGTGACAGGGCCAATGCTGAAGCCTTCCTGGTCTGTCCTGGCATTATGGTCGCCTTTTGTTATGAAACCATTTTCCTCTACAGATACTATTCTGTGCACAATTGGGTACCCTATCTTTGGATTTATATATATGATAATATCACCCTTGTTTTTTTCTCCCCAGTTGCTACACAACATAAGGTCGCCGCGATGAAGAATGGGCAACATTGACTCGGAATAGACAGAAACAATAGGCAGGTCTGTTTGCAGCAAGAAACCAAGAATATAATAAAAAGCCACTGCAACAACAATGGCGATAGCGATTTCTTTAATGTCTTCTTTTATGGTTGTCATGATAAACACTATGCTATGCGAAGTTAACTACCAAACTCATGCCCAATCTGCCTTTTTACTGAAGACAGGTCAACTTTTATTTTTTTCACCGCAGTTAGCAAAGACTTTTTAGGGTTGGGAGATTTGACCAGGAGTTCGGGCGTTGCAACGTAAGGATGTTTTCTGGTAAAGGCAGCAACTTTTATATCAGGCTGTTTCCACAGGTATTCGTTTAGAAGGTTCAGGAATGCGAGTTCACTATCAACCTCTAGTTTGAGCTTTCCTTTTTTTCTTTCAATAACATTCATTTTCATTATGATTACCTCCAAGTGGTTTATAACATATTCAATTCGCCTATATTTATAACAGGCTTTTCAAATATGTTCTCCACAACTCTTGGGCACGCCGTGTTGATGAAAGCATCAACTCTTATCCCAAGAAGTTTTTCACCAGTTATATTATTCATCTCTATGACAAGAGACTTCTTATTTTTAGATTTTAAAAGTTTTTTAATCTTTTCTATGGCGTCTTCAGATGCGAGCTGGCCTGGTTTTGTCGACACAAGTATGCCGAACGTCCCCGCTTGCTTAGCCTTTTCTATTCTTGCCATTCTTTTCTTTTCTGCTGACAGTCTTTCTTGTGTCAAGTCTGTGATTTCATGCTTCTCGAGGTCTAGCATATAAACCGACTTCTTGGTTTTGATGGCGAGCGGATGAAACACACCAGAGCCGATGAAAAGAAAGCAATCAACTTGTTCATCTATATTCTTAGCGTTTTGTGTCCAGCATCCAAGTATCTGACCGCCTATTACAGGCTCTTTTCCCAAACCTTTTAAAGTATCAGCAGCGTCTTCAAGAGAAAACAAATGCTGGACAGTCGTGACAAGACCAACACGGTGCTCTTTTATTTTTTTTGCCTCTTTTTCCAGTATTTCTTTCATCACATCTTTTTTTACCACGAATGGCCATGGAAAGTAAAAGACAGGCAAGCAGGTTTTTATATCCTTATAAAATTTGTTGTGTCCAACATGCACGAGCAGGTCGCAGCCAAGCATTTCCGCCTCTTTGTCCCGAAGGTCGCATGCACCGTAGCACGGCTCTGCTGAGGCTATACACTGGACACCAGCTTTGTCTAGTGCTTCGGCTATTTCAGCAGTGCGTATTTTTAATCCTTCTGGGAGCTGCAAAAAAATCTTTTTTGCACCGTTCTGCACAACAGCCCTCACAAGCTTATTTATCATTTCTTCCATGCCAGCACCTGTTAATTAAGATTGTTAATCA
>JAOZPR010000031.1:0-5981 GCA_029932645.1 Candidatus Aenigmatarchaeota archaeon | reverse complement strand
TAAGATTGTTAATCAAAATAAAAAAGAAAGAGATAAAAAGTCGGGCTAGCCTAGCATTGCGCGGATTTCTGATGCCTTTTTCATAGCTATTTCGGCAATATGGTCTATCTCTTCAATCGAGAATCCGCCTGGTTCTGATTTTTGTATCGATGCAATCATGTTGTCTGTGATGCCCATGCTGATTTTTCCCTCTACTGCGCTCTCCTCAGCTATATTCGGGTCGAACAGAATCTTCCCACTGATTTTCGCAGCTGTAACACCGATTGGCTTTTGCGTTACTGGCAACGGATCTGTTTTTTGCTCGTAATCTATGACATATCTTTTTTCGCCGTCTTCTTCTATGATATCAAGCTTTGGAAACTTCGTGTTCAACAGCGCTGCTATAGCTGCCAGTGCAGCAGCATCTATAAGGTTGCCATCGTGGTCAAGTATGTCTATATCTACAAACACCATCCAGACCTTTTTGCCATTTTCTATACAGAGTTTTTTTAGGTCTATAGCTTTTGACTCTCTTATACCGCGGTCAACTACCCTGGCCAGTTCTATTGAGTTTTCTCTAGGAGGGCCCTCTTCAAACTCATGGTACGCAAGCGCTAAAAATTCAGCGTTTGTTATTAAAACACCATCATCAGGTCTGTCTGCGAACGGTTCTCCTATCTCCATCTTGACTCCTGCGATAACCTTTGTTCCGCCGATTTCCACGCGAGCAGATCCTTCTGCCTTTTCTATGATGCCTGTTTCTATCTTTATCTTTCTATATTCGTCAAAGGCACGGTGATCAACTCTAATGCCTTTGGTTGTAAGCTCTTTTATTACCTCTGGGTCTATTGATATCATAAAATCACTCCTCCAAATATTTGCTTCTTAATGCCTGCCTTTGTGCCTCATACACCTGCATGGCGCCCTTCTTCGCTAGTTCCAGTAGTTGCTTGAGCTGTTCTCTTGTTACCATGCCGTCCATCTGCAAAAGTGTGATGAGGTCACGTTTGGGATAGTATGCGATAGGAAGATCTACATCACCTTCTGTATCCTCCTTGCCTGCAATATCTAGCATAATCTGTCCTTCAACAACACCCACAGAACAGCTGGCAATTAGGTCTCGCATGGGTATACCCGCATCTGCCAGTGCTATTGAGGCGGCGTTTATTCCCGCGCATCTCGTGGACGCGTCCGCCTGTAAAATTTCTACATGTAAATCAATCGCAGACTTTGGAAATTCTTCAAGGAACAAAACAGGCATCAGTGCCTCTCTTATAACCTTTGATATCTCTTTCGACCTTCTGCTCGGCCCAGGCCTGTTCCTTTCTGTAGTTGAGAAAGAAGCCATGTTATACCTGCATTTGAGTATGGCTGCTTCGGCTTCCTCCATATGCCTGGGATGCACTTGTCTTGGGCCGAAAATACCAGCTATTGCTATGGTCCGGCCCAAACGGAAATAACCAGAGCCATCAGCATTCTTTAGTATGCCAGCCCTTGCTTCCATCGGTCTTAGCTGGTCAAATGTTCTTCCATCGATTCTTTTTCCATCAACTATTAATTTTTGTTCCATTTTCATCACCTTTACCAGTTTTCTTTTCTAACATTTCCTTTATTTTGTCCGTGAGGCCAGTTATGTGAGACTTCTCTTCTATGTACTGTATAGCCTCTATTGCGAGGTCTTCTTTTTCACCCTTTATCCATACTATGCCATTCTGCCCGACTACTATCTGGCAGCCGGTATGGTTTTTTATCAGTTCGACCATTGAGCCACCCTTTCCAATGATTCTTGGAACCTTTGCTGGCGTTATCTTTATTAAGCGGCCACCATAGAGCTTTCTGCATTTTCTGTCTTTCATCGTCAGCTGGATAGACTTGGTTTTTGTAACGTTGGAAATCTTTACAAATATTATGTCATCGTAGTTGAAGTATTTTGTAAGGTCTGTCTTTGTCAGGTCAACAAAATCTGTTACAGCCTCATTAAGCGGCAACACACCAGAATATGGTGCATTGATGTTCACAATCCAGTGTGAAAACGCGATATCCTCTATCTTTCCTATAACACCATCTCCGGTCTTCGGACTGTATATACCGTTCAATGGTATAACAAAAATTAGTTTGTCCCTTCTCTCTGCCAGTCCAAGAACACTTGCAAATATCTTTCCATTTTCCATGTATGTTCCGGACCCGCTGATACCTTCACCAAGCATGTCGCCCGGAATGACCAATTCTCTTTCTGCCATATAAAATCCTCCTTTATTTCATAAATATGAATTTTTTGAATAAAATCATTACAATTCTTTTATTTCAACATCACCATGAGTCACGTGGTTTATCTTGTCATAAAATTCCATCTTGAGCCCAGCTGTCAGAGAAACAACCACATGTAACGAGCCGTCCTGATTCCATTTCTCTTTTTTAACGGTTGTCAGCGATTTGATGATACCATAAACATGTCCAGTATACTGGGGAGGTATTGTCATTTCAAGATTTATTTTATCTGTTGATATGGGAAGAATAGCCCTTATTGCTTTGACCACACCTTCGACCTGATTTTCTGCACGGTCAAGTGTGATATGGACCTTTGCCTGTTCCATTGCGTTCAGTATGCGTTCGGGCGGATGCGGCGTTTTTGTTTTAGGGTCTACTGACGTTCTTGATATCATGTTCGCTATCTGTTTCCTAATCTCTTCTAATCTCTTTCTTTTGAACTCTGTGGTCAGCTGTACTTCGCCGTTTTCCAGAATTTGTTTTGCTATTTCTATAACATCGCTTGTGCCGAATGCTTTCTCAAGGTTTTCTGGCGATACGCGCAAACCCTTGTGTGCATCAGAATAAATCTCATTAACAGCTAACATCTTCTGTATAGAAACAGATTTTCCTTCCTTGAGAGCATAAGCCAGTTCAGGGTCTACAAGTATTTCAAAGTGTTTTTCTCCCTTGGTAAACTTGGCTATAACAGCCTCATCAACAGTAACCATCGTAATCACGTAAAGTACAGTACATCTTATATTCCACGTACTTTTCCAGTAAAACAGTACATCAAATACTTAGATTATATTAAAAGGAAAGATATTTAAACGGTTCGGTTCTTTGGCATCGAGATTTACTTCGCCTTCAAGAATTTCTTTGTTTCTTCTGTGCTGAGTATCTTAAACTTGCCCCCCTCAACTATACCTATCTCGATTGACTTTGGTATGAGCTTCTCTTTTGCGGTTTTTAGCGTTTCAATTCCGAGTTTTATAGCCTCTTCCTTGCTCATACCTTCCTTGTATTTTTTCATCAACAGCTTTCGTCCAATCTCAGCACCGCGGCCAATGACATGTGCTTTCCACTCCCTTACTGTTCCAGACGGGTCTGTCTCGTACAGATGAGGTTTGCCGTCTGTCCCGGCTATAAGCAGAGAAACACCATAAGGCCTTATACCGGCATACTGCGTGAATATCTGCTTCCTGTCGCCTATTTCCTTGACAAGCGCCTTGATTTCAATCGGCTCATTGAATGTTATTCGGTTGATTTGTGCCTGCACGCGCGCAAAATCTATCAGAACGCGAGAGTCTGCTATCAGACCGCATGTTGCTGTTCCAATGTGTTCATCTATCTTGAATATCTTTTCAGAGCTAGCAGGCACGCTAAGTTCTGTTATGCTTTTTGCAGCAATAAGTGTGACGCCATTTTTGAACACGACTCCGAGTGTTGTCGTAGCTTTCTCAACAGCCTGTCTTGCATACTCCACCTGATATAAACGCCCCTCAGGAGAAAAAACAACAATTGCCCGGTCATAAGCCATGTGTTCGCCCATAGGTATTTCCATTCCATCACCCTCAAAAAGAATTATTTTTTATTTCAAATTATATTCATATAATTTTTATAAATCTATTTTAATTAGAAAGATATTTAAAGGATGAACCATTTCTGTATGGTTATATCTTCAAACCGAACGAAACAAGTAAAGCCGAAGGCTTAGCTTTCAGCTATTTTGTCTGCCCCCCGTATCCGTACTTTCTCTTGACCTCTTCCATTTTTTTATCTATGCGTTTCTCAGCCTCTTTCCTCTCCAGCGAATAATCATTCATGTCCACGAACTTCATACCCTCCACAAGTGTCGGATGAACCTCTTGTATCTTCTTGTACATGTCCTGCGCCAGCTTCCTGTAGGTCGGGTGTCCCTGCATGCATGACCGTAGCTCGCATAGGTGGTAAGCCTCGCGCAGGTTCATGGTTATGTACCACCTGAACCTGTAGCCCATGGGCACAATGTATTGTGCCTGCAGCGGCATGGCCGGCGCAATCTTCTCGAACGCTGCATCAGCAACATTCATCGCTTCCTTAAACTTGCTAGCCAAGCCAGCTTCTTCTATCTCCACAGGAATGTCATAACCATGTTTCGTAGTAACCCATTGTCTTTCCTGTGTGATTATTCGATGTCTCTGCATATCCCTGTATATACCGTAATCACCGAGGATGTCAAATGTATAATATACATTTTCAAATGCCCTGCCTGGCTTATGACGTCGATTTGTTCGTCCAGCGACATAAGCAGCTATAATCTTTCTGCGCTCTGCGTTGCTCATGTCGGCGACCTTTTTCCTGATCTGAGACATATGCAGATGCGACATAGGATATAGCACCGCAGCCACGACCTTCAACTCGGCATCTTTATCATAGTCAACCAAGGTCAGCCGCTCTTTATTATCTGGCTTCACACCAGCAAGCATATCTTGCGAAAGCTTTGCTATCGTGTCCCATTTGTCCCGAAGAAATGCTTGTTGCGGTTTTCCGTGCTTTTCATCATTGCAGCGCCCGACAAAAGGTGGGATGACCTTTCTCAGTTCTTCCTGCATTACTGCTGCCAAATCGCGCATCTCGCGCATCGGGTGAGCGTACATCTTCGTGAGCAAGTATTCGAAAGCTCGGCCGTTGCCGAACAGGCCCGCATTCGTGAGCGTTCCCACAGGCAATACGACCCTTATAACATCACAGGTCTTTGCGCGTATTGTTGACGCATACGCGCGCTCGCTCATACCCTCATTCGGAAACCGTTCCATTAAGAACTTTTTCATCGGTTCAATAAAACTTGAATAAGTATCAAAGAGCATGTCCATGGTTTCTATGTACAAGTCAGCAAAGCGCGATTCCATGACATCCTTATCACGGTAATACATGTACCTGCCGTTAGGCTTCTGGTCAAAATACACATATCGCGTGGACTTCTCAAGCGGGCATATGCCGATGCGTGCATCTTCGATGACCTTTGTCGCTATATTAGAAATGTTCTCTACCGCGAGGTGCGCGCCGCCAAGCTCTGCAACAGAATCGTCGCCGAAACCAATCAGAACGCGCTCATAGAACTCCTCAGCCTTTTGTATCGCAACAATCTGGTCCACACCAGAGTCGGTCTGCAGGCGCACAATCTGCTTGAATCCCATCTCAGGCTTCTTTATGAATTCATCAAGCAGTACGCGGCGCAGGCTCTTCTCAGACCTGCTGTATCGCGCGAAAAGCGCGCCCTTCACGACCTCAGGCAGGTTCCTGAGGGCAAAAACATCCTTGTCAAGATTAGTAAAAAACGGCTCTAAAATGGCCGCCTCTTCTTTGGTAAATGACACAACAACACCCCACAAAGAACCCTTGCGAACACAAGCAAGAGTTAACAAATAACATAGCATGATAAATATTAAAAAATAACTAAAAAACGAACGTTCTTCTACATGTTCAATTCGTTCATTGTCGTTATTACCGCACAGGCGTTAATTTTATATACTATTCACAAGTAATAATTATACGGGTGATGGTTATGATTAATATTAAAGAGGCAATTGGACTTAAAAAGAAATTCAATCCGATTGAGGTTTATAAGAAGGGCGAGCGTGCACTCAAAGTTGGTAAGTATCCGGTTGTACGTTGATAGCTATCTATTTAGAGAAAACCATTAATCTTTCTTTATTTCCTTCTATTTTAACCCATACCCACGGTCTACGACCAGAAATTGTTCTGTTATGAAG
>JAOZPR010000030.1:5896-8514 GCA_029932645.1 Candidatus Aenigmatarchaeota archaeon | reverse complement strand
TACAAACTCAATGTGCAAAACGAGACAGTCAAAAGAATAATAGATTTAGATAAGGCCTTGTCGTTGCAGAGTGCCCCGAAGGCAGTAATTACTGTCAGAACATGAAAATTATTTCTCTATGTTTATTTCTCTATGTTTAATATTATCCCAAAGCGCTCGGTCTTGATTTGTGAGGCTGAGCCGAATTCGATATCATTGATTTTTAGGACGGCCTTGAGGTCATCTGCGACCGTGCTGAGTTTTTCCTCTTCTGCCTTCTTTGCGTTTATCGTAAGTTTTGACAGCTCTGCGTTCATTGCCATGTTGTTTTCTGTCTTGTATTTTCGCACAGACGAGATTATGTCTGACAGCAGGTCTCCGGTTTCTTCGAGTTCTATGCTGATTAATTCGTCGTCTGACTCTGGCCATTCCGAGATGTGAATGCTCTCACTCGCCTCATGCTTTTTGAAGTAAAGCTGATAGATTTCCTCAGTTATATGCGGTGTTATTGGCGCGAGCATCTTGAGCGTGTCTAGCAGGACATTGTAAAGTGTGTATTTGGCAGACTCGATGCTGTCAGCGTCGTATTTGTCAGGATTATACAATCGGTCTTTGACAATCTCCAGGTAGTTGTCACAGAAGTCATGCCAGAAGAAGGTTATGAGCTTTTGCTTGGCATGGCAATAATTATAGCTTTCGAAATATTTTGTCGTTTTTTCTATCATAGTGTTGAGTTTGGATAGTATCCATCTGTCGACTGGTCTTAACTTCTCGTGTTCGATGGAATTTTTTTTATAGCCTTCGAGGTTGTTTATGACAAACTTGGATGCGTTCCAGAGCTTGGTGAGGAAACGCTGGCCTGCTACGAGTTCTTTTTCCTGGAATGGAAGGTCTTCTCCAAGCTTTGATGATGCTGCCCAAAACCGCAGGCAGTCAGCAGAGAACTTGTTTATGGTTTTCATAGGGTCAACGACATTTCCTTTGGATTTAGACATCTTCTTTCCATGTTCATCCAGTGCATGGCCTGATATCATGACATCATTCCACGGCACGTTTTCGGTGTGAAGAAGGCCTTTTACCACTGTTGTGAATGCCCAGAATGTAATAATGTCATGGGCCTGCGGCCGCAGAGACATTGGATAGATTTTCTCGAAAAAATTCGGGTCTTCAATCCATTTACCAACTATCATGGGTGTGAGCGATGATGTGGCCCATGTATCAAGAACATCCCTTTCTGGCTCGAATTCTGTGGAGCCACATTTAGGGCATGGCTGCTTTGGTTGGTCTTGTAATGGGTCAACCGGTAAATCTTGCAGGTCTGCCAGAATAACCTCGCCGCATTTTTTACAGTACCAGACCGGGAACGGTACGCCAAAGTAGCGCTGTCTGGATATGCACCAGTCCCACTGAAGATTTTCAACCCAGTTGTCATAGCGCGCCTTCATAAATGGCGGATACCATTTGATTTTTTCTGCCTCGTCCAGGAATTTTTGCTTAAGGTCGAGGTATTTTATGAACCATTGCTTTGTAACTAGGAATTCTATCTCTGTACCGCATCTTTCATGCGTGTTGACGCTGTGTTTTATCCGTTTCTCGCTCACGAAGAGCCCGGCATTCTTAAGGTCTTGTATAATCTGCATGCGCGCATCCTTAACAGGCAGGTCCTTGTATTTACCAGCCAGCTCGTTCATTTTACCATCTTTTGTTATGGCTATCTTTAATGGCAGGTTGTACACTTTCCACCATTCCATGTCTGTCTGGTCACCAAATGTACAGCACATGACTATGCCCGTACCCTTTTCCGGGTCAGCGCGCTCGTCAGCGATTATAGGGACATAAAAGTCGAACAACGGAACCTTGGCTTTGGTGCCCACAAGCTTTTTATACCTGTTATCGTCTGGATGAACAAAGACAGCAACGCAGGCAGGGAGCAGCTCTGGCCGTGTCGTTGCGATATTAATTTTGTCGCCGTTCTCTAGAACAAAGTTTATCTCTACAAACAGTGCGTCTTTTTCCTCATCTTTGAGTTCTGCCTGGGCTATGGCTGTTTCACAGAGTGGGCACCATATTGTTGGTGCTTCTTTTTGATACGCACGTCCCTGTTTGTATATATCTATAAATGACTTTTGCGATATTCTCCTGCAGCGGTCGTCTATTGTTCTGTAAAAAATATTCCAGTCGACCGACATCCCAAGGCTTGCCCAGCAGCGGGTGAGTTCTTTTTCCACTTCTACGGTTTGCTTAAGACATAGGTTTATGAATTCTTGTCTTGTCAGGTCCTTTGCACGGACATTGCATTTTTTCTCTATAAAGCGTTCTGTTGCTAGTCCGTTGTCATCAAAGCCAAAAGGGAAGAATACATTATAGCCGGCCATTCGTCTGAATCGTGCTATGAAATCTATATGACTATAAGAGAACGCGTGGCCCATGTGCATGAATCCGGAAACAGTTGGCGGTGGCGTGTCTATGGTGAACAGCGGCTTGTCGCTATTCGGGTCGAAACAGAAAATTTTTTTTTCTCGCCAAAACTTCTGCCATTTCTTCTCGCTGCTTTTATCATATCTTTTCGTTGTTATCAAAGGCATACTATTATCTCTGTTATGACAATATTTATATATTTTAGCCGTTGCAAACAGCCC
>JAOZPR010000030.1:0-5796 GCA_029932645.1 Candidatus Aenigmatarchaeota archaeon | reverse complement strand
AAACTTCTCCAAGCCCTTTTTCTCAATGCTCAGTGAGTCTATGTCGAGCTTCATGCCGTCTTTGGCTGGTACGCATCTGACACCCGTCTGCTTTTCGATTAGTTTTGCCTGCTTCCTGACGTCAGCGCGCAGCATGTAGAAGGAGAAGTGTTGTATTATTACAAGCTTCGGCTTGTTCTTTATTGCGTTGATGAGTTTAATGGCATCTTCAACATCCATATGCTTGGGCATCTTTTTCTTGTTTGGAAACGGTGCCAGCACATTTAATATAATTATGTCCGAGTTCTCGTAGTATTTTTCCTGGCCCTTGAAATATGAGCCGTCGCATGGGTATGATATTGTTTTTGAGCCGCAAATCCTGAAGCCAACCGTGGGTGCAAGATGCCTGGCAGGGGTGGTGCTTATAACAAGGTTTTTTGTTTTTATCTTTTCGCCTGGTCCGACAGAATATTTTTTGCACATGTTCTGGTGATATTTGCTTATCACTGGGTATGTGTCTTTTGTTGGGTTCACGACGTGCTTTTCAGCTATTAGGACAAAGTTTTCGTCGCCTGCATGGCCGTCTATTACAGCATTCGCATCTGTTGAATGGTCAGGATGCAAATGCGAGACAAGCAATGCATCGATGCTACGCAACGAGACGCCAAGCTCTTTGGCAGTTGTCAGACAGCCTGGTCCTGGGTCTATCAAAAGTCTGGTTTTATCCAACTCTATAAATATGCCGCCTGTTCTTCTGGCTTGCGAGAACATCACAGAGCGGCCGCCGCCTGTGCCTAGAAATATTATCTGATTTGTATCTTTCATAATGTTACTTTTTCCCAAGATTTAAGTATCTTGTTGCCGGAACGAAAAAATATATAATGAACCTGTGACAACTTAATACTATGCGCCTCGATGAGTTCATAGGCAAGACAGCTGCCAGGGTTGTGAGTTTGTCTGATGCTAACGTACTTTTGGTAACCAAGAGGCCGAATTCTTCTCTGTTCGACCTGACATTGTTCAAGGAAGACGCTGGTCATATAAAGAAGATAAAATATTCTGTTAACGTGTCAAAATTACCAGCAGGAAGCATCGCGCAGATGAGGGCTGTGATTATAGAGGCCATAAACAAGGGCATAGTCAAGAGCGGTGAGAACGTTTTCTGTGTTGCTGACAAGAGCCTTGGTGAGCAGTTCGAAGGCTTGTTCTTATTGTTTAAGATAGACGACGAGTTTCTGAACGTGAGTGAGAAGAAGATAGAAAAAGAGGCCAAGCAAAACGTATTCGAAACGCTGCTGAATATAGCGCGTGAAATCGGCAAGGAAGGACGCGAAGGAAGGAAAATAGGAGCGGGATTTATTCTTGGAGACTCAAAAAATGTTATGAAGAAGTCAACACAACTTATATTGAACCCATTCAGCTCTGCGAAATATAATATTATGCAGGCTGGCCTGAAAGAAACCATAAAGGAGTTTGCACAGCTTGACGGTTTCTTTATCATAGACGAAGACGGAACGATTCGCACGGCAGGACGTTATTTATCTGTTGATACTAACGGCATAAGCATGCCCGGTCTTGGAGCACGGCATTTGTCAGCCGCGGCCATAACGCGAGAAACAGATGCTGTTGCGGTTGTCGTCTCAGAGTCTGGCGGAATCGTTCGTGTATTTAAGGGTGGTAAGATGGTCAAGGAGGAATCACCATGAGTAAGTCGAAATATCCAGAGCCTGTTATCGGCGCTTTGGTTGTGAATGACAAAGGGAAAATATTACTTATCAAATCTCCAAAGTGGAAGGATGTTTTTGTTGTTCCTGGCGGCCACATAGAATTGGGCGAAAGCATAGAACAGGCTGTTAAGAGAGAGATTAAAGAAGAAGTTGGACTGGATGTGGAAGTTGGGAAGATGCTTCTCGTTTTGGAAAGCATATTCTCAGATGAATTTCACGAAAAGAGACATTTCATATTTTTGGACTATTTATGCCGCGCCAAAAGCAAGGATGTTGTTATGGATGATAAGGAAGCGAAATCCTTTGTATGGGTCAAACCTGAAGACGCACTGGAACTTAATTTAAACAAGACCACGCGAGAATTCATAAAAGCTTATTTAAATTTTCTTGAGAGGTAATTTTCATGAATGAACAGATTATAGGGGAAGAAGAAGTGGTAAAAGAAAAGCAGAAGACGTTCGAAAGCGAGGAAAAAAGGAGAACAATAGTCATATCTGGGATGCCTGGTTGTGGCTCGTCTACAGTAGCTGAGCTGCTATCTGAAAAACTCAAAATGGATTTCTTTTCTCTCGGTAAGTACACGAAAAAACAGTTTCAGGCAGAAGGAGAAACACAGTCTGCAATAAAACAATGGTCAACTGAGCTGGGCTCTAGTAAGGAGTTCCATCAAAAAAGCGACACTATGCAGCAAAATTTGGCAAAGCACGGGAATATTGTTATAGAAAGCAAGCTAGGAATACATTTTGTCAGTAAGTTGGCTGATCTCAAGGTTTGGTTAGAGGCGCCTATACATATACGTGCGCAGCGTTATGCCAAAAGGGACAATCTAGAATACGGCGAGGCGCTTGAGATGTTGGAGAAAAAGGAAGCTGTAGAAAGAAAAAAATGGAAGGAGATGTACGGTTTCGACTACTTTGACCAACGCAAGGACGCCGACTTGGTTATAGATACAAGCAACAAGACACCAGAGGAAATAGTAGACCAGATAATAAGAATGGGCAAGCTCTTTGACTAGTGCTCGTATTCTTTGATTTCATTCTAACGGGCCTGTGGCTTAACTTGGAATGGCGCTGCCCTCGCAACGGAAAGCGAGCACGGCAGAGGTTGTGGGTTCAAATCCCACCGGGTCCATTTTTAACCTTTTCTTTAATTAGATTTATCTTAACGGGCCGATAGATCAGCGGAAAAGATTGACGTGCTTTGCACGTCTGTTAGCTTAAGATCGCTACCTTGGCATGGTAGAGGCCTCGGGTTCAAATCCCGATCGGTCCATTGATAAAAATGAGCGACAGGAAAGAATTTTTGACTATTTACGGCATTCAAGCTCTGGTCTCGATATCCATAGCTGTGTGGGGATTTAGTTTTTTGTATTTGTTTAAGCAGGGCTTTAGCTTTGCCCATATTATTGCGTGTTATGTGATTGTATATCTTGTCGCTACTTTGTGTTATTTTCTTTTTAGGTCTTTGAGAACATCGAACTCTTTCTACTGTTCCCTGTTTTTAAGGGCGCTGATTTATATCATGCTCGTATTTCTCTTGCCAAGCAATCTTGTTTATTTGGCACTGTTTGCAGTTGTTTTTGGTGTAATGGTGTTCTGGTTTTGGATGCCTTGGAATGTCAAGTTCTTTTCCTTTTCCAACAAAGATAACAAGGCATTTCTCGGCAGTTTGTCTGTTATTTTGCCACCAATAATAAGTGCTGTTCTGCCGTTTCTCACTGGTGCTATAATAACGGTGCACGGATATGACCCTATTTTTATTTTTGTTGCCTTTTCCTTGTTCATCGCGATGTTCGTTGCCTCAAAAATAAAGAAGCATATAGTTATTAAGCTGGAGGTAAAGGAGAGATGTGAAAAGATAAAGAAAATAGCCCCCTTGTTTTTGGTCGAGGGCTTTTGGCAGGGTGTCAACTGGATAGCTGTTCCTTTGGTAACCATAACATTCATTACAGAAGAAATAAAATTCGGTGCTTTTTTCTCTATAATCGGGTTGGCTGGGGTTTTTGCCTCTCTTATAACATCAAGAATCTCTGACAAGATGAAAAACAGGTCAGCATTTATATACCCTTCTATCATATTGTTGGCTGTTTTTACCCTTGCGAGCGCCTCTGCCGTGAGTTTTGTCGAGTGGACTCTACTAAGGGCTATCACAGGATTTTTTGTGATTTTAGCCTCGCCGTTCATGGTTGCAATCGCTTTGGACTTTAGCAAAGACCTGAAATCTGTTTTAGTTGGCAGAGAGTTCAGTCTCAATATTGGCCGTGTTCTTGGATGTCTTGTGTTGTTCGGGTTTTACATATTTTCAAAAGACCTGCTCACACCGATTAAGATTTCTTCATTGGTCATATTATTTTACCTGTTTTTCCTGATGAAAGAAAAGATTCTGGAAAAGGAGAAAAGAATGGGTATTAAGGAACACCTGGGTGCTTTTATCCCAGGCATCAAGAACACTGTCAGGATAGCTTCTGATTAAAGAAAACCCGGTTACTCTTAATCTTCTGCTGATAAATAGTAAAAGAGAAGGCAGGGTCGGCGCTAAGAGAAAATAGTAAAAGAGACAACATAAGAGATGAGAGTATTGGCAGGTCAAAAGCAGGCACTTCTGGCTTACTTATAAACTTTTAATATTTAGTTTTCAATAATCTTGATACGATGGGCTCGTAGCTTAGCCTGGAGATGCAATCGGGCAATTAGAGCGCTACGCTGATAACCCCTTCCGTTTGCAACAACGGAAAGAAATGGAAACGTAGAGGTCGCCAGTTCAAATCTGGCCGAGCCCATTTTCTAAAAATATATAAAAGGGGTTAAGATAATTAAATTATGACTAATATGAAAATTCCGCTTTCATTTCTTATTTTGGCTATGTTGGTTATAAGTGGTTGTGTTGAAAAAGAGCCTTCCATAACACAGAACGAACTTTACTTTTGCAATCATGATAATGATTGCTTTAATCCTTGCAGAGGCAGCACACCCGTTGACAAGGACTATTTTTGCGTAAATAAGTTGGAATTTGAAACTAATAAGGACAGGTACAAGCAATTCGCCTGCCTGGACGCACTTCCAACATATGTGTGTGTTTGTGAAAATAACAGATGTACAGCTAAAACCAGAGAACCAAACACCGATCTAAACCAAACAGAAAAGACCAACTGTGAGAATAGTGGCGGTAAGTGGGTCCAGGAGTGTACGACAACAGGTCTTTGTAGTTCGTATTTTTGTGACTGTGACTTGGGAAGAGAGGAAACAGACAATCACACTATAATTATAGAGCGTTATAAATTGGAAAAAAACAATGTTTGTGTCGAATGTGAAACAAACGATGAATGTGCAGAGGGGCTTGTGTATGGCGTCAGAGGGTGTGTCCAGTCAAGGGATTATTGTAAGGAATATCATAGATATTGTGAAAATGGCGTTTGTATTTTTAAGTCAGTTGAATATGGTGACAGACAGTGTATTAACGATAACTGTGTAGAGACCATTCTTTTGTCTGATGTTCCAGAAAAAGCCAAAGACTTTTTATTTGATTTGCTCTCTGAAGATTATGTAAGAGAGCATTTTAGATTTTATTATCAGAATGAACAAAGAAAAAAACAGAATATAGTTGATTTTTATTTAGTTTATAAAAATATTATTGCTTCTCCATTAGCCAAGGAGCACGGTAGTTATTTACAATGGGATCTTCCGATACTAGAAGGAAAGATGCGCTATTCGTCTGGACCAGACGCAGAGTATAATCTCAATGTTCGTGAAGACGAAGCTGTCGAAAAAATGATTGAAAAAAGATGTGATACTTCAAATATTAAGCTGACAATATATCCTACAAATATCAAGCCTGACAATTATGAGTGTCAGCATTGTGGCATAGTTGCTTGGTATGCAGGAGGTCAAGAAAGGGGAAAGAATTGCTTCAAGAACCAATGTATAGTAAATGTGGATAGTGGAAATATCACAGTAATTCCAGAAATGTGTATTGATGTGCAATAAAGGACGCCAGCATTATTAAACATTTAAATACTTAATTGCCTAGAATACTATAACTCTCACGATTTGTATGCCGCAAGTTCTAGTTAGCTACGCAGATGTAGGAAGCT
>JAOZPR010000029.1 GCA_029932645.1 Candidatus Aenigmatarchaeota archaeon | reverse complement strand
TTTCACTCAAACGTCAGCTCAACCGTCTTGCCTGTGAGCTTCTTCATGATTTCCTCGAACTTCTGCGGTCGGATCTTAATGCGCGATGCGTAGTCTTTTGAAACGCGCACCCGGAAAAGCTGACCAGACTCTGTGTAAAGAACATCTATACCAAGTAACGGGACATTGCCTATCAATTCCCTAATGAGATATTTGTCGTTGCTCGGACGAGAAACAACGTGTACAAATCGGCCGAGTTTTTCGCTCAAGGCCTTTATTGTGGTTCCACTACGACCTATGAGCTTTTTTGCATGGTCTGGCTGGGCAAACACTAGAAGCTTGCCAACATCAGCAACATAGTCGATATCAATATTTTTAAGTTCTGGATTGGCCTTTGATAGGTTGTGAACAGCTCTGCTCACGTCTATCTCTTCCTGGTTTATTATGCCATTTTTCAGTTTTTCCTTGCATTGCTCGCAGAGCGTATTCGACTCTAAGCAAACTTGACAAAGCTTCAATCTGACCAACCCCGTTAATGAGCGCTAATAAGATAAGGGTGTTTAATTTTTTAAATCTACGAAAAAGAATATTAAACATGAAAATCAACATGAAAATTAGGCTTGTCGGTAAAGAGAAGAAGTACTTCCAGGATGTCTTGATTAATAAGCATATGACCAATTCTAGAAACCCGGACCTTGTTGTCAGCTGTGGTGGTGACGGTTCAATTCTGTATGCTGTAAAAAAATATCCAGATGCCATGCTTCTCCCAACGAGAAAAAGGGCGCTGGGACGAAAAACCTTTACAAGCTGCTACAGGGTTGAAAAGGTGCTGAAAAAAATTCTGGCCGGTTGCTACAAGATAAAAAAAGAATCTATGCTGCAAGCCAGGTTCAAAAAGAATAAGATGATAGCAATTAATGAAATACAGATACATACAAAAAAGCCGACAAAGGCTGTGCGCTTCCGAGTTTATGTTAATGGAAAGGATTTGTTTGGTGAGGTTGTTGGCGACGGTGTTGTTGTGGCCACACCGTTCGGCTCTTCTGCATATTATATGTCTGTCGGCGGCCACGAATTCAAAAAGGGCATCGGCATAGCACTGAACAATCCACATAACATGGCTAGAAAACATAAAATCGTTTCTGAGAGCTCTAAAATAAAGATAAAAATCTTCAGGCAACAGGCTTGGCTTGCCTCGGACAATGATAAAAAGATGTTCATTCTCAGAAAAGGTGACACTGTTAGCATTAAAAGAGCCAAGCAAAAGATAAGGTTTGTAAAGGTGCTAGCATGATTGAAATAGGTCTGGTTGGTTGTCCGTCATCAGGCAAGTCGACCTTTTTCAAGGCAGCCACATTAAAGGATGTCAAAATTGCTTCATACCCTTTCACAACGCTCGAGCCTAACGAAGGGCTTGGTTATGTTAGGGTCAAGTGTCCGTGCCAAGCGCTTGGCCTCGGAGAAAAGTGCAAAAAATGTATTGACGGCGTGCGATTTGTTCCTGTGAAACTCTGGGACGTCGCAGGGCTCGTGCCTGATGCGCATCTGGGCCGTGGTCGAGGTAACGCATTCTTAGACGACCTCATGCAGGCGTCTGTTCTGATACATATTCTCGATGTGTCTGGCAAGACAGATTCAGAGGGAAACGCCACAGAATCATTTGACCCAGCTGAGAACATAAAAATGCTTGCCCGCGAAATAGATTACTGGCTACTTAGACTTTTAAAGAAAGACTGGGATGTGCTGCGCAAAGGAAAAAAAGATTTTATGCAAGTTTTCGTAAAACGTTTTTCCGGCCTTTCTATAAAACCTGAGCATGTGGAAAGCGCACTTAAAACATCTGGCTTAGACACGAGTGAGATAGACAAGTGGTCAGAAGAAGACCTTATGCTTTTTGTAAGTGAAACACGAAAACAGGCCAAACCCATAATAATATTTGCGAACAAGGTTGACATACCAGAAGCAAAAAAAAAATTTGAGCAACTGAAAAAAAAATATCCTGAGCTCACAATCATACCGGGGTCTGCTGAAGCAGAACTCGCCATGCGTGAGGCTAGTTCGCATGGCCTGATTAAATATTTGCCTGGCTCTAACCGATTCGAAATGTTGGACGAATCCAAGATAACGGACAAACAGAAAAAAGCGCTGAAGTTCCTGCAGAACTTTTTAAATGAACATAAAAAAACAGGCGTACAAGACTGCCTGAACAAGGCTGTGTTTGATGTTCTTAAAATGATTGTTGTTTATCCTGTTGAAGATGAACACAAATACAGCGACAAAAAAGGCAATGTTCTACCAGACGCTTTTCTGCTTCCTGTCGGCTCTACACCAAAAGACCTCGCATACAAGATACATGAGGATATAGGAAAACGATTCATTGCTGCTGTCGATGCCAGAACGCATCAGCAGATTGCGGCAGATCATATTTTAAAGAATAGTGATATAATCTCTATCAGAAGCGGACGATGAAGGTGACAAAAAAATGTACGCCATAGAAAAGTTCAAGAAAGAAGTTCAAGAAATAGTAGCTGATATTGACAAAGATATGCTTCAATATATTCAAAAGCCAAAAAGATTCGGGTCTGCACTGGCTCTTCCATGTTTTGCCCTGGCAAAAAAACAGGGCAAGCCACCGGCAGACATAGCAAAAGACATCGCGCAAAAGATAAAAGAAAAAATAAAAGATGCTGACCATCTCATAGGCGATGTCCGAGCAACAGGCCCCTATATAAACTTCTTTATTAATCACCAACAGTTCTTCAGACTTGTATTAAACGAGGTCCTTGAAAAAAACGAAGAGTATGGCAAGCTGCCGAAAAAAAATGAAAAAATTATGATAGAGTCTTCTAATCCAAACCCGTGCAAAGCAATGCACATAGGCCATGCAAGAACAACCTTTCTTGGCGACAGCCTATCAAGAATCATGTCTTTTGCCGGCTACGACATAGTAAAAGCAAACTACTACAACGACATGGGAAAGCAGGTTGCCAAAGAGGTTCTGGCATATTCAATGTGGGGTAAAGATAAGCAGCCAGATAAAAAACCAGACCACTGGCTGGCTGACCTCTACGTGCGGTTACATAAAAAAGGTGAAGAGACAATAAAAAAGGCTGATGAAATTCTCTTTGAGATAGAAATAAATAAAAACAAAAAATGGATAGAACTAAAAGACAAAGTTGTTGAACTGGCACTGAAAGGTTTCAGAGAAACATATAAAAGACTCGGCGTTTCATACGATACAGAAATAAAAGAGAGCGAACATAGAGAACGCGGCAAGGTCCTTGTGCAAGAAGCGCTGAAAAGGGGTATTGCGTTCAAGAGTGATGAAGGCACGGTCGTTGCTGACCTGGAAAAATACAACATGCCTTCTTGCGTTATCCTAAGATCAGACAGCACAGGTGTTTACTATACAAGCGATCTTGGTGTCACAGAATATAAATTCGAGAAGTTCGGCCTGGACAGCGCTATCTGGGTTGTCGGAGAAGACCAGAAGCTCTACTTCAGGCAGTTGTTCAAAATATTAGAGTTGCTTGGATACAAGTGGGCAAAGAGCTGCGTACATCTTTCTTATGGTATGGTCACATTGCGCGGAGAAAAGATGTCTTCCAGAAAAGGCACGTTCATAACAATAGATGAAGTCATGGATGAACTCAAAGACCTCACCAAGAAAGAGATAGAAAAAAAGAATCCTGAGCTAAAGAACAAGGATCTGGCAGCGGAAAAAATCGGCATCGGCGCATTCAAGTACGCCATCCTTAGAATAGAACCGAACCATGCTGTAGATTTTGACCTAGAGTCTATAACTCGTTTTGAGGGTGACACTGGTCCGTATCTACAGTATACACATGCTCGGGCGTCTTCGATTCTCAGAAAAGCCGGACATGACATCAAAGCACAAGATGTTAAAAACATGGCTAATACACTCGAAGATGAAAAAGAAATAAAAATCATAATGAAACTTGCCGAGTTCCCACAAATCGTAAAAAAAGCGAGTGACGAAATGAAACCACACCAAATCGCCAGTTATCTTCTAAGTCTTTCGTCTATATTCAATGAATATTATCATTCAACAAAGGTAATCGGGTCAGATAAAGAAAAGGAAAGGCTTGCCCTTGTGAAGGCTGTTAAGATAGTGGTAAGAAATGCTCTGAATCTCCTCGGTATAGATGCACCAGAGGAAATGTAGTATGATAATCTATTCTGACAAATTCCTTCTTCATGACAAACCAGACCACCCAGAAAACAAGCAGCGTCTGATAGCAATAATAGATGCTTTGAAAAAAGATTCTGACCTAAGTCATAAAATCAAAAACAAAATTAAAGAGCCAAAGCCCGCAAAAGAAGAGCATATTCTTGCTGTTCATGACAAAGATTATTTCAATTTGATTAAATCTACGAAAAGCATGAGAAGCAACACAAAAAACTTTTTTATGCTAGACCAGGACACGTATCTGACAGATAAAACATATGAATGCGCTGTTCTCGCTGCTGGTGCAGTAGAACAGGGTGTTGATTTGGTATACAAAGATAGGAAAGAGCCGGTGTTCTGCCTTGTGCGCCCGCCTGGCCACCATGCGCCTTACGGCGGTTTTTGTATTTTTAATAATATTGCCATAGCAGCTATGCATGCGCTTAAAAAATATGAAAAAGTTTTTATCTTGGATATAGATGTTCATCATGGCAACGGCACGCAGAATACATTTTATCAGAGCAATAAGGTCTTTTACTGTTCTCTCCATCAATATCCGTTCTATCCAGGCACGGGTTCTACTGAAGAGGTGGGTACTGGTCCAGGAAAAGGATACACACTGAACATACCACTGAGTGCTGGAACAGACGATGAAACATACCTGAGACTTTTTCAAAGCACACTCTCAACACTAAAAAAATTTAATCCAGATGTCGTCCTCGTGTCACTTGGATTAGATAGCCATAAAGACGACACACTAGGCGGCCTTGCATTAACAGACCAAGCCTACAAAAAAATGACAAAAGACCTGCTAGGTCTCGAAAAGCCACTTGTATTTGTTCTTGAGGGTGGATATAATTTAGATGTCCTTGGCAGAGTTATTTCAAAAATGATGTTGCTCAGCCTTTAGCTTTGCTTTTATGTTTTGCTTTACAACTTCTTACACACTACAACCAATTCTTTTTCTCTACCCTCTACGACAAATTCTTTTATTAAAGAGAGACCTCTTGCACTTATTATGTTGTTAATCATATCCCTGCGCTGTTCTAAGTATGGTTCTGAAATGAGCAGAAACCCGCTGCACTTCAGCACACGTTTCATCTCATCTACACTTTTTAATAGATGCACCGTATCAAAGCAGACAACACAATCGAAAACTTCGTCCATGAATGGCAGGTTGTCTCCATCCGCTTGCACAAGCCTGTTTAGCAAAGCGGAGCATTTCTCCAGCATGTCCCTGCTTTTATCAACACCAATAATTTTTATTTTATTTTTATCATTTTTATCAATGAGAAATTCTTCAAAATACCCGCGACCGATACCGACATCAAGAGCAAGACCATTTTTTATATTCAATCCTAACAGCATTAACTCATGCCAGAGTTTTTCGTATTTTTCCCTCTGTATCTCGCGCCATGAACCATAAATTTTATCACTAAAAACAGAACCCATATGCTCACACATCACGCCCACAAATTATCGTCTTTTCATGAGACTTATTTCTTTCTTGGAAAGTATTTTCTTTTCTTCACCTGAGACGGCAAAAGAACAGATGCTCATATCTTTCCTTACCAGGTTCACAGACCAGACATTTTTACCAAGCTCCTGGTCAAACCTGGCAGTTAACATTATCTTTAAGACCTCATCCTCAAAACCCTTCTTCGCCTCTTCTATAGCGTCTTCTGCAAGGATTCTAATCTTATCCAGATTGAGTTTTTTCGACTCGCTCATTGCTGGAGAAACATTTTCGTATATAACATCTTTCTCAACCATGAAACTGTGTATGTCCCTTCTCTTGGGGTTGTAATAATGTAGCTTCCAGCCGCAAATCTCTTCATCAGGAGCGAGCATGGTGAAAGCAGATACCAAGAAATAGCCCTGCTTTTTTATTGAATCGACTTTATCGTTTTTTTCTGCCCTAAGAACAGCCTGTTTCAATCGCAAGACCATGAAAATACTAAAGACTAAAAGAATAAAAAAGAATTAAAAGAACCTAGAAAGTCTACACTTCTTTTAATTTTTCAGATATGAAATTTATCACTTCATCTTCGAGAGGAACAGTGAACGACCTTTTATATCTTTTATTTCCATCAGGCAAGAAAAAGCCTCTTGATATGGAAATGAATTCGTTCTCACCTTCGTCTGTTATGGCCTTTTTTCTGGCCACTTCTATGAAGTTGTTGTTTCCGAATTTTATTTCTTCAGCTTTTAGTGTTTGAAATTCTACCATTTTTTTTCACTCTCCGTTTTTAAGCTTTAATATTCTTTTACAGAAAGACTTTTAAAGGTTATTCAGCTGAAGAATTTTTCTATATATTTTTCAGGATATTTTGTTGCTGTCGCATTGAAATCAGACGGAAACGCTTTCCTATAATTGGTCCAAACATAGCGCCTGTCCATGAAAACGACGACACCGCGGTCTTTTTCAGACCTTATACAACGGCCGCCGGCCTGCATCGCTTTTATTATGGCCGGATAGGTATATGCGTATTCCCAGCCCTTAGCAAACCGCTTGTCATAATAATCTATGAGTGAGCGCATCTCCAAGTCTGGCTTTGCAAAGGGTATGCCGACAACTATAACAGCCTTCAAAAACTCGCCAGGCAAATCAATGCCTTGGTCAAACGAACCACCTATTACGCCAAAAAGTGCGCAGCCTTCAGCTGCCAAACTAATAAACTCATTCATCAAGTTTTTCCTGTCCTCCTTGTTGGCATCTTGACTCTCCAGAAGTATTTCTTTATTCAGAGCCTGCGCAACAAGTATATGATAAATCTTGTCTCTTATCTCGTAACTGGGAAAGAAAACAGCAACGTTGCCAGGTACAGCATTGATGCATCTTATCAAGTATTTTGTTATCTTATTGAACTCCTCTTCGCCACGGTTCTCATATTTTGTTGTCACGTCAGTCACTATTAGATTAAGCCTGTTTTCTACCGGAAACGATGATTCATACTCTTTCGACTCTGCCTGCGTTGGCTCTATACCAAGCAGGTCTATATACATTCTCATCGGCTTCAAAGTGCCAGACATTAATATAGCAGCGTGCGAGTCATCAAAGATGTCTTTTGTTATCAGGCTAGGGTCAAGGCATGTGTAAGATAATGCTATCCTGCGTCCTTGCCTTGATATTATCCGAGCATAGCCATAATCATCTCCGAGCCATGCCTCAAGAAACGCACCAACAGAACCAACAAAAGAGCGTTTCTTATCCTCACGTATCTCGTTGCCAAAAACCTGCAGCTCTTCCAGAACAGAATAATAATCACCAAGGGTCTGTACTTCGTCCACGAATAAATCCTTGGCCACATAATCTTCCTCACCGTTTTTCAGAGCCTTCGCTAACCCATTGAGGATAGCCAGTATGCCATCAAGCCTCTCCTCAGCCAGCCCCATATTATATTCCCTGGCCTCTTTTATTGCTGCTTTTATCGAGTATGAAGACAGCCTCGCAGACATGAGGTTTCTGACCCTGTCTGGAAGATTGTGCGCCTCGTCCACGATGAGTATAATATCATCCAGTGTTTTGTTCATTCGTTCCATAACAGCAGCACGCGCAGGAGAAAAGATGTGATAATAATCTGCTACGACCAAGTTCGCACGCTTCAGCATTCTCATCGTTAACTCGTATGGACAAAGTCCCTGCCCTTTACAATGATAAAAAAGCTCTTCGGTATGCAACGGCTGGACAGCGAAAAGCTTTCTGAGCGTTTTCTTTGCCACATCAGTCATTTTTTTGTCTTCGACAGTGTTTTTGTAAAACTTGCATTTGTTGTCCTTTTGCATGACCTTGCAGTATTGTATAAAGTCGCTGTTGCTGAGCGTGTCTATATACGGAACCGGGCATAACCATTTCTTCCCTATCAGGTCCACAGCCACGAACGCCTTGTCAGCCCTTTTCCGCATCATCTTCAGTGTTTCTATCGCCAGTATGTGCTGCGAATGTCGTGGCGTCACGAAGAAAACGGCCTTGTCATTATCCAAAGCGTATTCAAGCGCCGGCGGCAGCACCGCAGCTGTTTTTCCAATGCCTGTCGGCGCATGCGCAAAAAGTATTTTTCCGTCGCGGACAGCGCTGCGAGAGTCTGCCATCAACTCTTTCTGGCCCGGCCGAATTTTATCAAACGGAAAAAACGAAATCATGGTTAATAGTTCTTAACCAAGATTTAAAAGGATTGAAAAAAAGATTAAGATAATTTAGAAAGATAATGTTTAGTCAATTGAGAAACATTTGGGTCTTTTTCTGCTTCTTCGAGGGTTTTAATTAAAATTTCTCGATATTTACCAGGCCCACCGTGGTTCATTAATGCAAAAGAAGCTCTAAATCTTGCGTAGGGATTTTTGTCTTTTTTCATGATCTTTGCTAGCTGTTGTCTAACCCTCATAAAGTCATCTTGAGAAAGTCGCTTTGTCGGATACTTTTCCAAAATACTGCAACCCAAATCTCTGACATTACCATTATTACTAAGAAGTTTTCCGAGCGCCG
>JAOZPR010000008.1:10826-27848 GCA_029932645.1 Candidatus Aenigmatarchaeota archaeon | reverse complement strand
GCACGGTGTGATTCCATAGCAACCAAGTCTCCAATATCAAAACCAGAAACATTCGCGCCCTTCTCGACAACAAAGCCTGTACCTTCGTGTCCAATCACAGACCCGACAAAGCCAGGAGAATGTCTATTAAGGACAGGGTAGTCAGAACCACAGACGCTTGCGAACTTTATTTTGACAAGAACTTCATCATCACTTATCTCTGGTACCGCAACCCGCCTCTTAACAAGGCCTCTTTCGGTAAGAACCAGGGCGTTCATTTTTCCCTTCAATATTCCACCTGAATAATACTCTATAGATAGCTTTTTAACATTTTCTATGCTTGCCCGATTCTTTTCTGTAGCAGCTCTTTAAGAAATCTTATATACTTTAATTTCATACTTTAATTTCAAAAAGTTTCAGCTCTTCCTGTCCGCAACTGCCTTAATTAGTATTATCATAACATTGAGCTAAAAGGTGCGCACCAATAGCCCGACATACAGCACAGATACAAAGAGATAGACTGGTAGTCACCTACTACACCTTCATCTCTCCAATTTATTACCACTATGGTAATAAATAGAAAACTATTTAAATTATTACTGCTATAGTAATATTGTGATGAGGCATGAAATATTATGAGTTGTGGATTATCTTGTGGCGATGGAAAAAGGAGTTTTCGGTAAAGGAATTCATATCAACCTTCCAAACACCCAGCCCAAACAAGGTCTTGTTTGACATGAAAAGCAAGGGGTTCTTGAAAAAAGCGGGCTGGGGAAAATACAGGGTGGTCTCACCCAAAGAATTATTCAAAGAGCGTGTCAGCATATCGAAAGCCTATGATTTAATCAAAAAAATCGGATTGAAGCACGCTTTTACAGGGCCAGACGCGGTTTTCTTGTGGACAAAGGGTGGTTATCAAGTTGGTAGATTCTTCGGGTTCTATCCCATTTACTTGAGGGTTTTGAAACGGGACTTGAACAAATGGAAGAAAAAGTTGAAATCCGAGAACATGAAATACTATGTAAAAGGCATGCCCTTGCGAGAAACCTTTTTCGGGACATTTTATGTGTTAGCGCCTGAAAAATCTTTCGGAGTAGAAAAAACAGATGGTTTTTCTGTCGATTCTTTGAATGAAACAATCAAGTTCTGCAAAGAAAACATATACCAGTATGAACCAGCCTTGGAAATGTTAAATGAGATGTATGGCTTGAAAATGCGAGTGAGGTACAGAGAGGTATGAAATTTATAGAAAGAGAGAACGAAATAATAAAAATTATAAGAAAACTATCGAATTTGAAGATAATAGTAGTTGGCGGCTACGCTGTCAGCGCCAGAGCCAACCACAGGTTTTCTGTTGATTGCGACATAGTCATAGACAAAAAAGATTTGAAAAAAATAACTGATATTCTAACTAAAGAAGGCTATGAAAAATCAATAATCAAAGATGGTTTTGACGCAGAATACGCCGGAAAATTTATAAGATATATTAAAAAAGTAGATAATCTTCCTATTAGTGTTGATTTATTGGTTAACTCTCTGGTTTCAAGAACGACAAATGCATCTTGGAGTTTTGATTATATTTTTAAAAACTCAAGCAAAGCACTCATAGCTGGAATAGAAAATTCTGTTGAATGCCTGATTCCTAGCAAAGAATTATTACTTGCATTTAAGATTCATTCTGGCAGGAGAACTGATTTAAGAGACATTATTATGTTAAAGGGCGCTGATTGGAATATTGTTAAAGAGCATATAAACAGGGGAGATATTGGTGTATTGAAAAAGCAAACCGAAGTTATGATTAAAGAATTGGACAACAAAAATCTTGTTGATTCATTAAAAGGAGTGTTCGAATTGAAAGAAGATGTCGAAAAAATGATAATGAACACACAAAAGAATCTGGTAAAAATTTCTAAGAGACTGCCTCTGGTATGAGGGCTTATATAATTTTCTGACAAGAGATAATGGGGTGGTAAAATGGCTGTTGGTTACGGTGACGAGAAAAAGCTTAGTTCTGAAGAGCGGGATTTGACAATGGCTCGTCAGAGCCTTATCGAGGAACTCGGGGCAATAAACTGGTATCAGGAACGTATCGACACGACAACAGATGCGGAGCTCAAAAAGATACTGGAGCATAATAGAGATGAGGAAAAGGAGCACACTGCCATGCTCATGGAGTGGATAAGAGAAAACGACAAGACTCAAGACAAGATGTTCAAAGAGCACGACTGAATGTGATGAATGTGGCTGTTGAATTAGATCTAGAGAAAAAAGTAAAAGAGCTCAAAAAATCAGAAGTTGCAATCTTGGTAAAGAAGCGTCTGATTGAGTTCGAATCGTTTAAGTATAAGCCGTCCGAGGATTGGTTTTCAGAGCTCTGTTTCTGCATACTTACGGCCAATTCTTCAGCAACGCTTGGGATTAAGATACAGGATGCGATCGGCTCGGACGGTTTTCTTTGCCTGCCGCAAGAAAAGTTGGAACAAAGGCTGAAAGAACTCGGTCATCGATTCTATAGCATAAGAGCTGAATTTATAGTAAAAGCAAGGAAACACAGGGACGTAAAGAATATTGTTTCCGATTTTGAAGGCAAAAAAGCGAGAGCCTGGCTTGTGGAGAATATAAAAGGCCTTGGAATGAAGGAAGCGAGCCACTTTCTGAGGAATGTGGGCTTCAAGGATGTGTCGATAATCGACAGACACATATTAAGTGTTCTCTGTGATTACGAGATGATAGAAGAGCCGCGAACAATGACGCCAAAAAGATATGAAGAAATAGAAAAGGTTCTGGAAAAGCTGGCCGAGCAGACAGATACAAACTTGGCAGAGCTGGATTTGTACCTGTGGTATATGAAAACGGGCAAGATTCTCAAATGAAGTAGCGGAACTAACTATAAAAACTTGACACCATTAATTCTTATTGTTATGAGCACTGAGACCGTCTTCAAGCTTGAGAAAAAGGACGTGAAATTCTTTAGAAGGCCGTTTGGCCGTTTGTTTCTTGACTACGATAAATTGGTCAGATACATAAAGAAGAAAAAACCAAAAAAACTAGTGACAGTCGGGGACATTTCGTCGCTCAGTCTCATTGAAACAGAGCTAGAGCCTGACATAATGATAATAGACGGAAAAACAGAAAGGGAACGCCTGAGCAAAGAACTTATAGAAAAGATAAAGGCCCCGATTGTGTTAAGGGTTAAGAATCCAAAGGGTTGTGTTTCTCGACAGGCATGGCGGGCAATAAAGCAGGCATTCTGCTACACAATACCAGTAAAGATATTTGTATATGGTGAAGAGGACCTGTTGGTCGTGCCCGCAACATACTTCGCTCCGCGAGGTACTCTGGTTCTTTACGGGCTCTGGGGTAAAGGAATAGTTGCTGTTAATGTAACAAAGAAGAAGAAAGCCCAGATTAGGAAGCGCCTGGCTGCCGAGAAAAATCCCCTCGTTATGATTGGTGGCAGCTGGGACCGACTGCATGCTGGTCACAAGTTTATATTACTAACAGCGTTTGAGCACGGAAAAAGGGTTCTGATAAATATAGCATCAAAAGGGTTTTTTAGCAAAAAACTCCGAAGGAAAAAGCAAAAGCGCGGCCAAAGTCTCGCAAGGAGAAAAAGGAATGTCCAATCATTTCTGAAAGAATTCGGCTTGACAAAAAGGGCTTCGTTTTACGTAATGAATGACATGCCCGGAAGTGCCCTCGAGAAAGATGGTGTCGTGGTCGTATCGGACGAAACATATAAGAACGCGCTGAAGATAAACAAGCTCCGAAAAAAGGCTGGCAGACGTCCCATAAAAATAATCAAGATAAAGAGAATACCGGCACAGGATAAGATAGCCATATCATCAACACGCATACGCTCGAAGAAGATAGATACCAACGGCTTGCTAGTAAAGAAATGAAACAGCAGGATAGGATTACTCCTCATCTTCTTTTTTCGCAGAACGTTTTGGTATGCTCGTCAAATCGATTTCATATTTCCCTGGCGCGAGCCTGATAACAATCGGGCGCTGAGTGAACAGGTTCGTTAGGTCTATCTCGTATTTTCCCGGCTTTATCACACGTATGGCCTCCAAGTCCAGAACAACAGACTCTTCTGGCTTAATTTTTTCCTCACCGATAATGTCACGGACGTCTCTTTCTATTTCATCAACCTGCTTTTCTGTGAGTTTTATGAACTCCTCTGTTTTCTCCAGTTGCTCTTCTTTGACGTGTATAAAGAACTTGCCACCGCACTCGCTACAGCCATTGCTCAAGTCGGCGCTGTCTGGATAAATCTTTCCGCACCTGGTACACCTGTTAGGCATCTTATCACCAGAAAAACAATACAAAAATCGTAATTAAAATAATCATTTCATGAACAGCAAAAGATCCGATGGGTCTTTTTCTATCTTTTTGATTATGTCAGCAGGACCTATAATGGTTATTCCTCTCTTCTTTCCCAAGATTATCTCCATGGCCTTCTCTTTGACTATCTCTGACCATGTCTTGTTCTTTTTCATCTCTGACAAATCAAGGGAGTTCAGCTCAATGCCGCTAAACTTTGATGAAACCTTTTTCATCGTCGCCCTTATGAGCTTGGTTTCTTCAGTCGGCAAGAGTTTTGCATCAACGAGTATTATTGTGTTCTTTTCCAAGTCGCTTACTATATCTTTGGTCTTCTTCTTTTTCAAAATCTCGTAGGGCACAAATTTTATCTTCAGTTCTTTTTTGACGCTCATCTACAACAACTCGAGCAGTTCATTGTAAAGATTCTTGATTCCTGTTCCCTTCTTGGCGCTTATACCAATGACCTTGTATTTCGGGAACGCTGACCTAACCTTCTGCGCGTTTGCACGCTTCAGGTCTATCTTGTTGGCAACGATCAACACAGGCGTATCACGCGCCTCAAGATTGCCAAGTATGGTAACATTGACTTGGTCGACCGGATTTTTCGAGGCGTCCAAAACAACAAGAACAGCGTCCATTTTGTCTAACCACTTTATGGCCTCTATTACACCCTTTGTTGCCTCTTTCGCGCGCTGTTTTGCCTTTTTCTTTCTCAGGCCTTTCTTGACAAAATCCTCAAAATCTATCTTTGTCGCTATACCAGGCGTGTCAACAAGCTTGAAAACGAGTTTTTTGCTTCCTTTCTCTATCGTGACTTTCTCTTTTACTTGTATCTCTCTTGTCTCATGTGGTATACTGGACACCTTGCCCATCTTCTCGCCAATCCAGTCCACGCATATTTTGTTGGCCAGCGTAGTTTTGCCAGAATTGGTCGGGCCATAAAGGCCCAGCCGAATCTCCTTTTTTCTTCCAAAAATAGAACTAATTAAAGATTTCAGCCATTCGCGCAATTTTTGTCCAACTGCCATATTATCTGCCGTTCCAACATACTGTTTAATTTACATTGAATGAAAAGTTTTTAATACCTTTGTCCAGTCATTGAAATTTTCTAGGCAATCTATTTGCCAACTTATCCAAATCCTTTATCACCTTGTTTGGGGTATATGCCCTCAGTGCACGAACAAGTTTAGCGTTGCTCAGCATCTTTTTATTCAATGGTATGTCCACGCCGTCTGTTGTTTTTGCGTCAGCCATGTGCAACGAGAAGGGTGCACGACACAGCTTGCCAGACGGTGTTTGGGACGGGTCTATATTAATTGTGTTCTTTCTCTTGTCATGACCACCCATCACTCTTATGTTGGCATTTTTCAGTTTTTCCTGAACAGCAACAACCCATTTTTCTGTTAGTGTTTCAGGCGTCTCCCTATTTTTCGAGAACTGAAAATGTTTTTCATAAAACTTTTCTGGTTTCGGCTTGTCTAAAAATAGAAACACATGAAAAGATGAACCTGTCCAACAGATGAAGGGCTCTGAAACAGGCAGAGTTTTTATATCATCATGCATAACATCGACCAATGTTTTCGTTGCGACCCGAGCATGCTCTGATGTAACACCGGATCCCCTGTCTATATCAAGGAATATGCGCTCTATCGGCCTGTGTGGTTTTTCTCCGTTTGTCGCGTAGAAGAAATCCGATAGCTTTCGTGGAACAAAATAGCGCCAAATGAGCTCCTGTTTTCTCGTTAGCTTTGACTTGACATCCTTAAGATGTTTTTTCCGAAGCGAGAAAAAATCTTTTGTAACCGAAGAAAAATCTTCTACAAACAACGGTTCGTCTTTCGAACCCCTTTTAATAAAGAATGGCATACCCTTCGGAAGCCATATCTTTGATGCGATTTCTTTGCCATGAAGAAACTTTTTCAGCTTTTGCGCGACCGCAGAATAATAAAGCAGAACGTCTGTTTCGCCAAACGGGTTAATAACGTCTTTTGATGACCTTGCAAGAGAAAGCAAAGACATAAATATCTTATAATTAACTAAACTTTAAAAGTTGTTTGAACGATAACAACAGGGTGTATCGATGAAAGATGAAAAAATAAAATGCATAATATTTGATCTTGACGGAACGCTTGTCAATTCTATGCACGTACTGGTTAAAGCCGCGATAAAAGCGGTGAAAAAATATCTGGACCTCCCTGATGAAAAAATTGAGCGAATCTATAGAGAAACGACAGGCATGCCCTTCTCGAAGCAGGTAACCTTTCTGACAAAAGATGAAGAGCTGGGTAAAAAGATAGCAGAAGAATTTAGAAAAGAAAAAAGTAAGCTCTTCTTTAAACAGCCACTGTTCACGGATGTGGAAGAGGTAATAAAATATCTTAGGGATAATGAATACCTCGTATGCATATCTTCTGGTGCTTTACAGGAAAGTGTGGATAAATATCTGCAGGTACGTCCATTACCAGTGGACGCGGCTCTTGGGTTCCGCGCGCCGAATTTCAACAAGCTTTTGCACATGGAATTCATAATGAAAAAATTCGGGCTCTCGAATGAAGAGCTAGTATTTGTCGGCGACTCGCCAGCTGACATGAGGTATGCAAAACATAAGGGCGTGACCGCGATAGGTAAAATCGGTACTGTTGACGTAGAGGTCCTGAAAAAAGCTGGTGCTGACATAATAATCAAGGACCTGAGAGAACTTGTGAATATGTTTTAATATCCTTGCCGCAAATTATTTCTATGCCCGAAGATAAAATCATGCTCGACAAGAAAACGTTCCGCGCTCTTGCTGTTGATACGAGGGTAAAGATACTCAAAAGCCTGATTAAAAGGAGAAAGACGCTATCGGAGCTCAAGAGCGAGCTTGAGATGAGCCCTTCCTCTGTCAAAGAGCATCTTGACATTCTTTTGAAGGTCAACCTCATCAAAAAAATAGACGACGAGCACAAATGGAAATATTACGAGATAACACGAAAGGGCCGAAGCATTCTTGGCTCTAAAGAGACCAAGGTCTGGATCGTGCTCGCTCTTGCTATTGTGGCCGCTGTCGGGCTGGCCTATAAAATTTTCTTGCGAAGCATGATAACATTAGGAACAGGCCTTGCGAGAGCCCCAGTTAGTGCGGAAAAAGTGCAAGAAGCTGGCGGTACGCTCGGGGCTGAAACAACCGCATCAGGTCTTCCATGGATACAGATAATATTCTTGGCCGCTACTGTGGCTATCGCATGCATTTGTATATACCATCTGTGGAAAAGAAGGAAATAAAATAAACTTTTAATCCTTCTTTTTCTAATTATTGCTATGGATTGGCTTCGTCTTGCTGTACTTACACTCATGCCTGGGCTTGAGCTGAGGGCGTCGATACCCTATGCCCTTTTCAATGGCGACGGCGCCGCAGGCATTTTATTTATCCTTCTGCTTAACGTGCTGATATTCTTTCCTGTGTGGCTTGGCCTGAGCCTTCTCTACAGGTTCACCGAGAACTGGTGGGTTGTGAAGAAAGTTGTAAACAACATCAGAAAGCGCGGAGAACCATATGTTAAAAAATATGGCATGCTTGGCATAGCGATATTCGTCGCCATACCTTTGCCCGGCAGCGGCGTCTATTCGGGCGCGCTGCTCGCGTGGCTGCTCGGGCTTGAATGGAAAAAATCCTTTGTCGCGTGCACGGTCGGAGTAATTCTCGCTGCCCTTGCTGTTTATCTGATAAGCACTGGCGCGCTCGGCGCTTTTGGGATGTTAATCTAGCGATACTTACAAGTCTCTTTCCAAGCTTCGTAATAATTTTTCCATTGATCGCTAGTACTCTGATCCATATTTTTTGGGAAGCGTTTCATTGCTTCCCCAAGTTTATCTAGCATCATTCTATCACCCGTAGAACACTGGCCGCCTTGTTAGAAGTCTTGGCAGCGGCAGCGGCCTGTATGGCTTGCCCTTCGTCTCTTTGGTGATGAGCTTTATTAAGTCGTCTGGCTTCATGTTTTCGACTTTCCCAGATGCTCTAAATCGCACAGCGAGCTTGTTGCTCTTCTGCTCTTTCTCTCCTATGACGACAATAAAGGGCACCCACTCGAGCTCAGCATCGCGTATTTTCTTTTGAATGGATTCTACTCTGTCGTCTATATCGACACGAACTTTCTTCTTTTCTATTTTATCTGCTATCTCCTTGCACAGCTCATTGAATTTGTCAGAGACTGGACACAATCTCACCTGTGTCGGAGACAGCCACAACGGCAACACAGGGTTCTTGCCCTGCTTTTGTTGCATATATGCCTTCTCGAGCAGTGCGTACATAACCCGTTCAACAGCACCGCTCGGCGAAAGGTGGAGAATAATCAGATGCTTTTGCTTATTGTCCGCGTCTGTGAACTTTAAGTCGTATGTTTTACTGTTCTCAACATCTATCTGGTCTGTTGTCAGGCATGAGGCTTTGTCTAGCGCGTCCACAAAATTCCATTCATGCTTCAATACGAAATAAAAGAATTGCTTGTCCCACATTTCTACCAAGGTGGGCTTGCCCCACTTTTTCACTAGGTTAACTACATAGTCTTTGTTTTCGTTCCAGAAGCTTTTCACCACACGGACGGCAAATTCAAAATCATCCCGACCCAAGTCAAATCCTTTTTGTATCTCATCTGCTAGGTCAAACCTTACCAGCATCTCTTCTTTTGCCTGCCCAATGTCTTTACAAAAAGCGTGGCAATCGGGCATTGTAAATGTTCTAAGCCTTCTCAGGCCCGCAAGTTCACCGCGCTTTTCAACCCTGAAGCTGTATTTCGTAAGCTCGTACATGCGCAGCGGCAGGTTTCTATACGATATCGTCGCATCGTGCGCCATCAAAAACTGGCCAAAGCATGCCGCAAACCGTAGGAATACTTTTTTATTTGGAGTTTGAATAGTGTACTGGCGCGCAGGGAATCGGTTCAGATATTTCTTAAGTGATGGGTGCTCGAAATCGTACATTATCGGCGATTCCACATCCATGACACCGTATTCCAAGACTTTTTGTGTAACCCAGTCCTCTATCAGCGCTTTAATCATCCGGCCCTTTGGATAATATCTCAGATTTCCGGGGTCGCTGCCCGGCTCGTAGTCTACCAGCTCCAATTTCTTCATCAGTTTTATATGTGGTGGCTCTTGCTTCACAAGCCTGCTTTTTTGCATCTCATACTTTGCGAGCTTTTCCAGCTTTTTGTGCTTGGAAAAATCAAAACCAATGATTTTTCCATCCTTGATGCTTATTTTATTCATCTTTCCATCCGGCTCAATTATAAACCATTCTGACTTGAGCGTCTCCTCTTTCTTCAGGGCTTCTGATACCTCTTCCTTGCCAGCCTCGCCTGCTTTTATTTTTCTGCTCAATTCTGCCAGAGGATGCCCTTTGCAGCTGATAGTGAAAGACTTATACCAGCCGAATGGGCTTCTATGCACTTCATATTCTGCGCCAAGGCTGGTCTCCAGTTCTTTCAACACCTTCAAAGACGCGCCTGCTGAGGCAGGTTCGGAAGAAAGATGAACCCACGGATAGATGACTATCTTTTTGGCTTTAACTTGGTTTGCAACATCTTGTATCTCTTTCACAGCGCCGGCAACAGCCTGTGCTGGGCTATCTTCATCGCAGCGCTCGACGCATGTAAAAACAACAAGACAGTCTTCGACGCGCTTTTTTTCCTTTTGCACGTCTTCTGCTGATTTAATGGCCTTTTCCTTTTGTTCGTATTCAAGAAAATCAGAATGTATCAACAATAACTTCATCTTCAAAACCTCCGTTAAACATCCCTAGTGTAATTATTCGTACGGGATGTTTATATTTGTTATACTTATTTTCAAAATCGCAACAGAAACAAAGAGGACTAGAAAAAAACAATGCTTCGCTATCGCACGAGTGTTTGACGTTCACCGATCATCTGACCCACCTTTGTGCATATCTATTTGAGAGAAAATTTATTTAAATATGATTATTTTCATTAAATATTCACAGCAATAGCCCCGTAGTCTAGCGGCCAAGGATACAGGTCTTTGGAACCTGGGACGCAGGTTCAAATGAGCCTTTTTTGCAAAAAAGAATTATAGGCAAAAAGTTTCAATCGAAAAAATATATTATGTAAGAAGGTTCTGAAATTCCTGCCGGGGCTATATCCTTTTTTTTGTTTTGAAATCAAAAATAACTTGGTTTAAAAGACATTCTCTGTCTATCTAAATAAGGAGGAGATACGATGCCTTTCTCAGTTTTTATGTCAAAAAAACTATGATAATATCCCTGAGGTAATTTTACTTTACCCAAATATTTGGCTGTTCCCTCTATTTCCCGTCTTTCTAAGGCTTTGTGTAAAAACGATTCGGTGATTTCTATGATTTCTTTAAAATGTGAATTCCGTATACTATTTGGGTTATTTCTATGTATATAGAGTGATTCGGGTATATTAGAGATATGAAAATTAGTAAGTTCTGTTGCCCTAACCCACAAATCGTGGTCTTCAGCAAATTTTATTTTTTCATCCATACCACCTATGGATTCAAAAAAACCTTTTTCAAAAGCTCGTAGAGCACCAAAGAAAGAAAAATGAAGAATGGGGTCATAAATCGTATTTTTATATTTATTCCAAAGTTCTAGAAGAGGCCCTTTCTTTCTATTTGCAATCACCCTTTTCATACTATTATCCACATATAATTGATCAGATATTACCGCATTACAACCATTTTTGAATTTTCTGTAAAGTCGAGAAACAGCACCATGGATATTAACTATGTCATCGGGATCCACCCATATAAAATATTTAGAAGATTCACAAACTCCTTTATTTATTGCCGCCGGGAGTCCCCTGTTTTTATTTAATTTTATATACGTTATTGGCTTTTCATATTTTTCTAATTCAGTTACAATTTCCTCAAGAGGACCGGTGAATTGGGGACTTGACCCGTCATTCACCAAAACTAGATTAGCTTTTGGTCTTTTTTCACCTATTACACTTTCTATAGCTTGTCTCGCATAATCTATTGGGACATTATAATAAGGCATTATAACAGATATGTCTTCTGAATTAATCATATTCAAAATAGAAAGACTAGCCCAACAGCTCTTACTATAAATTATATGTCGAGTATGCTTTTAAATGTTCTTAAATCCTTGCGACAAAATAAAAACATGCCCTATGAAAAAGCTGCTGAGATAATTCTGAAAAAATATTTGCATGTTGGACAGGGGCAGCGGCTTTTTGTTATAACCGACACAAGCCGCGGGTTCGTCGGTAAAATAAGTAAGAACGTCTACGACTATGCGAATTCTGAGAAGATTGATTCTGAATTTATAAGGCAGCGCGCGATAGATTCCGGTCCTTGCGACCAAAAAGTGAAGGGAGCGCTCGAAAAGCTTCGAAAAGGCGACTGCCTGTTTATATGCCTGAACCACAAGCTTGGCAGCCTTTATCCGTTCTTTGAAAAAGGTCTGCGCTTGTTCATCAGGCAGAAGGGCGCGAGATTTGCATCAATGACAGGGCTGCTCAGCCTCAGAAAGGATCGGGAGCATGACCTGCTGAATATGCTTACATTTGACACAGAACATATGAGAAAAGCTGGCAATGCGCTGAAAGAACTACTTTCCAGCGGAGACAAATTTGAAATTAAGGGTGTCAATGGAACGAGAATTAGCTGTTCTGCGACCGACCGAAAGGCGTGGTTCAACTCTGGTAAGTTCGACAGGCCAGGTACAGGCGGAAACCTACCAGCAGGCGATGTTGTTCTGTTCCCTATTGAGAACAGCGTCAATGGAAAGGCTGTTATTGACATAAGTGTTAAAATAGGCCCGGAAACCGTTGATGTGAAAAAGGTCGTGATGAAAATAGAGAACGGTCTGATAGAAGACATAGAGGGGGACAGCGAGGTTGTTGGTAGGATACAAGAAGACCTGCATCATTTCTCTGTAATAAATGCAAGAAGTGGAATGCGGCCGGAAGCGATAAAAACCATAGCAGAGTTTGGTATAGGCCTGATACCAGGAAGGCTGATTGGCCTTAGCATAACTGATGAAAAGCTGCTTGGCGTTGCGCATATAGCCAACGGAAACAACTTTGGGCGCGGCGGTCAGAACAAATGCCGTGGCCACAGGGAACACTTGTTCTGGCTCGAATGGTTCAGAATTGATAATAAAAAGATAACACCAAAGGCCATCTACAATTTGTAATCGTTTTAAATCTGTTTATGTTAATTTTTTTAACTGGGTGCTGGTGTGGAACAAGCTATAATTTTTGCATTGATATCAACCGTGGTATTTGGTATAACAGCGATAATATACAAGCTCATTAAGGTCGATCCATACCTGCTCGTTTTCACAGTCTATCTGTTCAGCACTGTAATAACTGGTGTTTTCCTGTTGTTGAGAAATCAAATAGCATCCATTATGCAGATATCAACACAAAATATTATTCTTTTGATAACCGTATCTTTGTTGGCGGTTGTTGGGATGACGTCTTTTGTCATCGCGATACAAACCGGCAAGGTCGCGATAGTCACGCCGATAAGGAACATGAGCCTAATTGTAACAGTAATAATAGCGGTTCTGTTTCTGGGCGAAAAAATAACAATCATGAAAATGCTGGGTGTGGCGCTCGGCGCAATAGCACTGGTATTGCTTTCAATATGATAGGTGTAATAAATGATAACAATTCTTCGTCTTGGTCATCGCCCCGGAAGAGATGCACGATTGAGCACGCACGTTGGCTTGACAGCACGTGCGCTCGGCGCTGATTCTGTTATAATGAGCGGCGAGCATGATGAAAAGCTCATTGAAAGTATAAAAGAAGTTACGAAAGAATGGGGCGGCAGTTTTCAAGTCAGTTATGAAAAAAACTGGAAAAAAGTTATTAAGAATTTTCCTGGTGTTTCTGTTCACCTAACCATGTACGGTTTACCCGTGCAGAAGAAAATAAAAGAAATCGGGCAGAAGAAAGATGTTCTTGTCGTCGTAGGCGGCGAAAAGGTGCCTTCCGAAATCTATCAGCTTGTTGATTATAACATCGCCGTGACAAGCCAGCCGCACTCCGAGGTTGCGGCATTGGCTATCTTCCTTCACGAATACTTCAAAGGCAAAGAACTCGACAAAGAATTCTCTGGCGGACGAATAAGAATCGTACCGCAGGAAAGGGGAAAGAAAACTGTTGAAAAATAACTTTTCAGTATCAAAGATGCTCAAAAACATTTTTTAGACTTTTTATATAGTAAAAAGTTTTCTTATGGTCTCCAATGTCATTGTGCCATTTATATATTATTTCTTCGCCTTCCTTCTTAGAAAGCATGAAAGCCTTGCCACCATGTTTGGCGACATACTCTATAACTTTTCTATCTCTTTTATCGCCGATGTAAACAACACGACTTAAATCTTGGCTTGGGTATAATTCTTTTATGAGCTCTCTCTTAGCTTCCACATTTTTTAATTCAATTTTGCCCTCTTTAGCAGCTTTTATGCTATTTGCATATATATTATCAAACATGTGTTTAATACCCTTCTCCTCTAAATAAGGTTCAAAAAATTCTTTTATACCATTCGATAAAATATTCACTTTTCCTACCTTATTTACATGCTCAAGAAATTCTCTAACATTAGGCATTAGCTCGGGTTTTATAGGGAATGGTAATAATTTATCAAGAACTGATTTTTTATCATAGTCTGGTTTGACGCCGTTATATTTACTAAAAAATTTTAGGAAATCTGAAAAATCATCATTCTTAAAATACTTTATTGTATTGTATAACCCATCTAAACCTGTGTAAATTCCTTCAAAAAAGCCGTTTATTTTACCTATTCTTGTTTTTTTATTGCGTACGTTATCTAGAGCCCACTGCCATAAGACAGCTATTTCATTCCATCCATCGACAAGAAGAAAGTTATAGTCTACGAAAAAGACATACCCCTTTGACTTAGTCTCTTCTTTCATGTCCATTAATTAGACATCAAAATTTAAATAGACTACTTTTAAGTGATAAAATTCACTTCATCAGTAAAACAACCCTGCTGTCTGTCTTCTCGTCTTTGATTCTGTAGGAAGAGTTCTGTTCTATCTTTTCAGCAAACTCTCGAATTTCCGAGTGCTGCGGCATGTATGGCAAACCCAAGCGTTCGCGCGAATATCCAACAGCCATGTATGCCTTTGCCTCCACGAATTTTGGCCCGGCTTTCTCTATATGCTCTGCGTATTTTTCAGGGCTTGTCATGTTTAGCCCCTTGACAAGCGTGAGCCTTATGACAGAACGATTGAACTGGTTGAGCATGGATAATGATGTCATTAGCCGAGACCAGCCGTCATTGATTATGGGGCAACATGTTTTTTTGTAGGTAGCTTCATCAGGAGCAGCCAGGGTTATGTATAGCTGATAAGGCTGGTGTTCCAAGAGCCTCTCAATCATATCAGGATTTGTTCCATTTGTCACGAGAAACGATGTCATGCCCCTGCTGTTCACGAGGTCTACGAACTCGGGCAGCTTTGGATACAACGTGGGCTCGCCTGCTAGTGATATGGCGACTTGATTTGGGCTCATTGCTTCTTCAAACTTTTCCATATCTGCGTTTGGATTACCTTTGAATCCCTGCAAGATTTCACGCTGCGCCTCTATTGCACCGTCCAGTATGTCTTTGGGATCGTCTACTGGGCCAGTCCATTCTGGGTATGTTATCGTGGTGTCACGCCAGCAAAACTGGCAACGTTGCGTACAAAATGGCAGGGCTGGTGTCATCTGGAGGCAGCGGTGCGAGGCAATACCATAGAACTTCTGCTTGTAGCAGAAATTTTTGCCTCGAATAGCCTCGCGTGTCCAGCTGCATATTTTAACTGCTGAGTGCTTTGACGGGCCTACAAACCTGTATCCAGCCTTTTCCAGCCTTGTAATGTCTTCTTTTGTCAGTATCATAATAGTTAAATCTTTTGAAAAAAGATTTTAAATATGCCCTTTAAGCAAAAACTCGCTGAGAAAACAGGCCTGCCGCTGAAAGCACTGCCTTCGAGTTACCAGAAGGTCGGCGATATAATATTAATCAAGCTCTTTGGCTCTACAGCAGGGCAGCATAAGAAAATAGGCGAAGCGGTTTTGGAGATGCTTCCATACATAAGAACGGTTTGCATGATAAAAGGCATTGCTGGAGAATATAGAAGACCGCGAGCAGAAGTTATAGCCGGGGATAAAAATACCACCACAACACACAAAGAGCATGGCTGTCTCTATCGCATAGACGTAGCAAAGATTATGTTCTCCAAGGGCAACCTCTCTGAGCGTCGCCGGCTCATAAACCAAATAAAGCCAAACGAAACAATCATAGACATGTTTGCGGGCATCGGCTATTTTTCGATAGGCATTGCCAAGAACAGCAAAGCGAAAGAAATATACGCCATAGAGAAAAACCCAACATCATTCAAATTCTTGAAAGAAAACATTTCCTTAAATAAAATAAAAAACATTAAGCCAATGATGGCCGACTGCCGCTTTGCCACGCTGCCAGAAAAGGCCGACCGAATAATAATGGGTTATTTTCCTGGCACAGAGCGCTTCCTACCAAAAGCGTTCTCGCTGTTAAAGAAGAAGGGAATTATCCATTATCATAATGTTTACAAGCAGAGCGAGCTATGGGAAAAACCGCTGGAACAGCTAAGGAAACGCGCCGAAGCAAACGGATTTGTTCTTACCAGAATCATAACAAAAAAGAAGGTCAAAAGCACCGCACCTAGAACATATCATATTGTTATTGATGCAAAATTCAAAAAACAGTAAAATCAATGCGCCACTTATAAATGCCGGGACCATAAGGCAGAATCTTTTTTTTCTCTTTTATTTTCGCTTTTTTTTTCAGTTTTGACGCTTCTCTGCGCACAATCTTCTTCCATTTATTAATTTCATTTTCATGGGAAATAAAATAGAAATGGACGATGCCTTTTGGCTTGAGGCATCTTATTGCGTGGCTGAGATATTTGTATCCTGTTTCAGGCAGAGGCATCGCAACGCGGTCGCATGAACCATAATATTTCTTGGCCTCTTTTTTAACGTCGCCTTGAATGACTTTAATATTATGAGTCTTGTTCAGCGCAATATTGCGCCGAAAATATCTAACGCAGGCCGGATTAATTTCTATGCCGATAACATCCGAAGCCTTTGTCTTCTTACTGATTATTATCGGAGACGGTCCCATGCCTGCGAAGAAGATCATAACACGCTCGCCTTTCCTTACCTTTTCAGCGATGCGCATACGTTCTGTTCCTTCTCTCGGCGAAAAGTAGCATGTCCTTACGTTTACCAAAAACCGACAGCCGGATTCTTTATGCTCTGTTATTGATTTATTGGCACCGGCGATGAGCTTAAGTTTTCTCAGGCGATACTGACCAGAACGCGGCGACGCCTTCTTGAACACGGTTTTTATGTTCTTATGCAGCTCTAAAAAAGTATTGCCGATGACTTTCTCGTGCCTTTTGAGCTCCTCTGGTATCTCTATTATGGCTATACAGCCGACTTGGTCAAAGCTCTTTGGAGCGCCTTTGATACCTTTTTTTTCCAGCGCCTGTTTGAGGTTCATGATTAGAGTTGGCTTAAAAAGTTTTAAAAGTCTTTTAGCGCTATAAATCTTACGTAGCAATGGGCTCATGGTGTAGCTTGGTTAGGGTTTGGCGCGAAGCGCCGGACGGCAAACATCGGAGCTTTGGGAGCTTCAGACCCCAGTTCAAATCTGGGTGGGCCCAT
>JAOZPR010000008.1:0-10726 GCA_029932645.1 Candidatus Aenigmatarchaeota archaeon | reverse complement strand
CGGGTCCATGGTGTAGCTTGGTTAGAGTCTTTCGAGACGGCAAACATCGGAGCTTAGGGAGCTTCAGACAGGAGTTCAAATCTCCTTGGACCCATTTTCCTTCTAATTCAAAGGTCGTAGTTTAGAAACGCATAAAAACTTTCCCTGCATAATTAAAACATGCTTATGCGCGAGATTCTGAAAAAGCTGAAGAAAGAACCGAAAACGCTTGAGAAGCTTTCTAAAGAGGTCAAGACACCCTCTGGCGATGTTGTTGAGGCCTTGAAAAGTCTCAAGCATATGCAACTCGTTTATTATGAGGCGGATTCATGGCACCTGACCGAGAAAGGTCTGGGTGTTGTCAGAAAGATGAAGAAATGAGCTAAGCTATTTCTGAAGCAGCATGACAATTATGCCCAAATAGATTATAACAAGATTATAACACCCAGAATGGCGTTCGTATCGAACGGGCTCGAAATGGAGAGCTGGCTAAGTTTTAGAATGGATAATATAATGGCGAGCTTTTTGGCCCAGTTCTTGCTTTTCAAAAGACCGTGTCCAGCTGTTATAAATTAAATCCCACGCCGACAAGCAAGGAAAATGCTGCCAATGCTGTGAAATCCGGATAATTAAAACGTATTATGTTGACTGTTATAAGAGCACCCAAAACAAACAACAGCAAAGCTGTCCAGCGCGTGTCTGATTTTTTGCTTAGCATTTTATACCCCAAAGTCACACTATTTTAATTATAAAAATACACCTGCTTCATTAAACTTTTAAATCGGCGTGTGCTAATTATTATTAAGATTTTAGGTCTTATTGTTGGCTTTATAGTTGATAAGGTGTTTGTCGTGTCAGAAGAGCTTGGAATGACCGTGCGTAAAAAAGATTTTGGTGAGTGGTATCTTGAGGTCGTGAAAAAGGCCGGCCTGCTTGACCAGAGATACCCTGTGAAGGGGTTTCCTGTCTATATGCCGTGGGCAGTATTTATGATTAAGAGGATTACTAGCATGCTTGAGCAGGGTCTCGAGCAGAGCGGGCATGAGCCTGCTGCATTTCCTGTTGTTATACCGGAGTCGAGTCTCAGAAAAGAAAGGGAGCACGTGAAAAGCTTTGAAAAAGAGGTCTTCTGGATAACGCATGCTGGTCAGAATAAACTTGACGAGAGATTGTTCTTAAGACCAACGTCTGAGACAGCTATATATCCGATGTACTCTTTATGGATTCGTACGTATCAGGATTTGCCCCTGAAGCTGTACCAAAGCTGCCAAGTATATAGATATGAAACAAAAATGACAAAACCGCTGATTCGTGGCAGAGAATTCTTCTGGATAGAATCGCACACCGTGCAAAGAACCAATGAGGATGCCAAAAAGCAGATAGAAGAAGATATGAAAATTACAGAAGACGTAATCGAGAAAAAGCTGGGAATACCATTCATACTTTGCGAACGGCCACCTTGGGACAAGTTTCCTGGTGCCGAGGGTACTTATGCATATGACACAATAATGCCTGATGGGAAAACAGCACAGGTTGCGACTACCCACAATTTAGGAACGCGGTTTTCAAAACCTTTTGATATAAAATTCGTAGATGAGAACGAGAAAAAGCAGTATGCTTATCAGACCTGTTTTGGGCCGGGCGTTTCAAGGATATTGTCTGCTGTTATCTCTGTTCACGGCGATGACAAAGGCCTTGTGCTTCCTCCTGAACTGGCACCGGTGCAGGTGGTAATCATACCAATATCTGTCAAAGGCCATGAAAAAGATGTAATCAAAAAATCAAATGAGCTGTGCGCAGAGCTGAGTAAGTGTCTCAGAGTTAAGCTTGATAACAGAAACTACAGGCCAGGATTCAAGTTCAATGAGTGGGAACTGAAAGGCGTGCCTGTGAGGCTCGAAATAGGGCCAGATGACGTGGCCAAAAAACAGGTTACGCTGGTCAGAAGGGATACTGGCAAAAGAATTGTTGTGAGCGACGGAGAGGCAAAGAAAGAGATAGATGAAATCATGAAAGACATTTTTGATAATATGAAAGCGAGGGCGAAGAAATTTTTCGATGAAAACTTGCGTGAGGCCAAAAACTATAAAGAGCTTAAAGAGAAGCTGAAGCAGGGCGGCCTTGTGAAGATATCATTCTGCTATGAAGAAGACTGCGCACAAAAACTGAAAGATGACACAGGCGCAGAGATAAGAGGACCTGTGTTCAAGAGCAATGAAAAACCGGGTGAGAAATGCGCAATATGCGGCAAACCTGCGAAAAAAGTGGTCTATGCTGCTCGGGCATATTGATAGGACATGTTGATTTATTAATTCGTAATTCGCTTTCAGACACGTTTTTAATTTTAAATACTTTACTATCATAAAAAAATTAAACAAAGCATGTTCTAAAAAAATTATAAGATATAATTGTAAGGGTTGTGGGGTTGTGAAAATGGACTTAGACAACATGAATAATAAACAGAGAGAGGTGCTAAAAACAGGCACTACAACTGTTGGTATCGTGTGTAGAGACGGGGTTGTACTCGCAAGCGAGAGCAAGGCAACCATGGGTTATATGATAGCGCACAAAGAGGTCAAAAAGGTATTTCAAATCGACGACTTCATTGGTGTTACAACAGCTGGTGGTGTTGGAGATATTCAGGCATTGATCAGGCTGACTAAGGCAGAGATAAACCTCTACAAAATGAACCGTGGTGAGATAACAGTAAACGCCGTGAGCACTCTGCTGGGAAACGTGCTGCACAACAACCGTTATTTCCCATTTATGGCTGTTATGCTTATCGGCGGAAAGGACAAAACCGGTTACCATTTATATAGCCTATTTCCAGACGGTTCATCTATAGAAGATAAGTTCATTTCAACAGGTTCTGGTTCTCCTTTTGCTTATGGTGTACTTGAGGATAGCTTTCATGCAGACCTGAGCGTAAAAGACGCCATTAATATCGCTGTCAGATCCATTAAATCTGCTAGAGAAAGGGACATAGCAAGCGGTGGAAAAAAGATAGTTGTTGCGAGCATAACAGAAAGGGGCTTTGAATTTGTTGATGAAAAGGACATAGAAAAGATATAATTGATTTTGATTTTTATTATTCTATCTGGTTTAATTGAGTAACTAAGAAGAATAACCAAAGACAACAGCTAGGAATAATAACTAAATATAATAACTAAAAAATAAAAGGTGTTTTGCGATATGACAATTTTGGAAGAAATAAAAGAAGGTCTACCTAAAGACGCGATGATATCGGAAGTTCTGTACGAAGCAAGTGAAATTATTTTATACACACAGAACAAGGAATTTTTCAGGAATTCAACAAAGCCAATTAAAAAAATAGTCGACAAAATCAAGAAGAGAATAGAAGTCAGGGCAGATCCTAGCATAATAAAGGACCCGGAACAATGCAAAAAAACCATAAATGAAATTATACCAAAAGAGGCTGGTGTAAAGGACATATATTTTGAACCGGAGTTCAGTAAGGTTATTATTCATGCTGAAAAGCCTGGTCTGGTCATTGGAAAAAGTGGTATAACGCTTAAGGAGATAAAAAATAAAACCCTTTGGACTCCGCAAATCAAACGGGCAGGTGTTATAGAATCTGAACTCATACGGAGAATAAGAAAAATGCTGCACAAAGAGGTTGCATACCGGAAAAAGTTCCTTCACGAACTTGGAAAAAAGATATACGGAGAGAAAAAAGAGGTCGAATGGATACGAGCCACGGCATTGGGCGGGTTCCGCGAGGTCGGCCGTAGTTGTATATTGCTTCAGACAAATAATAGTAGTATTCTCTTGGACTGCGGCATATCAGTAGGTTCAACCAAGAAGCCTTTCCCTTATCTGGAAGCGCCTGAATTCCATATACAGGACCTGGATGCTGTCGTATTGTCGCACGCACACATGGACCATAGCGGTCTTATTCCATATCTCTATTCTTACGGCTACAAAGGACCTTTATATTCAACAGCGCCGACGCGTGATTTATCAGCCATGTTACAGCTCGACTACATACAAATATGCCAGCGGGAAAACAAGAAGCCTCCATACGACTCCAGGGGAATAGAAGAGGCTATCAAACACTCCATAGCACTGGAATATGGTGAGGTTTCTGATGTAACACCGGACATGCGGTTGACGTTGCAGAATGCTGGTCATCTGCTTGGCTCTTCTACTATTCACGTACATATAGGAGACGGATTATATAACGTGTTGTATAGTGGCGACATCAAGTTTGCGCCCACAACACTGTTCCAACCGACATCAACTGACTATACACGTGTCGAAGCGCTTATACTCGAGTCCACATACGGTAGCGCTGACGCAAAACAGCCACCCAGAAAAGAGGGGGAGAAACTGTTGATAGACACGGTCAAGGAAACTGTGGCTGCTGGCGGAAAGGTTCTGATACCTTCTTTTGCTGTCGGTCGTGCTCAGGATGTCATGGCTATCATAACAGGAAGTGATATAGATGCCCCTATTTATCTTGACGGTATGGTGTGGGATGCTACTGCAATACATACAGCATATCCTGAGTTCTTGTCAAGTACCATGAGAAGTAAGATTCTTCACCAAGGTAAAAATCCTTTTGTTGATGAACGGCTTCACGCCATAGGTTCGCAAAAAGAAAGGGAACAGATCTTTGAAAAGCAAGACCCTTATATCGTAATAGCCACGTCTGGAATGCTTGTCGGTGGACCTGCCATGCAATATCTCCAGCGGTTTGCTTCTGACCCTAAAAACACCTTGATTTTTGTCGGGTATCAAGCCGAAGGCACGCTTGGCAGCAGAATACAGAAAGGCTGGAGCCAGATACCTATTGAGAAAAACGGAAAGAATGAAGCATTGGAACTAAAGATGAGGATACAAACTGTCGAAGGGCTGTCTGGTCATAGCGACCAGCCACAACTCATAAACTTTGTCAAAAAACTCAAAACAAAACCGAGAAAAATCCTCACTGACCACGGCGACAATTCCCGCGCTGTGGAGCTCGCGCGCGCTCTGCACAAGGTCATCAAAACAGAAACCATGGCACCGCACAACCTAGAAACGGTGAGGTTTAGATAAATAATCTATTTAAATTTACCAACCATAATTAATTCTACAAAAGGTGGATCAGATGATCGGTGAACGTCTTTGCATCGGCCGCTTTGGCCGATGAAATAGCAGCAGAAACTAATTCTTATAGCCTTTGTAGGAAATATTTGTCGTGGAAAATATTTAGGAAATATTTATATAACCGCGGTTACAAACAGAAAATAGATGCGAGGTTGGCAGAACGGCCATGCATCCGGCTGCAGATGAACTTTCTTAAAAAGAAAGTTCAATCAAAGAACTGGAAAACAGGAACCGGAAGAAGGGAGTTCAACTCTCCCACCTCGCTTTTTTTGCTGCCCTGAGGAAATGGTAAAAATGGTATTAGTACTTTACAACACATGGACAAAGAAAAAAGAAGTTTTTAAGCCAATAGAACCAGGCAAAGTTGGGTACTATTCCTGTGGCCCGACTGTTTATTCTTCGTCTCACTTGGGTCATGGAGTCACTTACATAAGGACTGACATGCTCAAACAGTTCTTGAAAAAGTGGAAAGGTTTTGTAGTGAAACATGTCCAGAACATAACTGATTTTGGCCACATGACATCTGATGCTGATGAAGGTATTGATAAGATAAAAAAGGCGATGGACCGGGAAAAGAAAACAGCAGAAGATATCACTGAGTTCTATACAAACGATTTTCATGATTCCATGAAAAAGCTGAAAATAGAACCACCTGACGTGGAGCCGAAGGCGAGTGAAAACGTCGACATAATGATAGAAATCATTAAAAAAATAATTGAAAACGGTTATGCCTATGTGAAAGACGGCACTGTTTATTTTGACGTCTCGAAGTATAAGGACTATGGCAAACTCTCTGGTAAGAATATGGAAGCCCAAGAGGAAAAGCAGAGGGTGGCAGACCCCAACAAGAAAAATCCCAATGATTTCGTATTGTGGGCAAAACATCAGCCAGGACATTCGCATGTATGGGATTCGCCTTGGGGCAAGGGAATGCCAGGATGGCACATAGAATGTTCTGCAATGGGCAGGAAATATCTGGACGGTGATTTTGATATCCACAGTGGTGGGGTTGACCATTACTTCCCGCACCACGAGAATGAGATAGCACAAAACTATGGGGCATTTGGTAGCATTGGCGTCAACTACTGGATTCATTTTGGCTTGTTGTCTATAAACGGAGAAAAAATGAGCAAATCAAAGGAAAATTTCATAACCATCTCTGATGCTCTGGAAAAATTCTCACCCGAGACGATAAGGATGTGGGTATTCTCTTCCCAATACAAAAGCACGCTAGACTACTCTGAAGACAATCTCAGAAAAGCAAAAGAAAAGGTGGATAAGATAAACAACTTTATCCAGAGCCTGTTGAAAATAGCTGATTCGGCTGACGATAAAATAGAGACAGACCTAGTCAAAAAATATTATGAAAAATTTGAAGCGGCTATGGATGATAACCTGAATACACCAGAAGCGCTTGCTGTGATTTTTGACTTGATTACAGAAGCAAATAAGAAGATTGACAGCAAATCGCTGACAAAAAAAGAAGCTGCTGACATTCTTGCACTGCTAGAAAAGATAGATACTATTTTCAAGATGATGAACTTTAAAAAGGAAAAAATAGAGATACCAGAAGAAGTCAAAAAACTTATTCAGGAACGGGAAAAGGCGCGCACAGAGAAGAACTGGAAAAAGGCAGATGAAATCCGTGGCCAAATAAGAAAAATGGGCTACCTGCTCGAAGACAGTGAAGAAGGCGTTAAGTGCAGGAAAATTAGAAGTTCTTAGAAACTCTTAGAGATTCTAATCGCCAGCGATTTCTAAATAAAAGTTTACAACCGTAAACTTTAAATAGTTACAAATGTAAACTTATAATATGAAATTCAGAAACTTTGCTGATGAGCTGCTGGGATCAAAAGTGAAGGTTAAAATACTAATGTACATGCTTTCAGAGCACGTTCCAACAAGTGAAAGAGAGCTTTCCAGAATTCTTGGTGTATCGCATATGGCTGTGAACAAAGTAATGAAGAAATTATATGAACTCAATCTGGTGACTCCTCTAAAGATAGGTAATGCACTCTCTTGGAAATTGAATGAAAAAAGCTATGCATACGAGGCACTTTCAATTAAAAATCTAAGAGAACTGGCAGTTAACCCCCCTCTACTCGATTTGCAGAAAATGTTTATGGAGAAACTTTCGGGCAGAGATTTGAAAATTGCCAAAATCTTCGGTTCAGTTGCAGAAGGAAAGGAGGAACCAGACAGTGATATAGACTTACTAATCGTAATAAAAAATGAGAAACAGAAAAAAGAGATTAAAGAAATAATAGATGAACTTTCTGATAAATGTATGCAAAGATATGGTAATATGCTTTCTCCATATATAATCACAGAAAAGGATATCAAAAAACCTGAAAATAAGAAGATACTGAAAAGTGCTGAAAGAGGAATTTGGGTGATATAATGAGAACAAGGGATGTTGATAGACACAAAGCAGTGGATTATTTAAAAAGGGCGGAAGAATGTAAAAATGCTATGTATCGAAGCTGTGATGAACGTGAATGGAACGCTTCTGTGATAAACGCTGTTCACTGCGCTATAGCTGCAGCCGATGCCTTCTGTATATGGAAGCTAGGCATCAGGCACGCGGGAGAGAGACATGAAGATGCCGTAAGACTCTTTTCTCAAACAGCCCCAGAGGACGATAGTATTAGAAAGGCCTCCAAGCATTTAATGGAACTATTAAATATAAAGTCGGAATCAGAATATGGTGAAAATTTGATGAAAGAAAAGAACGCCATCCTAGCAACAAAACATGCAGAGCGGCTGTTTGACTTTGTCCAGAACAAAATATTAAAATAATTTATTAAAATAATTATATCATTAAAATGATTTCAACAACTTCCGAATCTAATACAACGCATGCGATATAAAACCTTTAAAAGGGTTTTCTGCCAAATCTTAACATTATTAAAGATTTTTATTATAACTTTGTTAGTATATCATTGATAGTATACGCATTGCGCATGCCATCATATGTACTACATCATATGTACTGTATGTATTCAAGAGGTTGTGAACATGGGAAAAAAGACAGGGAGTGCCGGCAGATTCGGCTCAAAATACGGTAAAAAGATACGTGACAAGATAAAGGAAATAGACGCCAAAAAGAAGAAGAGATACAAATGTCCGTCATGCTCAAGAATAGCTGTTGTTCGTGAGTCAGCAGGCATATGGGTGTGTAAAAAATGCGGCGCCAAGTATGCTTCTGGAACTTATGAATTCAAGAAAGGTTCAAAATAAAAGCGTGTGGTGTTGCTATGAGAAAGAAAGAAGCAGAGTCTAGGGCTGCCAAGAAGAGTTTTATAGTTGCGGAAATTCTGCTGCTTTGTGTCATAATCTTTCGCTGGCTGAACACGGGAAAATTCTTATATGACCTGACAGCTGTGTTCGTCGCGTCTGTGTTTATATACTTCAGTCTTTTACTGTACTATGAGAATTATAAGAAAAATAATGGTGGTTAGATGTATAGATGCCTGAAATGCAAGAAGGAAATAGAAAACATTGATCAGCCAAGATGCCCCTATTGTGGGTATAGAATAGTTGCCAAGGCGCGCCCGACCTTTGTTAAAAGGGTTAAAGCAGAGTGATTTTGTGAAGGCAAAATTTGAAATCCTTGTCAAAGAGCCAAAAATCCTTGACATACTGACCGAGGAAACGGGAGCAAAGTTTCGCTGCCGGCTGAAGAAAAGCGGAAAAAAACTGGTCATAGAAATAGACGCAAAGGACATGGCAGGTGTGCAGGCAGCAATAAACTCTTACATAGAAAAAATAAAACTTGCTGAAAAGGTTTATAATGAAATATGATATTTGAACTCGTGGAGAATCGAGTTTTAGATGGGGTGTTCATATGGAAAAGGATGTTGAAAAACTTATTATTCAGTTGCAGATGCTCAACCAGCAGCTTCAGTCTGTTCTTGTACAAAAACAGACATTAATGCTGCACAACACTGAGATAGACCATGCGATGGAAGAAATAAAAGACAATACTGGAAAGGTTTTTTCAATAATAGGTCCTGTTCTCATCGAAAAGGAAAAGAAATCTGTTAAGCAAGACCTCAATGAAAGGAAGGAAGAAACCGAGCTGAGGATTAAAACACTGGAAAAACAGGAAAAAATGCTAAAGGATAAAATAAAAGAGCTCCAAGAAAAATTCAAAGAGATGCAATCCGCTCTAGGTACGGCTGAGTAATGTTGCCGACTAAGCAAGATGGTAGGTATTGATTATAAGAAGGGGTAATAGGCATGGAGACCAAGGCAATAAACAAGTTGCTTGACCAGATAAGAGATGATAGAACTGTGCCGAGAAACATCCGTGCCTCGGTTGAAGAGGCAAAAGCGCATCTCAACGACGAAAAAAAAGACATCGCTGTTAGAATAAATTCTGCAATATCCCTTTTAGACGAGATTTCCAACGATTCTAACATTCCTCTTTACACACGCACACAGATATGGAATATTGTGTCCATGTTAGAGGTAATGAATGAAAGGCATAAAGAAAAGGTGTGAGTATAACGCTTTATTTTAAAACTTAAAAAGATTGACTTAAATATTTATACAATAAGTTTATTTTATTCAAACGTTTGATGAGGTGGGAAGGATGGTACTTGAGAATATCTTCGGCAGGTTCAAGACAAGCGAGCCGAGTGAAGAAGAATATATAGAACTGGATGTTGAAGGTATGCACGCTGCCGAGTCCGGAAAAATATTGATTGTGGTTGACAAGTTGGAAGATTATGCTGATTCTGACAGAATACAACGAAAGATGAGAGAAGGCAAGATTGTTCTTGTAAAGATAAAAGAGCTTAAGGACAAGGATATCGGTGAACTCAAAAGAGCCATATCAAGAATTAGAAAGACCTGCATGGCTGTGAACGGCGACATTGCCGGCGTATCCGACGAATGGATTGTAGTCACACCAGAGTTCGCTCGCGTCCACAGGGAAGGGCTAACTGCCCCACCAAAGCCGGGAGAAGAGACGATAAGGACTGTGTAAATTGACAAACTGTGAGAAAATAAAGGAGATATTTAAATATCTAATTTAATAGAACTAAATATGAGTAAAAATAAAAAATATTTATATTTATTTCTGATAATTTTATTTTCGGTTGGTCTAATACACTCAACTGAGGCTGACGGATTTTACTTTTGGAGGGTTCAGTTATCAGTTTCTGATAAGCCAGTATTATTAAATAAAGAATTTGACATCGAACTTCGTATAAAACCTTCTGAAGATGTCTATGACATTAATATTAAATTTTTTATACCTGAAGGAGTTGAACCGGTCTATGATAATCTTAGTTGGAATATTAAAAATATATCCAAAGATGAAATTTTAATCAGAAGAATATCTATGAGAATTGTTGAACTTAATGAAAAACAAGTAAATGTTTCGATTGAAAGTAAAAACTTTCCTGGGTTTAATACAAAATGTGGTATCTTATTTTATTTTAAAGACTCGGTGGGGAAGTTTGTCTATCTTATTCCCGCTAAGTCCGCTGGGGGAAGCTTTCGAGATGATATTCATCAAGAAAATCGAGATATCTATTTTATCTTATTATTAGCTCTTATTTTAATTTTATTTTTTTATATTTTTAAGAAATATTCGAAATCTACAAAAAGACAAGAAAATTGACTC
>JAOZPR010000028.1 GCA_029932645.1 Candidatus Aenigmatarchaeota archaeon | reverse complement strand
TGGCGAAGGTCGCAGGTTCAAATCCTGCCGGACCCATCATAAGAATTCTATTCTCTCCACTTTTTGCAGCTCTTCCTGGTTTACCAAACCTGACCTGATTTCCAGGCAGTATTTCGCACCCTTGTTTTGATAGGTCCGCCATGTTATTGGGTCGGCTGTTAGTGTGGTGGCGTGCTCGACAGATAGGACATTCATGTTTTTGTCGAGAAAGAGCAAATCTAAATCGTGCTTAACAAAGGGCATCCAAATGGTGTTGCCGTGTATTAGTGCGCCGTCAAAATCTTCCATGTTGCTGAACATAAGCCCTTTTATGGACGCAAGCCCGCGGCAGTCTTTTATTCTTAGCGTGCTTCTCCCGATTCTGGCATACATTAATCTGTCTGTCATCTGCCACGCCTTCCTCTCCTGAGGAGGTCTTCATTCTTGTAAACGCCGTTGTATTCTTCTGTTGCTTCAGTCTTCATGAAAATCATCTGCACGATTCTGGCGTTCTCATATATGGTAACCTCTCGTTGGGCAGTGAAATGAAGAAAACCGCGACCCTTATAGCCAGGGTCCCACAAAGCGCTGTGCACCTCGATGCCGCACACGAGCGCGGACGAGCGCGGAAAAACGAGCGCCACAATATTGTTAGGCAGAATTATGAACTCGTTCATGGTTGCGTTATATGTTCCTTTCGGCAGAACCCATTTGCCGCCTTCTGTCTTTATTTCTTCATACTCGGGCAACTTTCGCTTTTCGTTGGTGAAATCTATAACACCGTGACCTACCAGGCGGAAGATTTTGCCAACCGTGAGGTCAACACCCGCCTGTTGTATCTGCGTTTTTTGGTCAATCATATCCCGGACAAGCAGGCCTTTCCTAGCGTATTCAAGAATCTGGCTCTTTGACAATATCATATTCTAAAATAGGGCGAGATTTATTAAAAGCTTCGCTTGTGGCACGTATTAAAAAATTCCTATCAAAAATAATTCATGAAAGCCTTTGCTGATTTGCATCTGCACTCAAGATATTCCCGCGCCACGTCTCAGCAGATGGATATAGAACACCTGAGCGAGGGCGCTAAAACAAAAGGCCTGAATGTCTTGGGCACAGGCGATTTCACCCACCCAGTATGGCTGAAGGAGTTGAAAGAGAAGCTTGTTCTGAAGGATGACATATATGAATATAAAGGCGTAAAGTTCATACCGACTACTGAGATATCGCTGATATACTCCCAAGGCAATAAAACAAGAAAAATACATCATCTTATTCTGGCTCCTGATTTTGATGTCGTTGACCAAATAAATCAATGGCTCAGAACAAAAGGCAGGCTTGATTATGATGGCCGACCGATTTTCGGCATGACAAGCCCAGAGATAGCGGAGAACATCACGAGCATTTCGAAAGACATAGAAATCATACCCGCACACGCATGGACACCGTGGTTCGGTATCTTTGGCTCGATGTCTGGGTTTGATTCTGTTGAAGAATGTTTTCAGGACCAGACCAAACACATACACGCTCTGGAAACAGGTCTCAGCAGCGACCCAGCAATGAACTGGCGCCTGAGCGCGCTGGACAAATACACGCTCGTCTCCAATAGTGACAGCCACTCGCCGTGGCCATGGCGTATAGGGAGAGAGGCAAATGTATTCGACCTGAAAAAGATAACGTACAAAGAAATAGTGAGTGCCATAAGAACAAGAAAGAATCTGCTCTATACAATAGAAGTAGACCCGGCCTATGGAAAATATCATATAGACGGGCATCGCGCATGCAAGGTCTGCATGCAACCGGAGGAAGCAGCGAAGCTTGGGAATGTCTGTCCTGTCTGCGGCAAGCCAATGACAATAGGCGTTCTGCATCGCGTGGAGGAACTAGCAGACAGGCCAGAAGGTTTTGTACCAAAAAACGCTATCCCGTTCAAATCCTTGATTCCACTCAGTGAAATCATTTCCTCTGTTTACGGAATGGGTTTGTATACACAAACCATCAGAAAAAAATATCAACAATTCATAGAAAAATTCGGAACGGAATTTTCAATTCTTTTGGATATTGAGAAGGAAAAACTAGCTGAGGTGGACGAAACGGTCGCTGAAGTCATAATAAACATCAGAGAAGGCAGGGCAAAAATAAAGCCTGGCTATGATGGTGTCTACGGCAAGCTAATTCTAGAGAAAAAACAATTAAATGAAAAGAGAAAAGAAAGTTCGCTTAGCAAATTCTTTTAGTTGCTTATCCGCCGACTGCTGTTATGGTTGCCTGTGCCTCTATGTAATAATCATAGTTCATATCAAAAATCAGAGATATGGTTCCTTCTGGAATGGCTGACCAGTCTGACTTCTTTAACTTTATGCCGCAGGCCTTTTTGACTGATTCTCCCCTGTGAAGTGTAACCTGGTCTTCTATATTAATTCTCTTTCCACCGCTTACACCCAAGCAATCTGCGAACTCGGCGTCGCCCTGCAACCAGATGGTCCCTTTTATCTTTCCATCTCTGCCATCTGTTATTGGCACACCGTCTCCGACGTTATTGAAAAATATCCTGTAAACAACCTCATCCGTGCTCTCGTCGAGGTCTACTTTCAATGGATACTCACCTGTAACACCTATCTTTATAGGCGCACCATAAGAATTATCTACAACTACGTCTCCGATAAGCTCTTCGCCTTTCTCCCTTCTTCTGTTGTACTCATCTTCGTTGTATGCCAGTATCTGTGCAACGCCTGTTGACTTATAATTATACGTTACTCTGCCTGTTAGCGTGTATGTAGTCTTGGTACCTTCTGGCAATTCTGGCGCAGTTAAAATCCATGTTTTTGCATCAAAATCCCCTGGTGTTGGTGGGTCATTGCTTATGTCCGGCGGCCTGAGTATACCTAAATTTTTTGTCCCTGCACCGCCCCATGACCAGCCATAGAGGTTGGCACTGACCTTTGAGGCTGTTGTCCATCCGACGTTTTCCACTTCAAGATAAACCTCTATCTCGTCACCCTTCTCAACAAAGTCTGGTGACACTGAAAATTCATTTATTATGAGACCGTTGTTAGGATCGACCTTTGCTTCCCTGCCATCATTAACACAGCCGGATGATAAAACTAGAACAAGCAATAACAAGGCCGAAGAGAATGTCACAAACATTTTTTTCAATTTTTCCACCTCTATAAACATTTTAGCGCCTTTCATGCGCGTATTCTTCATACGTGTATTCAAATGAGAGATGAATTCACTTGACTATCCTCACTGGGATGGTCTTTCTCATTTCGTATGTGTAGCCAATATTAACTATAATGTTCTCGACACTTAAATAATTTACATTGCTTGGTGCGAGTTTGCATGCGATTTTCTGGAACTCGTCTTTTATCGGTTCAAATTGGCTTGGGATGTCGCATTGCATGGACAGGCCGGAAACATGGAAGCTGTTTATCTTCGCAAGGCCGTCTCCTTTATTTCTTATCGTAAAATAAACATACTGTTCTGTCGGCCTCGCCACGATGGGCAGGTTGTTGGAAAACTCTATGGTCAGCGACAGGCTTTCATCCTCATAAGTATAGGTGCTTGGTTTTGTCTGCATCTTTCCGGTCATTTGCCTTCTCTTCTTCTCCTGCTCGCTGATAATCTCCACGGTTTGCACCGCGTTCAGAGAGGAGTCAAACGATGCAGACACGCCAAGATAAACAACACGCTCCTCCGCCAGCATGGGCGCAGTGAAAGAGCATGTTAAGTCTGCGACACCAAATGGCTTGAGCTGCTTTTTCACCAGCGCAGGACAGTTTATATCGCCGAACTGCCCGGGATCAAATACCCCTATCTTTATGTTGTCATAGCTCTTCTTGGCATTATTCTCAAGCAAAGCTGTCATGGTCGTTGATTCGCCAACATACACAGGATTCGGAAAAACATCCAGGCGCAGCTCCAGCCTTTCTGATGTTTCTTTTCCGTTCTGAATGCAGCCGCCGGACATAATTAATATTATTATTGCACTCAAAGCGACTGTTTTTGAAATAGCAACATTAGACATTTGTAAAACACCAAAAACTTACAGTATAATATCCACGAGATAGTTCATACCAAACCGGACAACATAAATAATACCTATCACCAAAATAGCCGGAAGCGCAACACTGGCTGCGGATTTAATATAGTCTAACTCATACTGCTTGACAACGCCCAAAAACGAAAGAGCAATAAAGACGACTGACACCAGAAAAAACTTGAACGGAAGTATGACAAGAAGGCCTGCTATCATTGAATAACCCGCAATGCGTTCTGCCGCTTCCTGGTCATCGTGTTTTGCAATAATCTTCACAAATGAATTGAGCAAGGTTGCCAAGGAAAACAAGACTACTCTTGCAAAATAGTTTGCAAGGACTATTCCCACGGCAGCGATAACAACTACAGCTAAAAGAGCTATCATGAGGCTTGGATAAGCTGCGGAAGGATTAAAAAATAGGCTCATTGCACGGAAAAGAAAAAACATGGCTATCTCGAGTCTCAACAAAAATGTGGCCACAGCTACAACCTCCTTGTGGGTTGACCGGTCAGACTCAAAGAACTCTACAGGATTCTTGACAAACTTGACTATTTTACTGGCTATGTCATCCATGGTCAACGAACTGGGCTCGTAATAGATTTGCTTCCATCTATTCACATTAACCATAAGGTCTGACCTCTATCTTATGAGAATCCCTGAGCTCGTATGTATAGTCAAAATTCGCCCTGACTGTATGGGTTCTCTGCTTTTCAGGGATGGTTGTCGTGACCCTGAATATTATCGGGCTTGACTCACCCTTAAATATTTCTATACTTTCCTGGTTTGTGCATTCACAGTCTGCTCCGCTGGAACCACAAGAAAATGAACCAGCAGAGTTCTCTGTATCTATATTGTTACAAGAACCGACCATGTCCTTTGGGAAGAATATGTGAACATCTCGTGATGATATTATATTATCTTTTAGTATGCCTTTGCCTCTGTTTGACACGATGAATTCAAAAGGTATTTCCTGGCCGCCTATTACGCCCTCGCCAACTCCAAGTACCTGTGCATCGAGCTTTATAGGTCCGCTGCCAAGTCCTTTCATAACATGCAACGTAACCTTTTTACCTGCCTGCTGCATTTGTTCTATTTCTTCAGGGTTTATGGTAACGATATCATATAGTGTGTTCCCGGAGAAATCATAATCAACATAAAACTTGACGTCGCAAATATGCTTTATATTTCCGATTTCTTCGCGCGTTGGAGCCATTAACTCGAACTTAACATATTTCGAGCCGCGCGGAAATATTGTTTCGCCTGAAAATCCGCCTGCCGTTACCTCAAACATACAGGCGTCAAATATGTCTGTGCCAACTGACTGAACAGACTTATCTGGATCTTTGTTCTCTATCACGTATGTAAGTTTTACAGGGGAATTTGGCAATACAGGAGACGCCGGAAATGAATTTTTATCTTCTACCACAAGGATGTCATTAAGCTCCACAACGTTGTCTTTTTTTAGGTTAAAGCCCAGGAGCTTCCAGACATCTTGGGTACAGCCTGATGAAAAAACCAGAGCAACAATCAGAATCGTTAAAAGCCATAAATTTCTCATTCTATCGCCTATAGTTTTATTAATCTGAGGATATATTAAAAGTTATGCTCAGCCAGATTAAAAATATTCTGCAGCACTACTTCCTAGAGCCTGTCAGGCTCGGCACTGGCTATAATCTGGTCAATACCCTCGCATACGCTGTTCTTTTCGTCGTTGCACTCTTCCTGCTCTACCGGGTATTCAAGCGACAAAAAATAAAGATAGACCGACACTTTCTGCTCGGCGTTGTTCCATACATTGTCCTCGGTTCTGTGTTGCGCGTGCTCCGAGATGCTCAAATATTGAAAAGTGCTTTGTTCGTAACGCCTCTAATATATTTTGTGACTGCATTCCTCGCGCTTGTCGCACTCTTCATGTCAAGGTTAATAGAAACAAAACGCATGAAATATTATAAAATATGGTTTGGCGCTGGCGTTGCCCTCGCCCTGATAGCCATATCTTTTTTGCGCTTGGCAAATCTGCATGCCCTTTCGCTAATTTTGGCCATGACCTTCATATGGCTCTTCGTTGCCGCGGCGATCAGAAAAATATTCAATCCTAGAATTTTGAGCATTGAAAACAGCGCGCTGCTCTTAGTGCATATATTCGACGCTACGTCAACATTCGTATCTTTGGAGTTTTTTGGTTATGCTGAGCAGCATGTGCTAAGCAGCGCTGTTATCAGCGCACTCGGACCGGCAGGCATGTATATACTTAAGATACCGGTCGTGCTTATCGCATTATACTTCGTTGACAAAGAAAAAGACGCGGATATGAGAAATATAATAAAGCTGGCTGTGCTTGTTCTGGGCCTTGGTCCGGGATTGAGGAACACGCTACGCTTGGCTATGGGCGTCTAATTAATCTTCACACTCTTTGGTCTTCACAACATTTCTTCTACCATAGTGCGACTCATAACCTATGCATATTCTTTGGCCTGGTCTGATTTTATCATCGCCAGTGTCCCAGTGTGACCTGTCAAATACTAGACCGGTCAACATCTCTGCGTCATCTCCATACTCTTTGTTGAGGTAGTCATTAACCTCTCCTTCATCTATTTCGCCAGATAAGTTATCTGTATTGAGTTCAAAACATAACTTACTTTTTGTGCCTTCTCCGTCATCACCATAGTCCTTGTTATGCCAACATCGATATATTAGTGTACCAACTTGACCCACAGCCTCTGTGTGGTCACTGGATAAAATAATTTCTGAAGTCCCTTTTGGCTTTTTTCCTTCTTCGTCTATAATACCCAAAGGCAGCGTTATCATAACGCTTTCCTCTTCTATGGCTTCGTATCTGTAATCTATCAGCTCTGCTGTTATGAGCCTTGATTTTGTCTTTTCCACGTCTGTTGTGACATCAAAAGAACAATAAAAAGAAAATATCGTGTTTGCTTGCATTGGTTTGACTATCTGCGGTGCATATTTCTTTTTAATGTGGCATACCTGTGTATCCGAATGCTCTGACTGGACGCATTCTATAGGACTGCTCTCCAAATTGCTGGAACAGTCCATTGGTCCGCTACGCAAGTCTGATGGTATGTGCAACCTTATCTCTGTGTTCTCATCTAGAACAACCTGACCGTTATTACGTGTATTTAGTACAGAAACAAGGACGCCTGCTTCTGTGCCTGCCCTAAGTGGCTGCTTGCCTACGTTCAGCGACAGCATTGCCGGACTCGGCTTGCCGAGCGCTGCAACACCCCTGAAGACTTCATTGCCCTCCAGGAATTGCCTTTCCATTTCCTCTTCGCTCACGACCTCTGTCAGCAGGGAAGAGTTGGTAGAATACAAGTAAGCTGCCTTTATCTTTAGTTTAGCGTATTGCCGCTCTTCGCCATCTGGAAGATAAGGACCCAGATGGACATAATCACCTGCATGCGGCATTAAATCCTCTATAAATTCATCTTCCTCTCCTATGGCTTTGCATCGCTTTACGCACTCAGCTGCGACATAGACATCCCTTGCATTCATATCGCCCTGATTCTGTATCTCCACATAGACACGGAACGGTATGGAGCCGTCGTCTGGAACAGACGGCGGCATGACATCTATTGACATAATCTCAACGCCCTTTGGATAGCTTATCGCCTTTTCCGGATGCACGTTCCTCTGCTGTTGCATTGCATACCACGCAGTCGGGTCGGTCATCATCAACCATATATTGCTCCATCCCTGTTTCACAGCGAGCCACGCAACCTTCATAGGCTGTTTTATGCCGGTTATGTAATTACGCATATATCCACCATAAGGCCCGATAAAGACATAGCCTATCAGGTACACTACAAGATTAATACTGACGACGCCGCTGAGGCCGTTTGAGTGATATATCAACCAATAGAAGAGGATACAAACCAGGGCTCCCCATGAGATTACACTCTCAACCTCGAATATCGAAAGGATTATTATGGTGCCCAGCGCAGCCAGAATTCCGGCAAGAATTGGGTCGAAAATTAACTTGATGAAACGGAAGGATGTCTTTCTCGCCTTGCTCAATTGGTCTTTTGTTTTTTGGTCTGTTAGTTTTTTCTTTATTTTTCCTCCAAGTCCTTTAATCCGTTTCGCCTTGCTTGTCTTTGCTTTCTGTTCTTCTGTATCCATGGTTTCAAAAAAATTGTCTAAATCTTCCCAGTTTCCTTCTTTCCATTTTTCTTCATCCTCTTCTTCTTCCTCTTCTTCGATAGCACCGCTACCTGTCATAGCCATGAAAGGAATTGGAATTCCAAGACCAGGAATCAACATACTGGTCCCCTCGGGTTCACCCATAATAAGATAAGAATAGTTGGCCCCGCCGAAAGACAGCGTGTCTGAAAGGAAGAATATTACTATATAGATTATAGTGAGCGGGAGCAGTGAACCAGTAAGTGTGACTGAGAAATTAGCATATATTGCCTGGCCTATGATGATAAATATGACAGCGAGAACGTATCTTATATAAGGAAAAACGAGGCCAATGATTGTTCCGAGAGTTTCTTGTATTACCTCAATTGGCCCTGCCAGTCGTTGAGGCCTTCTAGTAGGACCAGCCGCTCCTTTTATTATCTTGGCAACTGCATTGTTATATATCTGTCTGAAACGCGGGTCATTGACCAGAGCCAGATAAAAATCTCTGGGTCTTTTGTGCTTGTTTGAAAGCTCTTGGGCCTTGTTGTCGAGAGCCACGCCAACATCATATCTTACTTCATTTGCTCTCGACCTCATCAGGCTTGGGTAAGATTCTCTTTTGTATCCCTCGGACTCGAATTGGTCCTTGTAACCTTTGATCCATATTGGAATCTGATACCTGCTCCATTTTTTTATATAGGCAAGTGCCTTGGGAATTGAGAATTCTTCACCGTCTTCGTTTTTTTCATCTAGGCGTTTATTACCAAAAGCATAAGAGTATGCAAGTCCTGTGCCAA
>JAOZPR010000027.1:6241-9110 GCA_029932645.1 Candidatus Aenigmatarchaeota archaeon | reverse complement strand
TATTTTAAAAATTTTTATATATCAAGCAGCTTAGTTTATTATATATAGGCATTAAAAGATTTAGGAAAGATTTAGGACAAGACAGATAAATCCAAAAATGCAAAACACACAGCAAACGGAGGGATACGAATGGCTGCACCATATAAGAGAAGGTATCATCATACCAAGGGACGCGGTAGTGAATCGTATGTCACTTGCGCCTTTTGTGGCAAAAGGGTCCCGCGATACAAATGTTTTACAACATTCAGAGGGTTTAAGATAACAGACCCTGGAATAAGAAGACAGGTAGACAGAAGGAATCTAAGTTTAATGAGTCGGAAGATGTATGTCTGCCCAAGTTGTGCTCGACATCGTGGTATTGTACAGATAGGCAGGTCAAGAAAATCAAGAGTAAGGAAAAACTCGAGGCTCCCTAGCTGATTATAATGATTATGATAATTACTGCTAGCTATCAGCGTTGGTAATTCATATGACTAAAGGTGTTTTAGAGCAGATAAAAAACATGAGGGGATTTCTATACAGGAAGCTCAATAAAAAAAACACAAAGGAATTTAAGAGGCACCCAGGTGCGAATATAAGTAACAAGTCGAGGGCAGGACAGCTTCTCGAGCTTAAGAAGAGGGGTGAGCTTGGTCATAAGCCACATAAAATAAAGCTCGTTAAGAAGGTTCATCTTAAGTATCCCAGATTCAGGTTCAGGCCACCTAAAAAGTTTGTCCTATTTTCTAAGGAAGCTCCTAAGAGTATGCGCTACCCTCTCATAAACCCATATGCCTATGCTAGGATTCTATGGGACCCTGTGCGCGAAGAGCGTGTATATTACGTTATAGAACCGGAGTTGCCAACAGAGCAACAGAAGGTTCTGGAAAAGATAAGGGAGGGCCTGATACAGGTGATAGACGTTAATCTCAGTGAGGTCAGAAGTCCTGACAAACTTATGAGTTATTTAGAAAAAGAAGTCCAGATGCTCATAGATGAGTATGGTTTTCATCTGACAACAACAGAGTATTTCAAGATAATGTATTATATCTACAGGGATTTTGTTGGACTTAACAGAATAGAACCACTGCTTCATGACCCATATATAGAAGACCTTGGCTGCGATGGGCTGCATGTACCTATTTATATAGTTCATAAAAAATTCGGCTCGATAAAAACAAATGTTATTTATGATGATGCCGAAGAACTGAGAGAGTTTGTCATAAAATTGGCAGAGCGCTGTAATAGATATATAAGTTATGCTGAGCCGCTTTTGGACGGCTCGCTTCCTGACGGCACCAGGGTTCAGGCATCGCTGGCAACTGATGTGACAACACGCGGACCAACATTTTCTATAAGAAAGTTTAAGGAAACACCGTTCACGCCAATAGACATAATCAATCTCGGAACAGCATCAGCTGAGATGATGGCTTATTTGTGGTTTGCTGTCGAAAGCGGCGTTAATATTCTAATATGCGGTGGTGTTTCTACAGGCAAGACGTCTTTTCTAAATGCTATATCCTTGTTTATGCCAGAAGAGGCAAAAATTATTTCTATAGAGGACACAAGGGAACTGGCATTGCCGCATGAGAACTGGATACCCGGCGTGTCACGACTCGGCTTTGGCGGTGATGAAACAGGAGAGGTGAGTATGTTTGACTTGTTGAAAGAGTCATTCAGGCAGAATCCAGATTATTTAATAGTCGGTGAAATCAGGGGCAAGGAGGCTTATGTCATGTTCCAAGGTATGGCTTCCGGACACCCTTCGCTATCGACGATGCATGCCGGCTCTGTTGATGCTGTTATAAAAAGACTTGAAACAAAACCCATAAATCTATCACCAGGCCTTATAGAAACACTGGACCTTGTTATAATAATTGCTCATGCGCGGGAAAAAGGAAAATCCGCCAGGCGCATAAAAGAGATAGATGAGATACGAATGATTGACCAAGACACTGGCAAGGTTAGATATACAAGGTCGTTTGTCTGGATTGCTTCTGATGATAACTATGAGTATAGAGGCAATTCGTGGATTTTACACAAGATATCCACGGAAAAAGGCATTCCCATGAACAAAATTCAGAATGAGATAGCACGGCGTAAAAGATTTTTAGAGTGGCTGAGAAACAAGAGTTTTTCTGACTGGCGCGAGATTGTGCGATACATAAGGTTGTACAGGAAAAGGCCAGAACAGGTTCTTGAGATGATGGAAAAGTAGACCAATTACGCTCGTAATTGGAATTTAAAACTTTTCATGATAATTATTTAGTAAACAATCAGGTAATAGTTCATATAGTTGGTGTATATAGAGTCCAGAAAGGTAATAGTCTAGGTAAGACAGTCCGGACAATATTCACAACAGGGTGATGGTCATTAAAAGGATAAAGCTGAATGTGCCGGGTTTTGACGCCCTTGTCCCAGTTGGCGTACCCGAATCTGACTTAATTCTGCTCACAGGGTTTGCAGGAACAGGCAAAACTGTATTCGGTCTTCATTTTCTGGTGGCGTCTGATGAACCTGGTATATTCGTGAGTTTTGAGGAAAGCCTAGACCAGATTCGTGAACTGGCAGAAACATTCGGCTGGGATCTAAATAAAATGGAGAAGGAGGGCAAGTTACGTCTTGTAAAGTATGACCCTTTCAGAATAGAGGACATTTTGGACATAATTCAAAACAATATTAAAGAAATAGGTGCCAAGCGTGTGGTCATTGATTCAATAGCCGCCTTGGGCATGCACCTAGGACATGCGGATGAGATACGGATGGTATTACAACAGATAAACAACCTGCTCAGAAAGAACAGGTGCGCGGGCATTGTCGTTTCAGAAATACCAAACATCAGAAATGGTATTTCCCGCTTTGGTATAGAAGAGTTTGTAACAGATGAAGA
>JAOZPR010000027.1:3742-6231 GCA_029932645.1 Candidatus Aenigmatarchaeota archaeon | reverse complement strand
TTTTTCATTGCTGAAATCAGGTCGGTAACTAAGTGTAACAGATGGTGTTATTCTGCTTCACAGGGTGCTAAAAAACGGTGAGTTTCATCGTGTGCTAGCAATACTGAAAATGAGGGCAACAGAGCACTCCAGGAAATTGCATCCATATGAGATAAATAAGAAGGGCTTCTTGGTACATTCTGATGAGACTTTTGAGACCGACAGTATATAATCTGTTTGACATTGTCTGGACCTTGTCTGGGAGGTTGCTATTGACAAACTGTTTAATATTTGTGCAGCATTTAATAAAGATTTAATAAAGACGCTTAAGAATGCTTACGATTGCTATTGTTGATATTGTTTAGGTATTGCTTATGAAAAAGATAGAAAAAACGATTGACTATTGGTATAAAAAATTTATTAGATTTTTTGCTAGATTTGGCCTTAAACATTTTCCAAACTATCTTAAGCCGATAAAACAAGAAATAGAACAGTCAGAACTCAGGATTGTTTACGAGACATATATTGGTAAGATGTTTTTTTTTACATTCGTTTCTTTTTTCGCTATTTTTTACTGGATGTTTACTCTTCTGGTTTTTGCTGTTGGGGCAGAACCGACTGTATCACTGATAGGTGCGTTTATTTTTAGCCTTGTAACATCTTTTATTATTCTCACGATATTCCATTCGTATCCCTTTCAGAAGATAAGTTCCAAAAAGTCCAGCATAGAGGCAGTTATGCCATTTGCCATAAATCACATGGCTGCAATATCCAGCAGTGGTGTCCCACCCTACATCATGTTCAAGCTCCTGACAGATATAAAGGAATATGAAGAGGTGTCCAATGAAGCGAGGATAATAACAAGAAATGTCGAGACCTTTGGCATGGATATAACTTCCGCAATAAAACAGGTGGCATCTCGAACACCAAGCGATGAGTTTCGTCAGTTCCTATACGGTATAGTTTCTACAATAGACACAGGTGGCTCTTTGATACAATATCTGAAAAATTCTGCAAAAGAGGCGCTGTTTAACTACAGGCTTAAGAGAGAGCACTATCTCTCTACGCTATCAACATATGCCGACTTATATACAGCTGTTATGATTGCCGCGCCGCTGTTTTTCATATCTATCCTGTCTGTGATGTCCTTGATAGGCGGAAAACTTATGGGCATGCAAATAACAGATGCTATGAAGATTGGCGTGTATGGTGTTATGCCAATGCTTAATATACTGTTCATATTATTTTTACATTTCACACAGCCGAGGGTATAAAAATGGCGTCAAGACTAAAAGCGATAGAAAATATAAATATAAGCAACACCAGCATAATAGCGTTTCTGGTAGGATTTACAATCATAAGCATAAACTTTACAATGTTTATCAACACTGAGTGGTTTGTTCCACTGAACTTTTTATCTGCTCTTATAGTTCTCGGTTTCCCACTTGGAACAAGATATATCAAATACACACGAGTTAAGAAGATAGATTCTGCTTTCCCCGATTTTTTGAGGGACATTACTACTAATATCAAGGCTGGGATGACACTGCCACAGGCTGTCAAGGCCACTAGAACAAATGATTATGGTGTTCTAACACCATATGTCAAGAAAATTATAGCAAAGATAGACTGGGGCATAAGTTTTGAGAAGGTCCTAGCCAACTTTGCAAACCAGATAGACAGTCCCATGATAAAGAGGTCTGTCAAAACAATAAACGAAACACACAGGTCAGGCGGCAATATTGGTGAGGTGCTAATGGCTGTTGCCGAGTCTGTTCAAGAGATGGAAAATATAAGGAGAGAGCGTTCATCAAGGGTCTATGCTCAGATGATAAATGGCTATGTAATATTTTTCGTATTTCTTGGCGTGATGTGGGGGCTTTCCAATTTTCTTGTTCCTGCTTTTCAGTATCAGTCAGAGATGGATATCGTAGAAATGCAAAGAGCTTTTAATGAGCTTTTCCTGAACCTTATACTTATTCAGGGGGTGTCTGCAGGTTTGGCCATAGGTCAGATGGCCGAAGGTTCGCTGACAGGCGGATTGAAACACTCTTTTGTACTCTGCGCCATCGGATATACAGTGTTTGCGATATTATAGTTTAGTTTGTCAAACACATGTTCACAGGCTGCGCCCAAATTTTTCCTAACGGAAAAACTTCTGTGAACATCGAATATGCGGTTCCACTTCGCTTCGCTCGTTCCACCCAAATTAAATCAAAGATTTAACTTCGCCTATTCGCACATGTTTAATTAAGTGAACAAGCACTATTTTTAATATTTTTACAATAAACTTCTCTTATGTCATTGCAAAAAAGGCTTGACCTTAAGGTTGGCTTTCGTTGTAACAACAACTGCATTTTCTGTGCTCAGGCACATAAAAGAAAATTTGGTGACCAGACAACAGACGCGCTGAAGAAACATCTTAGAGGGGGCAAAGAAGACGGATGCACAGGAGTGGTTTTCACTGGTGGCGAGCCAGAAGCACCAATTACGGAAGCATTGGAAAGATT
>JAOZPR010000027.1:0-3732 GCA_029932645.1 Candidatus Aenigmatarchaeota archaeon | reverse complement strand
ACTGGTGGCGAGCCAACTGTTCGAGAAGATATAATCGAATTGGTAAGATATGCAAAGGATTTGGGATACAGTGACATACAAATACAATCAAACGGTCGTATGTTTTCCTACAGGAAGTTTTGCGAGAAAATCATCAGAGCAGGTGCGACAGAGTTTTCACCAGCTTTGCATGGACCGACAGCAAAAATACATGAAATGCAAACGCGTGCGCCAGGCAGTTTTGCCCAGACAGTTCAGGGCATAAAAAATCTTGTTGCGCTCGGACAGTATGTCATGACCAATTCTGTTGTTACAAAATATAATTATAAGTTTTTACCAGAGCTCGCTGAACTGCTCATAAAACTGGGTGTTGATCAGTTCCAGCTTGCATTTGTCCACCCTGTTGGAAATGCGTGGAAGAATTTTGACAAGGTTGTTCCGAGGAAATCTGATGTAAAGCCTTATATACACAAAGCGTTGGATATAGGAAAAGACACTGGTATAAGGATGATGGTTGAGGCATTTCCATTCTGTTTTATGCAGGGTTATGAAAAATATTGTTCAGAGTTGTTCATGCCCAGAGGCGAGGTCAGGGATGCAGAGATTGTCATCAAAGATTTCGACAAGTGGCGAAAGGAGAGTGGTAAAGCCAAGTTTGAAGGCTGTAAAAGATGCAAATTTGACTTGGTATGCGAAGGGCCGTGGAAAGAATACCCTCAAAAATTCGGTTGGGATGAGTTCAAACCTGTGCCGGGAAAGAAGGTGACCCAAATATGAGAAAAATTAAAAAAGCAACTCAGCAGCCAGTTATGATATTCATAATATTATTATTAGTCTTGTTCTTTTGCATCATATTTTTTAGGTTCGGTACAGCGACACAAATCAGTTTTAATGTTACAGAAAACATGACAAACATTTCATATGAAATTTACAGCAGTTGTGAAGAAAATTTCTCATGCCCGAAGCATCCGATACTAGAAGACTGTAAAAAGGTTTGCGGGGGCGCTAAGAAATCATTCTGCATAGATGACGTTGCAGAGATATCCAATAATATTTCCATCTGTAATAAGATAAACGACTGGGAAATCAGGACATTCTGCATAGCGCGTATAAGTCTTAATAATACCATGTGTCAGACCTTGCGTGATAAAGAATTGATGAAATCTTGTCTGGAAAGTATAGAAATGAAGAAACAGTGGATGGGGCTGTCATGATAGAATTTATTTTTCCTATTCTAATCGGAATTTTAATTTCTTACGAAGATTTCAAAAAGAGTTTGATTAGGAACAAATATGTTCTTTTGCTGCTTATTTATGCGCTGCTTTTTCAGCTTTATTTCGGCATCGAAACAATGCTCTTTATAAGCACATTTCTCTCATCTCTTATAATATCATTTCTTTTCTGGTACCTCGGTATGTGGCCTGCTGGCGATGCCAAGCTCTTCCTAGCATTAAGCCTAATATTTCCCCCACTCTTTTATAAACAGTCATTCGTGGTTATGGACTACTTAGTCAATTGCTTTGTGCCAATATTTTTCTTTATGGTTTTTTTCCTTCTGATAAAGTCAAGAGCAGATGTGATAAAAAAAGCCTTGAAATACGCATTTGAGCCATATAAGATTGTATTGATATCCGTTATCTTCCTCGGTTTTGCCTGGCTTTTCACATCCATTCTTTCACTTTTGAAATTGCCATCAAATTTTTTTATTACAATTTTTGCTATGTTTGTGGCCTATGAAATCCTGCGCAAGTTCTTCACAGCGAAGACAGAAACCTTTTTCGTTTTATGCGCAATCGTGAGAATAATCATAGACTATAACAATATTTACACAATACCGTTTCTCTATAAATTTTTTACTACACTGTTTGTATTTATTGTTCTTCGGTTTTTTGTTTTACATATAGCTTATCATTCTTATACAAAAAAGGTCAAAATAAGCCAACTGAAGCAAGGCATGGTTTTAGCAGAAGGAATGGTTAAGCGAAATAAAAAAATAGAAAAAGTAAATTTTCTTCAGACAAGCATGATACAAACTTTACAACAGAGAAAAGAGAAATATATTCATGGTTTAGGTGAGCTTACAAAAGAGGACGTGGAGAAAATTATAAAACTAAAAGAGGAGAAGAAGATAGATTTCAATGAGGTCCTGGTCTTTCAGAAACAGCCATTTGCGGTTTTTCTCCTACTTGGTTATATTTTAACCTTGTTTTCCCAAGGCAGTTTTGTCAATTGGCTTAGGATGATTATTTAAGTTTTAAACAGATTAGATATTATGATTTATATCTATAGCGAGAGGTGGTTTGAGTGGAAGTCCCTGTTCCTATAAATGTGGAAAAAGAGAAAAACCAAGTCGTAATTTCTATTAATCCTAAAATATATCCTTTGGAAGTTATATATTCGGCTGCATATGTCTTTCTGGACAAGTTTTACACAATAATAGACGGCGACCCGGAAACTGAAATAATAATCAAATTAAAGGCAAAAGAACCGACAAGCAAGGAAGACCTAGAAAAAGCGGCTTTTGAATTTCACAACGAGCTTGTGAATTATTCTGTCTATGTTGTGCAGGCCGCGCGGAATAAGGATATAAGAAAAGCGATTGTTGAGCGGGCTCTTGGGACAAATCTACAAACGGATGAGGATGATAGCAGCGAAGATGAAGATAATGGCGATGAAAGCGAAGAAGACGTGGATTTTATAGAAGACCCAGAAGGCATAGCAAAGCCGTGGACGCCTGAGAAGGCAGAAGGTCTAGACTTGCCAGACGAACTAAAAGAAGATATTGAAGAAAGTAAAACAAAAGAAAGCAATAAGAAAGAAGACAAAAAAGAGGGTATGAAAAACGATGAGTGAGCAGAATGAGCTTGTAGTTGTGGATGGGAATAAAATAGAACTAACGATTAATAGTGAGGTCTATCCAGAAGAAATCATCGACAAGGCTGTTGAAGATTATTCTGATGTCTGCGAGATTGAAGACAGAAAGAATGAACAGATACATAAAATTATTTTGAAGCCAAAGCAACTTTTTGATTCAAAGGAAGACTTAGAGACGATTGGTTATGAGTTCATGAATTATTTACTCTATCTTATTAAAAACAAGGTGTTATGATGGCGATAAGTTTTTCTGGTGTTGATTTATCTTCGCTTTGCATACCAAATTTTTACAGAACACTTGACCTGAATGGTAAAAAGTTAGTAACAACAGACCACGGAGACTGGGTATTATTGTCTAGTGATGAATACCGGCTTTTGAGGTCTATGAAGCTCAGAAAGAACACTCAGCTACTTGGAATACTTGAAGAAAAAGGAGTTGTTCTGACAGAAAATAATGTTGAGTCTGTTGTTAAAAAATACAGAGAGCGAAACAACTTTCTTTTCAATGGGCCCTCCTTGCATATATTAATTCCTACTTTTCGTTGCAACCAGCGGTGCGTCTATTGCCATTCTGTTGCTAAGCCGCCTGAAGCAAAAGGATATGACATGGATGAAGATACTGCCAAGGCAGTCGTTGATTTTATTTTCAAGTCGCCCGCAAAAACATTGTCAATAGAGTTTCAGGGCGGCGACTGTTCGCTGAACTTTGACATAGTAAAGTTTGTCATTGAATATGCAGAAAAAAAAGCAGAAGAGAAAAATAAGAAAGTCAAATTCAGCGTTGTAACGAATCTGACAAAGTTTGACGAAGATAAATTAAACTTTCTTAAGAAGCATCACATAATGGGTCTAGCAACATCACTGGACGGACCAAAAGAG
>JAOZPR010000026.1 GCA_029932645.1 Candidatus Aenigmatarchaeota archaeon | reverse complement strand
TAATTTCAATTCAGAAAAACGCTCGTCTAACTTCTTGTGCATATCTTCTGCGTAATAAAGTTCCCGCCATATCAATGTGGCTGATGGTATATAATTCGGCAGACCTATATTTTTATATAATCTACGCAGAGTAGATTCTTGCTTTTCATATTGCTTTATTTTAAAAGCGACCAGCCAGTCCTTTGTAGTCTTTTTACCAGTCTTTTCACCGAGCTCAAAATTAACTTTTCTAAAATAAATCGCAAGGTCTCTGCTCTCCGGGGGTATAAAAAACTTAAAGGGGTCGGAAGCGGCTGCCTTGCTCTTTATATATTTTAATTTTCTATCTAACTTCTTGACATATGGAAAAGCTTTTTCACGTACCAATTCCTCTATATGCTTTTTTATAACATCAGAGAGATTAGAAGAATCGACTCGAAAAAGCGCTGGATTTTCATTACTTATATAGTGAAGCTCCTGTTTCATAACTTGCTATTTAGAAGCTAAACTTAAAATATCCACAATTACCTATAAATTACGCACAAAATATAAGCTGGTATTTATTAATCTTTTTCTCATATTTTTATATAATGCTTGATATAATACTTGAATTGAGTATAGTAATTGATATTGATTTGTGGAACGCGATTATATGAAAAATAGAAGATATCTGGCCGGAATCGGCGCAAATGTCCTGCTGCTGGGCATTGTTAGTTTTTTCAATGACATGAGCAGCGAGATGATAATGCCTATCTTGCCCTTGTTCATCACAGCGCTCGGCGGAACAGGCATTGTTGTCGGTCTGATAGGCGGGCTGCGCGACAGCCTGTCCAGCATACTAAAGGTTGTTTTCGGCTACTGGTCAGACAAGACCGGCAAGAGAAAGGTTTTCGTATCGTCTGGTTATATCGTGTCTGCTGTTTTCAAGTTTATGCTGTCGCTGTCCAAAGCTTGGCAGCATGTGCTTGCTTTTGCGAGCCTTGAGCGCATTGGCAAGGGACTGAGAACAGCACCAAGAGACGCTATTATTGCTGATTCCATGCCCAAGCACCGTGGAAGAGGGTTTGGTATTCACAGACTGCTTGACACATCTGGTGCAATCCTCGGCTCTATATTTGTTTTCATCCTGTTCTGGTCACTGGGTTTTGATTTTAAGACCATAATCCTTGTCGCTGCTGTTTTTTCACTTGTCTCGCTTTTGCCTTTATATTTCGTGAGAGAGCAAAAGAGGACTAAGCAAAAGATAACATTTGGTCTAAGTCTGCGCAGCCTGCCAAAATCATTGCGGCTCTTCATAATTGTATCCAGCGTATTTGCTCTGGCTAATTTTAGTTATATGTTCTTCATTCTCAGGGCCCAGAGCCTGTTTACAGGCAGGGTCTCTGTGGCTGTGCCCATACTTCTTTATATATTATTTAACATCTTCTATGCAGGCTTTGCCGTGCCTTTCGGTAACTTGTCAGATAGAATAGGAAGAAAAAAGGTTCTTGTGTCCGGTTATTTGCTATTTTCGTTGACATCGCTCGGGTTTGCCTTGTTTCACTCGCTGTCAGCTTTTGTAGTCTTGTTCGCGCTCTATGGAATTGTCTATGCGATCGTTGATGCAAACCAGCGTGCGCTTGTTTCAGACCTGTCCGCAAAACAGCTGAGGGCAACGGCACTCGGAACGTTCCATACCATGACTGGGCTAATGGCCTTGCCAGCAAGCCTGATAGCTGGCTTCTTATGGACAATATCACAACAGGCCACATTCATGTACGGCGCTGTCGTAAGCCTGGCGTCGGTCATAGTCTTTTTGGCATTCAGAAGACACTTTAGATGAAGCGTGGAGTGATTTATATGACCCGTTTCTTCATAGAATAATCATAACATTTCCATTGCTGGATTATAAGGTTTGAAATCTTCTGTAAATCTATAAGCGAGTGCGCTTGGCTCATCAAGGTCCTTTTTATAGCGTTTCTCATCTCTATGTTTTGTTCTTCTAAATCCAAAGAATGAAACTAAATTACCTATCGGGTAGTTAGATTTAATCCAAGCCCTTTTCACCTTGTTGTCCTTCATTTCGCCTAAGACGTAGTCGACAAGATCGATTGTTATTAAATCTCTTCTATATCCTTTTATCTCATCAGATATACTCAGCTTGAACTCCCCCGTTTCTAAGTTAAATTTAGCAGAACCTACTTCTATACCTTTACTCAGTATTAAAATCTCTCCAGGCTTTTCGATATAGACAGTTTTTAATCCCATGATAATGAATTCATTGCATACATTTAAATTTGTTACTTATTAGTAATTTAGGGTGATGGTTGTGAAAGCCCGAGCTGAAATATGCTTACAAAATAATGGGAATGATATGGTTTTGAAGCTTTATTCAGAAATAGGTCTATTAAAAGGAATTTTATCTGAAGATTATATCACTAACTTTGGAAAAGATTTTATTTTTTTCTATGAGCACTTTGAGAAAAAAGATGTATTGACTCAAGATGATATGATTGAAGCGAGAAGAGAAGGCCGATACACGAAAGGCAATGCCCTCTATAATAAATTACTCTATAATCGAATTCTAGTCCGTGGTGGCGATAGAAGAGTAAAACTGAATAAAAACAAAATAAGCAACTTTGATTGGGTCAAATATTTGCTCTTCATCCAGAAGGAGTACATTTCGAAATTAAACGAGCATGACCTTGAGGCGATAAGAAGTTATAGACCCTCTGAAAGATGTGGCTTTTTAATAAAAAGTTTTCCTCCTGAGAAAACATTTAATGATAAAATTACTTTTATAAAAAATAATATTGACACACTTTATGAGGAATTAGAAAAAGATATTATCCCAAGATTAAAAGAAAGATTCTCTTTATAGGAAAAAGTGCTCTTATTATAAGCTACTATAAACTAAAAAGGACCGACCAAAACAAACATATACTTGGCGTCCCAAACCATTTAATAAATTTTTCTATATAAGAGATAGTCATGAAGTTTGCGCACATGGCTGACCTGCACTTGGGTGCATGGTCAAACCATCCTGTTCTACGGGAGATGCCTCTAAAAGCGTTCAAGAGGGCTGTTGACGTTTGCATAGACGAGCGTGTGGACTTCGTGATTATAGCGGGCGACTTCTTTGACACGAGCATACCAAGCATAGACGTGATGCGCTTTGCTGTGTCGCAGCTAAAGCGCCTGCACGACAAAGGCATTCGAGTTTATGTCATAACTGGCTCACACGACTCCTCGCCATCGGGCAAGACGATAATATCTGTGCTCGAAGAGGCTGGCCTGCTAGTGAATATTGCCAAGATAACGGACGATGATGACGGAAAAGAAAAGATAAAACTCACGTTCACAAAGGACGCTGACGGCGCAAAGCTATGTGGGATTGTTGGCCGCCGCTGCACCCTAGAAAAGTCATATTTTGAGCGCCTTGACAGATCGCTGGAGAAGGAAAGGGGGTACAAAATATTCGTTTTCCATTCGGCGCTCGAGGAATACAAGCCAAAACACCTGAAAGACATGCCAGCAATATCGCGCGAACTACTGCCGAAGGGATTTGATTATTACGCTGCTGGTCATGTGCATGTGCGCGCTGTTTTTGATTTTCATGGAAGCAAGATAGTCTATCCTGGCCCGCTGTTTCCTGCCAACTTCCAAGAATTGGAGAAAAACGAGGCCGGCTTTTTCATAATCGATGGCAGAAAGGAAAAATATGTGCCACTAAAGACAGTGGAGGTCTTCCTGGTTAATATCAACGCAGAAGGGAAGACGCCAGGGCAGGTTGAAGAAGAGCTAATATCAGCCATGACAAAGGATGTGGGTGGTAAGGTTGTCCTGATTCGTGTTCATGGTGTACTTGCCGAAGGCAAGCCATCTGACATAGATTTCCGGGCTGTTATGCAAGAGGCTGATGAGAAAGGTGCACTGACAGTGAAAAGGAACCTGAACAAGCTCAAGGCGAAGGAATTCGAAGAGGTTGCTATGGAGGAAAATCTCTCGATAGACGAAATAGAATCAAAAGTTATTAAGGAGCACCTCAAAAAGCAGAAGACGTTCGAAAGCGAGGAAGATATTATACATGCGCTCATGGGTGTTCTATCACAAGAGAAAAAGCAGGGGGAAACCAATACAACGTTTGAAACGAGAATCAAGCAAGCTACGAAAAAAATTTTAGGTGTGGAATGATATCATGTTACTGAAGAGGATAAAGCTAAGAAATATAAGGAGCTATATAGACGAAGAAATCGAGCTTCCCAAAGGCTCTGTTCTTTTGGCAGGAGATATTGGTACTGGGAAGTCGAGCGTGCTCTTGGCACTGGATTTCGCGCTCTTCGGCATAAGGCGTGGCGAATTGAGCGGTTCTGACCTTTTGCGCCACGGCAAAAGCAACGGATTTGTAGAAGTTGAGTTTGATATAGGCAGAAAAAATATTATCGTGCGTAGAACGCTGCGACGAAAGAAAGACAGCGTTTCGCAGGATTCGGGATATATTGTCATAGATGGCATTAAATCAGAACTTTCGCCCACAGAGATAAAAAGCAAAATACTGGAGTTGTTTGGTTATCCTGCGGAACTCCTGGCAAAGGCGAAATCCGTAATATTCCGTTATACTGTTTACACGCCGCAGGAACAGATGAAATACATACTGTTTTCAAGCCCTGAAGAACGCTTAGACACGCTCCGTAAGATTTTCGACATCGACAAATATAAAACAATCCAGAACAATACCCGCGTTGTTCTTTCGGAGCTTCGCGCAATCAAGCGTGTATATACAAAAGAAACAGAAAATTTACCAGACAAAGAGAAGGAACTGGATGAGAAGGAGAAGGAAAGGGTTGTTATAGAAAAAGAGCTTATCGGTGTGTTAAAGCGCATCGCTGATATTAAAAAAACCTTTGAGCAAAAGAAAAAATCTTTACAAGAGCTTGAGGAGAAAATAAAAGAAATGCGCCGGCTTGAGCAAACGCTGGCAAGGACGAAAACAGAGCTGGAGTCGAAAGAAAAGCGCAGGGCGCAGATAGACGAGGAGTTGAAGGAAAATGATAAGAAGTTAGACGCTTTCAACAAGACGCTCGAGAATTATAAGGATTTGAAGCAGCCAAAAGAGCCACGAGATACAGAAAGTCTAGAAAAGGAAATACGCTTACTGCTGTCGAAAAAGTCATTGACAGCGAACGAGATAGAAAAGCTGCAAAAGATATATGACAAAGGTGTGTGCGACTTCTGCGGCCAAGATGTGCATGATCCGAAATCTTTCAAGGCTCGAATAGATGAGAAACAGGAAGAACTTAAGAAAAATGAAAAGAAAATAAAAATCCTTGAAGCGGAGATAGAAAAAATCAAGAAGGACCACGAAGAGTATAAGAAGAATATTGTATTATGGGAAAGAAAGACTAATACTGAAGAGAATATAAAAAGTCTTACAGAGGCGCGCGATAAGCTGGAGAAAGAGCGCGCGTTGCTGAAGAAAGGTGTTGCGGACATAGAGGAAGAACTCGGCGGCCTCGATCAAAAGATAAAGCGATATGAAACCGTTGAAAAGGACTATAACGAAAAGAGAAAAGAGCTGGATGAGATAAAAGAGCAGGAACTTGGCGCAGAAAAAGAGAAGGCACGGATGGAGCAACGGAAAAAGGATTTGAGCGAGGTTATCGCCGGCTTGAAAAAAGAGATAAAAGAAAAGCGCGCGCTGAAGGCGAAAATAGCTGAGCTGGACAAAATCATTGCGTGGCTTGACTCGTTTTTCGGGCCGTTGATGATTACCATGGAAAAGTACGTTATGGTAAGCATACAACAGTCGTTCAACAGCTTTTTCCAAGAATGGTTCAGCATCATGATAGACGATATGAATGTTCGAGTGGACGAGCGTTTCACGCCGGTCATAGAACAAAATGGGTATGAGACAGAATATCAGAACCTTTCCGGTGGCGAGAAAACGGCTGTAGCGCTGGCGTACAGGCTAGCGCTGAACAAGGTAATAAACAGCATGATAGAGCGCATAAAGACAAAAGACCTGCTCATACTAGACGAACCAACAGACGGATTCAGCACAGACCAGCTTGACAAGATGAGGGATGTGCTTGCCAAGCTTGATCTGCGTCAGATTGTAATCGTGTCCCACGAACCAAAGATAGACACGTTTGTCGACAACGTGATAAGATTCTACAAGGAGCAGCATGTTTCGAGGGTGGAGAAGTAAAAACCTCGGGTTATTTTTATTCTAATTTTTATTCTATAGTAGCATAAAACGATAAGATATTCTATTCCTATCTTGAATTCAATCGTGATTTTTCGGCTATCATCAGGTCACAACTCCGTAAAGCATTTAAAGAGTAGTGACTAAAATATTCACTATCGATTTGATTGTGTTATCTCTGCAACATAAGAGTCAGCATATCAATAGATTAGAGTAATGTGGTGATAATATGGATGAAGTTGAGGAAATCAAGAAAAAGAAGATGGAACAATTACTAAAAAAATCTAACTATGGTGAAATGAAAACTGAAATTGAAGTTGATGATAATAACTTTAATGAACTAGTAGTAGAACAGTCCAAAAAAATTCCAGTAGTTGTTGACTTTTGGGCAACTTGGTGCATGCCTTGTTTAATGCTTAGTCCTGCCCTGGAAAAAGCTGCAAAAGAATACAAGGGAAAGTTTATTTTGGCAAAATTAAATGTTGATGAAGCTCGTATAACAAGCCAGAAATATGGAATTATGAGCATACCAAGTGTAAAAATGTTCAAGGGCGGAAAGGTTGCAGACGAATTCATTGGCGCTGTTCCAGAGTCAGTAGTTAGAAACTGGCTCGACAAAAACCTGAATAAAGATAAAGAGCAATAAGCAGGAGGGGACAAAATGGAAGAAAAAACTTACGATTTGATTATAGCAGGCGCGGGGCCTGCTGGATTGACTGCAGCTGTTTATGCTGGTAGGTATCTTCTCAATGTCTTAGTCATTGGAGAGCTGGAAGGAGGCATGATATCCGAAGCTCCTGAAGTTTGTAACTTCCCCTCTTACGAATCCATCACTGGGCTTGAGTTAACAAGAAAATTGGTTGAACAAATAAAGCATCTGAAAGTAGAGATTAGACATGAAGAAATCGAAGAAATTAAGAAAAATGGAGAATTCGAGGTTAAAACAAACAATTCAATTTACAAGGCTAAAAAAATCATTCTGGCCACTGGAAGTAAAAAAAGAAAACTGGGCATAAAAGGAGAGGAAGAATTTTCAGGCAAAGGTGTTAGTTATTGCGCAACGTGTGATGCTGCTTTCTTTAAAGATGATATCGTTGCTGTGGTAGGAGGCAGTGACGCTGCTTTAACTGCAGCTATCTTGTTGTCAGAGTACGCGAAAAAAGTCTACATCGTTTATAGACGAGAGAATTTCTTCAGGGCAGAACCTACATGGATTAAACAAGTCGAGGAGAATAAAAAGATTGAACCGGTTTTCAATTCAAATATAAAAGAAATTAAAGGCTCAAATAAGGTAGAATCAATTGTTCTAGATTCTGGTAAAGAACTTTCAGTTGACGGTGTTTTTATTGAAATCGGGTTAGTCTCCAGCACGGAACTCGCTGAACAACTTGAGCTGGAGCTTGATAATGGCTACATTGTGGTAGATAAGTATCAAAAGACGTCTTTGCCAGGAGTATTCGCAGCAGGCGATATCACAAATAATCCACTAAAACAGGCGATAACAGCAGCTGCTCAAGGTGCGACCGCAGCTGCCTCTGCTTATGGAGAAATAAAAGGAGGCGAATAGAATGTCGACATTTGACAATATAAAAACGAATTTAGAAAAGGTATCAGACTATCTAAATCTAACGCATGGGAAAAAAACTTTTGCTAAGTCATATAAAAATAAATCAAAAATTTTGTAATAATTGTGACGCTTGTATATAAATATATACCTAAGTGCTCCGAGATGAAAAATAGAAAACTATGCGGATATATAAAAGAAAGGATTTTGGCTTAAACCAGATAAAAAGAATAAAAATAGTATAGATAACTTATTTAATAGAGGGGTATGATAAAATGGTTGGTCATGTCAGCGAAGAAAATTTTGAAGAAGAGATTTTGTATTCTGATATTCCTGTGATTGTTGACTTTTGGGCAACTTGGTGTAGGCCTTGTTTAGCATTTGCTCCAACATTTAAGAAACTCTCAAAAGCATATGAAGGCAGAATAAAATTTTTGAAGTGTGATGTGGGAAAAAACAAAGCACTTGCAGATTTGCTGAGTGTAAAGGCTATTCCTACCCTCTTGTTCTTTTGTGATGGTGAAATACACGAAAGGACAACAGGAAAATATGATACTGAAAGCCTTGAAGAAAAATTAAAGAATCTGATGGAAAAATGTCAAGAATAGGATTTAACTTTTTTTTTGGTAGGAGAGAGAAAAAGCAAATCAAAGCTATTGAATTCTCTGAAACCAAAAACTATATAGAAGAGTTAAAGAAGGAAAGACAACTCTCTGAATATTATGAGAAGCTAAAGGATAGTTATGCAAAAATCACAAAAAAGCTTGAAGAAATTAAAAAAATACTTGAAAAGTTAGATAACAAAGGTGAAAGAAAATTCACACCTCTTGTAAGAAAAAATCTAGAAAGAATAAAAAAAATAGATGAGTTCAACATTACCTCTCTTCAACAATTCTATACCAATACTTTTTATATAATTGATAAGATAGTGAGGATTCCTCCACAGATTCAATACGAGGCATTAAAATATGAAGAGGGGAGGAAAACTGTAGAGTTATTGAATTCTTTCTTAAAGGACGTAAACAGTCTGAAAAAAGTTCTTGTAATGAGATATGGGGAGTATAGCGCAGCAAATCACCTTGAGAATGCCGCAAAGAAATATAAAGAGATTGAAAAAATAATGGAAAGAATTAAAGATGTGGAAGAGAAAATCAAGGCAATGACAAAAGAGAAAGAAGATGCAAAAAAATTATTAGAAGAAGGAACCGAAGCTCTTAAGCACATGTCATCTAAAATTGATACAGAAAAAGTCGTAGAGCTCAGAAGGCATGTCAGTTCTTTAGATGCCAAGATCGTTGAGATTGATTCAGATTTAAAATTACGTATCTCGAGAACGAGAAGACCCATTAGTAAAATAGTCCACTCTAAGGACAAAAAAATGCTTGAGTTCTTGCAGGTTTTCATGAAGTCCCCCTTAGAGAATATCAACGAAAAATTTTGGAAAATCATAAATATAATTAAATCTAATGGGGTTAAACTCAATGAGGGCGAGAACAGAATGTTAAATGAATTTTTAAGATTTGTTGAAGATGATCTGAAAAAGAATATCAACACCTATAACAACTTGAAAGAAGAAAAAAGACGAATGGAAGATATGCTTAAAAGAGTTTCTTCTAGGAATGAAAAACTTCTTGAGGAAGTTGAGAGTGAGAAAAAAGATTTAGAGGAAAAAGTTAGAGGAGCAGAGAAAAAACTGGAAAAATTAAAAAAAGGGAAGAATACTC
>JAOZPR010000025.1:8964-9632 GCA_029932645.1 Candidatus Aenigmatarchaeota archaeon | reverse complement strand
CGACGGGTAAAACAACATATGAATGTCATGATGATTGGGATAGTGGTAAATGCGGATACGAGGCAGGCAAGAAGTCCGCACAGTTTAGCTTCTTTAAAGGTAAAAAATGTGGCCCTCGGGAGAATGGGTGCCAACTAGACACCTGTGTAGACAAATATGGCCCAAATGCATGTCACTGTGGTGAGTACGGCTGTGATTCTGGGGCATCCTTTGATGGTGTTTGCTGTTGTAAATCTTGGTGGACTCCAGAGGAGGGGAGGTGCGTTGACGTCTGTCCAAAAAAATACCCCGGGTCAATCCAAGGGGGTCAAGGAGACACAGTTCCAGGAACCAAAGGTCATTGTAGGTGTAAAGAGAAATATTCTCAGTGGGATGGAAATGAAAAAAAATGTGTTCCAGCCGACGATGGTGGTGTAGGATGTTGCGCCGTTTTTGGAACCATGGGCGCCACTTGTTATCCTGATCTAACTAAAAAAGAATGCGATGATAAAACAGGGGGTAGCGGCTATTTCAACTGGTACCCTGGTGAAGAATGCGGTCCACCCCAGCAGGGGTGTCAGGGAGGATGTAGCTATTATAGTGAGTACGACTATGAAAAATGTAGAGAAGAATGTGAAAAAGTTAATGGAAAATGTGAGAAAGGACATAAAATAAAAGACAAACAATGC
>JAOZPR010000025.1:0-8954 GCA_029932645.1 Candidatus Aenigmatarchaeota archaeon | reverse complement strand
AAAGAAAATCTTTGTGAAAATAAATATAAAGGTAAATGCGTAGGAGCATGGGGCGCTCAAAAATGCAAAATAGCGGGTAAGGGTAATTGGAGGCCTTATGGTACTTTAGGTTGCCCAGATCGTAAAGATTGCTGTATAATTGAATGTGGAGAGAGTGCTGCCCAGCTTGGTGCTTGGTGTCTTTGTGATGTTAAACAAGGTTGGGAACTGTGCGGACCTGGCCAAGTATGCATTCATCAAGAGTGTTCCGGTACCTTAGAGATATATGCAAACGAACAGGTAACCGTTCCTGACCAAGAGAGGGCAGACTCGGCGGCTAGAGGTGGTGTGCCGACAACCGATGTTGGTGTTGGTGATCAGAGCATTGCAGCGCGTGACCACTGGTATGCCTGCCTTGTCAAGACAACTGACGGTTGTAAGCTAGTTGTGCAAGGATATCCGTGTGAGGAAGATTTGACCGTGGATGATTGTAAAAAGATCGAGACCATAGGTGAAACATGCGGTGCTACATGTGCTGATGAGTGTGCAAAAATGGAGTCTAGTACAATGCACGTTGTTAAATACTATTGTGAGAATGATAACTGTGAGTGTAAATTGGAGCCAAAGTATGTGCCTGGCAAAGCTGGTGGCGCAGAACCAGAGATTAAAAAATGTCCGGCGTGTTCGTGGAGTCCGTGTGGCGCTGGATATGAGGATTTAGGCCAGCTTGATTGTTATGAGGGGCAGTATTGCTGTGTGCGGGCATGCATTGGTGATATTAAACTTACATTTGAAAAGACAGCTGTTAAGCCGGAAGAAGAGATTGGATATGTTATCAGCGGGCTTGCCAACTGTGACGGAAAGACAGCGTGGATATATTTAAATGACATCATATATGGAAACTGCACAATGACAGACGGCACGTGTATTGGGACATTAGACAAGACCATAGGTGTTGTAGGCGATTATGATTTTGTCGCTGAAATAGACAAGAATAGTGATGGTGACACGCTGGACCAGGGCGAGTCTATAACAGCTACGCTTTCGGTCACTGAGGAAGGCGGTGCAGCAACAGGAGCGGCAGCAGAAGAGAATGTTTTTGGTATGCTCGTGCGGCTGCTGAAGTCGATATTTGGATGAGCGCACAGATAAACGGCTGGGACATGGAGAGAACGGCTTTTTTTCTCTTATTTTATTTATTTGGTTAGAGGAGAGAATGAGCGCCAAAAAGAGTCTTTAGCTTTACTTCTAAATCGTGCAGCACACTGCACGATTCTCCCCAAAATCGTGCAATAGAGTGAACAATTTTCCTTAATTGATAATTTAGCTAAATTATCAAAATGATAACATTTGTTATCAAAAATAGTAATAAAAGTAAAACAGAAGGCGAAGACGGGAGCTCATAGGAAATAGTAGAACATTGTGCATGCGCGCAGCTGAAAGCCAAGCCTTTATACTTACTAAATCATCTTGAGAATATTATCTAACAATCAGCACCGAACAGCTGACATTGCGGACGATTTCTTCTGTTATATCTAGATTGAGTAAACCGCCAATCATGTCCTCGAAAAAGCTCTTCTTGTGCGAACCAAGAATGAGCAGGTCTGGCTTGAGCTCGCGGTCGGCCATTCTCATGCATTCGACAACCTCGCCGCGCATAATTCTTATTTCTGTTTCTTTGTCATAGCTCAGGTTGTGTATGAGTGACATTATCTTGTTTTTTATGTCTTTTTCGTCTATTTCGATTTCCTTTGGCGCAATATGGATGATATGGACATCTGCGCCTGTGAGCTTCGCAAACTGGATAGCGTATGACAGGGTTTTTTTGCTGTTTTTACCTATAGGTGTGCGTACAGATACCATTATCTTCTTATGTAAATTGTTGTCTAGGTTGGTGTTTGATTTATTTTTTTGACGCTTCTTGCTATTCATATTGATTTATTTGGCTAGATGGGTTTAAAAATCTATTTTAAAACCTTTCCGGCAAAAATTAATCTATGAATATAATTCTTGACACCAACATGGTTGTTTCCGCTGCCAAATTTGCTGTAGATGTTTTCGAACAGGCAGAAAAATTTGGGAAGCCTGTCTTGTTAGACGTTTGTGCAAGTGAGCTGAAAAAACTGGCCAAAGAAGGCAACGGGCATGCAAATCTGGCATTGCGTTTAATAGAGAAAAAACATATAAATATAATTAATACTAATAAGAGGGTTGGAATCGGCGTAGATAAAATAATCCTGGATGTGGCCCGCCGCAATCGCTGGGCTGTTGCGACGAACGACAAGGGGCTCATTGAAAAGCTTCGCACCGCCAGGATAAAGGTTTTAAGGCTGCGACAGAAAAAATATTTGATAGAGGCTTCATAGGTTTTAATATATTAATATATTGTATTGTAACTTTTGTGAAGAGGTTATGACTATGACTGAAAAGGAAAAGATATTTGTCATCGGGCATAAGAATCCGGATACGGATTCGATATGCTCGGCTATTGCATATGCTGAGTTCAAGCAAATGGACAGCGTGAATGCTGTGGCTGCTAGGGCAGGCGAGATTAATCCTGAGACCCGATTTGTTTTAGACCATTTTGGTGTTGAGGAGCCTGTGTTGCTGAAGCATGCCGCGGGTAAAACGCTTATATTAGTTGACCATAATGAAGTAGGGCAGGCTGTCGATGGCATTGACAAGGCTGAAATCGTTGAAATCATAGACCATCACAGGATAGGTGACATAGAGACATCTGGTCCTATATTCTTCCATGCTGAGCCTGTAGGCTCAAGTGCGACAATCATTGCGGACTTTTTTGAAAAGTCTGGCAAGAAGCTTTCTGACAAGACAGCTGGCCTGCTTTTGTCAGCCTTGCTATCGGACACGGTTATACTAAAGTCTGCGACGACCACTGATAAAGACAGGCGGATTGCAGAAAGTTTATCGAAAAAAACAGGTCTTGACATAAAATCTTTTGGCATGGAGATTAAGAAGGTGAAGTCCAGCATAGCAGGAAAGAGCGCGCGTGATGTTATTAAGCAGGATTTCAAGGTTTACAATTTATCGAAAAAGATAGGCGTGTGCCAGCTAGAAGTGGTGGATGAGGAAGAGGTCACGAAAAGGCGCAAAGAGCTGCTGGAGGAGCTGGAAAAGGTCCGGGAGCAGGAATCGTGTGCGCTTGTTGCAATGATGATTACTAATATTATAAAGGAAGGCACGGAACTATTAGTCACTGGTGATACCAAACTAGTCGAAGAGGCATTCAACGAGAAGGTTTCGAATAACTCAGTTTATTTGCCTGGTGTCATGTCGAGGAAGAAACAGGTTATTCCGAAGCTGGAAAAAATTTTAAATAAATGAGTTTATGATGTATTGTAATACTTATAAAATGAGTTTATGTAATAGTTATAATAAACTTATAGTGAAATAATAATTATAAATTAACTATAAATTATATATCAAAAGGTGATGGCGTGTATAAAATACTTACAATAGAGGATGAAGTTAGGGTTCCGCCAACCAAGTTTGGCCTGGACATAAAAGAGGCTATAAAGGACAGTCTTGAAGACCAGCTGGAAGGAAAACTGAAGCCGGAGATAGGCGTATTCTTGGCCGTTACTGATATTATTGACGTGAAAGAAGGGAAAATAATTCCGAATGACGGTGCAATATATTATCCGGCTAAACTGAGCGTCTTGGTTTTTGAACCCGAGGACCAAGAGGTTTTGCCTGGCGTGGTAGTAGACATAACAGAATTTGGCGCATTTCTTCGCATAGGTCCTTTGGATGGCTTGGTTCATGTATCACAAATCATGGATGACAGAATCAGCTACGATGCAAAGAATGCAACGTTTGTTGCTAAAAGGAGCAGAAAGTCGCTAAGAGAAGGTGATGTTGTCAGGTGCCGTATAGTTGGCGTTTCTCTCGGAAAGGCGCAGACCAAGATATCGCTGACCATGCGCCAGCCTTGGCTTGGCTCACTCAAGTGGATTGAGTCTGAAAAAAAGGCTCTTGCCAAGAAGGCAAAGTTCGCTAGAAAAGCTGTGAAAGCGAAGACCAAGAGGAAAAAGTAATAATGCTAATAGTTATTTTATTGGATTATTTTATTGAGGTGCTGAAATGAGAGCATGTAAAGAATGCAAACGAATTGTCAAAGGAACAAAGTGCCCTGTATGTCAGGGGGAAACAACTAGAAATTTCCAGGGCATTGTCGTTATATTTGACACAGAATCAGAAATAGCAAAAAAACTCGGGATAACCTCACCAGGCAAGTATGCGATACGGGTCTGATATATTGTGTGTAAGGTTTTAATGGGTTGGTTATGATGAAAATTAAAATAGAGCAAGAAAAGGAAAACCCTTTTCTGGGTAGAAAGGAGATAAAGATATATATAGATCACACTGGAGACAAAACACCTACAAAAGCTGCTCTCCAGGCCTTTTTGTCAAAAGAACTCAAGGCTCAGCAAGACAAGATACAAATCAGAAAAATATTTTCAATACGCGGAAAGGGCAGTTCTGTCGCGCTGGTTAATGTCTGGAAGGATAAGGTTGTCGGTATTGAAAAGCCGAAGGAGAAACCTGAAAAGAAGGAAGAGAAAAAGCCTGAAGCAGAAAAGCAAAAACTAGAAGAAGGAAAAAAAGAGGCGGCTGAGAAAGAAGCTAAAAAAGAAGATAAAGGCAAAGAGCCTGAATCAGAAGCCAAGCATAAAGAGGCTGCAAAGCCAAAACCAGAGCAACCGCCAGCAGAACCAAAAAAAGAAGAAAAAGCGGCGAAGCCAGACAAAGAAGAGGCGAAAGAATAGAGGAGTCGTGGAGTGATAATCTATGCCAAATGACAAAAAAGATGCTGAAAAAAAGGCCGCAGGTGGGAAGAAGGCCGGAGAAGAGAAGAAGGAGAAAAAGGCGAAAAAAAGTCAAAAGGAACGGCCCAAATCAAAGCAGAAACATAAAAAGGTTCAGATATGGAAATTTTACAAGGTCGCTTCGGGAAAGATTTCGAAGACGAATGAAGAATGTCCGCGTTGCGGACCTGGAACATTCTTGGCAAGATATAAGAACAGAAAATTCTGCGGAAAATGCGGCTGGAGCCAGGTGATTAAAGAAGAGGCAGAAAAAGAAAAAGTAAAAGGCGAGGAGAAGGCGGGGGCAAAAGTACAAGAAAGGACAGAAAAAGAGAAAAAGGAAGAAGAAAAGCCCGGAGCGAGCGAAGAGAAAAAAAAGGAGACAGCAAGAGAAGAGAAAGAGGCTAAAAAAGAAGATGTAAAAACTGAACCCAGAGCAACCGGGGCTGCAAAAAAGAATGCGTAGTCAATTCCTTTCTTTTTGTGATAATCATGTACAAAGTTATATGTTTTGATTTTGATGATGTTGTTGTAGACACAAACCTTGGCCTTCAGATTGGTGAAAGGTTCGGCAACAAGGTAAAAGAATTTAAATTTCTCATAAGCTTTTTGTTGCATAATAAAAAGCCAAAGGAATTTGCAAAGGTTGCTCGCAAAGCAGCCAAGCTTATCAGGGGCATGCCTTTTGAAGAATTAAAAGCGTTGGTCGACCAGCTGAGACCGACTCCGGGAGTTAGAGAAACATTTCAAGAATTAAAAAAGCATGGCTATAAAATCCTGGTAGTGAGCGCGAATGATAAAAGGATAATTCAATACTTCTTGAAAAAAAATCATTTGGATTCTTTTGTGGATCACATCTTCGGCAGCGAACTCGTGACTGACAATGGGACACTCACAGGCGAGCTCAAGGGGGAAGTGATTCGAACAGAGAAGGTTGGCATCATTCATGAGATAGAACAGATGTATAAAGTTGAAAAAGACCAAATCAATCTGGTGGCAGACGGGATAACAGACATTCCAATGTTCAAGAAACTGGGGCACGGAATCTTCTTTTGTCCGGGTTTTGTTACAAAGAATATCATTTACCGTGATGCCGAATTGGCAGAGATGGAGAGAAAAAAAGAGATATTCCTGGTGGAGACAAGAGACCTGAAAGAGGTGCTACCGTACATAAATGAAAAGTTTGCCAAGAGGCACGAAGTTCATCACTGGTATCAGAGATTATGGCACAAAAAGTTTGTAGCAAATAAAAAAACTAAACCCGAAAAACGCTCAAAAGCCAGGTAGGTATTAATGATTTGTCTCGGCATAGAAAGCACAGCCCATACGTTTGGTGCAGGCATTGCTTGTGATGGAAAATCTCATAGCCGCAAGAATAATCGTAGGAAAATTCTTTCTAATGTTAAATCCGTATATCAGCCACCGCTCGGTTTTGGCATACACCCAAAGCAGGCTGCTGCTTGCCACAAAGAAAATGCTGTTGACATTCTTAAGAAGGCATTAAAACAGGCCAAGGTTGGTATGAAAGATGTTGACATAATTGCCATAAGCCAGGGGCCTGGTCTTCCGCCATGTTTAAACATTGGCATGGCTGTGGCCCAAACCCTGGCAGTGAAGTACAAAAAGCCTGTCCTTGGTGTTAACCATTGCATAGCCCATATAGAGATAGGACGACTGACAGCTGGTGTAAAGGACCCCATAGTTGTTTATGTTTCTGGTGGCAACACACAAATAATTGGACATGCTGCTGGCAGATATAGAGTTTTTGGAGAAACAGAAGATATTGCTATAGGCAATGCCAGAGACCTTCTGGCCAGAAGGCTTGGTCTTGGACAGCCAGGCGGACCCATAATAGATAAGCTGGCAAAGAAAGGCAAAAAATACATCGAGTTGCCTTACATAGTTAAGGGGATGGATTTGAGCTACACAGGCATCGTAACAGCAGCCCTGAAAAAATACAAAAACGGCGCAAAGCTGGAGGATTTGCTATATTCTTTTCAAGAGACAACCTTTGCCATGCTTGTAGAAGTGACTGAGCGTGCGCTTGCACATACAGGCAAGAGCGAAGTTTTACTAACAGGTGGTGTGGCAGCCTCGCCAAGACTGAGAAAAATGATGCAAGTCATGTGCAACGAACGTGGAGCCAAACTTAGTGCTGTGAAAAAGGAATACGCAGGCGACTGCGGAGCTAATATAGCATGGACTGGCTTGTTAGCATATAAAAATAATATAAAATCTCTAGAAATGAATGCAAAAATAAAACAAAATTGGAGAGTAGATGAAATCCAATGGAGCCTCAGCTAACCCTCCGGATTTGTTCTGTCTTATTTCTTCTTTTTAAAGACAAAGTACAGGATTATCAGTAATATTATTAAAGCTATAACCCAATAATACCAAAGCATCTCAACACCTCCGATTTTAATTATTTTATTATTGGCGTTTCTGGTTTAAATTCTTAATGTTTTGTCGAATTTTCAACTATCCTCTGATTATCCGTCGATTATAGTAGTTATCTGAGAGTGATAAACTTTAAAAGCCTTTCTTCCAAATGTTTTTTTAGTAGCAAGAAGTTTGATGGCGACAAAGATGCAGACCAAGATTTTGAAAATCAACCGGAAAAAACACGAAAGCCCGGAATTCAAGAGAGCAGTAGATAAAGCTGTTGAAATATTAAAAAAGGGCGGGCTCGTTATATATCCCACTGAGACCTGCTATGGTCTTGGCGCCGATGTTCTTAATAAAAGTGCTGTTAGAAGAGTCTTCGAAATTAAGCAGCGTCCAATGAACAAGCCGCTCACTGCCATAGTTGCGAACATCAAGACGGCTCTAGAATATTGTAAGCTTGGGCAGAAAGAAAAGAAAATCGTTAAGGCGCTTATGCCAGGCCCCATAACACTTGTTGCCAAGAAGAAGAAAACGATTCCAGACATATTCGACCCGAAGGAGTTCGCTTTTAGAATACCTGGTAACGGAGTTTCAATGGCTATAACAAAAAAATTCGGTAGGCCCGTAGTTGCAACGTCGGCAAATATGAGTGGCCAAGAACCTGTATATGATTCAAAGGAGCTGATAGAGATATTCGATGGAAAGGTGAACCTAATCTTGGACGCTGGAAAAATTCCAAAGGCAAAACCAACAACAGTCGCCGATGTTTTCGATGGCCTGAGAATCAGGAGACACGGCCCAATTTCTGAGGACGAATTAAAGAAGGTTTTATAGTGTTTAAATTATTTTGTCTTTAAATTATGTTTTTTGAAAGGTGTGGAAATATGTTACTTTATAAAATCATTGCAGATACACATGGCTTAATACCAAAAATTGAATCAAATGTAGACGGCGTGGCAATTCTTGGTGATTTGTTGCCTAACAGTTGGTTTTATAATGTTAGATTGGATGTGTCTTCAAAATCTGAGTTGGATAAAATAATCGCAACATATAAGACAGGAGATTTAAAGAAAATTATACCAGCAAAGAAACGTTTAAGAGAGATAGACCAGCTAGCATTTCCAAAATTGGAAAAAGATCTGAAGAAGCTTGAAGATAATAGTTCTAAACTAGAAAATAAGCACTATAAGGATGCAGTCACTTTTTATCAAAAACTAAAGGAGGCTTTACAAGACCAAATTCTTAAAAAAGGTCAGATAAGGATAGTCCATGGAAACAGAGATCTCCCAGAAGCTTTGCAATATGTTTTTGGAGAAAAAATGTATAAACCAGGAAAAAGGGAAGTTCTTGGAGAAACTGAAATTTTTTATTATCCTAATGCCTGTGAAGGCGATAAACCACTAAAACCAGGGGAAGTATCTAAAGAGGACAGAATTTCTATGATTAAGGATTTTGTTGAGGATCCACCAGATGAAATATTTTCTCACGTTCCCCCTGCAAACACTAGCATATCAAAAATTCATGGGAAGGACATTGGAGACAAGAAATATTACACTGCCTTAAGGAAAATTAACAAGAAAACAGGAAAAAAAATAAAAGCTCGTTTTGGTCATGTGCATGAAGAGGAGGAAGAAAAAAAATTTAGTGCTACGAGTATGCAATCTTATTATGTTAAGGGCTCTCTAGTTAACTTCTAGAAAGTTTAATCATAAAAACCGTCTCGGCCGTAGGAAGCTGGTGCTGTATGCGCCGTAGCGTTCG